>CAYXGK010000015.1:626-13106 GCA_964464565.1 uncultured Muribaculaceae bacterium | reverse complement strand
TTTTATGTATTGGTAATGTATCTTACGATATAACTTATCCTATGGATAAATATCCGGTTGAGAACTTTAAATATAGAGTAAATGAAAAAATAGTAGGTGGTGGCGGACCTAGTTCTAATGCTGCTTATTTGCTAGGTAAATGGGGAATGAAAACTCATTTTGCGGGCGCTATTGGAGATGATACTTTAGGTAAAAAGTTAATTAAAGAATTTAAAAGTGTTGGTGTATCTACTAAACATATAGAAGTAGATAAGGGTAGAGATACTACTTTAGCTTTTATATTGTTAAATAGTAATACAGGAAGTAGAACTGTGTTTACACATAGAGAAGAAACTTTAGTTTTAGATAAAAAGATTAATGAAAAATATGATGTAATATTAATGGATGGTCAAGAATATGAAGCATCAATACATGTTTTAAATAAAAATCCTAATGCAATAAGTATAATTGATGCTGGAAGAGCTACAGATAAAGTTGTTGATTTATGTAAAAAAGTTACATATGTTGCTTGTTCCAAGAAATTTGCAGAAGATTATACCAAAATAGAAATAACAGATGAAGTATCTATGAATAATGTATTAGATTTAATGTTAAAAGATTTTAAAAATGTAATAATTACTTTAGAAGAAAAAGGAACAATATATAAAGAAAATAATATATTAAAATTAATTCCAAGTATTAAAGTTGAGGTTAAAGATTCAACTGGAGCTGGTGATTTCTTCCATGGAGCATTAACTTATTTTATAGCAAATAAGTATCCGCTTGAACGTGCTATTAGATTATCAAACATTACGGGAGCTCTTTCAATAACTAAGGTAGGAACTAGAAATTCTGTTCCACCTTTTGAAGATGTTCTTATTAAAGATAAAGAAAATGTTTACTGATTTGATTGCGTCTAACGCTCCAATTTTAGATTTGCACGGAGAAACAGCACAAATATCTACAATAAGATTAATAGATTTTATAAAAGAAAATCACAAATTAAAAATTGAATATTTTATAGTAATACATGGAATTGGTTTAGATATATTAAGAAAAGCAGTTCATGAAGAGTTGAAAAAGAATAATTTAGTTATTGATTTTAAACTGGATATGTTTAATCCGGGATGTACTATTGTAAAATTAGAACATTAAAGGGGGACTTATGAAAGTAAAAGGAGAAGTAAGAAGTTTATTTTACAAAGGTAATAATGGCTTCACAGTAGGAGTATTAAAGGTAAAAGATACGGATTCTAATGAATTAAATGATTATATTAATAAAACAATTACATTTTCAGGATCTTTTGTTGATTTAAACGAAGATTTTGATTATGTTTTTTATTGTGATTTGGTTAATCACCCTAAATATGGAACGCAATTAAAGGTCGATAATTATGAGAAATTATTACCGGAAGATAAAAGTTCTACAATTGCCTATTTATCATCTGGAATATTTCCCAAAGTGGGTCTTAGGACTGCAACAAAAATAGTAAATGCCTTAGGCGATAATGCACTAGATATAATATTAGATAATTATAATGCCTTATTAATGATACCGGGCATGACCGATAAAAAGGCACAAGAAATATATAATATATTAAAAGAAGAGAAGTCATCTTTCAAAATAATAATTTACTTACAAGAATTAGGGTTTTCTTTTAATCAATCAAATAAAATATATAAAGAATATGGTAATGATACATACAATATTATAGACAGTGATATATACAAATTAGTAGAAATAAAAGAAATTCCTTTTAGTTTAGTTGATAAAATAGCAATAAAATTAGAAATAGAAATATTAGATGAAAGAAGAATTATGAGTGGGATATTACATTCTATTTCTGACATTTGTTATAAAAGAGGAGATACATATTCTGATATAGAATCTATATATTTAAATTTATTAAATGCGCTTAATATTAATATAGACATAGAATCTATTAGAGAATACTTGAATAAATTAATAGAAAATGACAAAGTGGTTTTAGAAGATGACAATTATTATTTAAAAACTTATTATGATATGGAATTGAGAATATCTAATAAAATAAATTATTTAATAAAAAAGAAGAAATCTAAAATTAAAAATATAGATGATAATATTGATCTATTGGAAAAATTGTTTAGTATAAAGTATAATGATTTGCAAAAAAATGCAGTTATAAGCTCACTTGAAAACAACATAACAATAATAACTGGAGGCCCTGGAACAGGAAAAACAACAATTATTAAGGCCATAGTAGAAGCATATAAAAGTATCAATAACTATTCTATGGATGAATTAAATAAAAATTTAGTATTACTCGCACCAACTGGTAGAGCATCAAAGAGAATTAGAGAGGCAACTGGTTTTTATGCATCAACCATACATAAATTTTTAAAATGGAATAAAGAAACTGATGAATTTATGGTAAATGAAAACAATAAAAATTATGCAAAATTTTTGATAATTGATGAAACTAGTATGATAGATGTTTTTTTATTAGATAATTTATTTAAGGGATTATTTGATGATATAAAAATTGTATTTGTTGGAGATTATAATCAATTACCTAGTGTTCTTCCTGGTCAAGTATTAAAGGATATGATAGATAGTAAAGTTATTAATACGATTGAATTAAAAGAACTATATAGGCAAAAAGAAGACTCATATATAATATCTTTAGCTAATGAAATAAATGATGGAATATTAAGTGAAAATTGTTTTGTTAAATGTGGTGATTATAATTTTATTGAGTGTAGTAGAAATAATATAGAAAAATGTGTAGTTGATATATGTGATAAATACATAGAAAAAGGATTTAATGAAAAAGATATTCAAATTCTAGCACCTATGTATAAAGGGATAAATGGTATAGATAATTTAAATAAAAAACTTCAAGATGTATTTAACAAAAAAGAAGGTAAAAAAGAAATAAATTATACAAATAATATATTTAGAGAAAAAGATAAAATACTTCAAACAAAAAACATTCCTGATACTGATATATCTAATGGAGATATAGGAATTATAGAGTCTATTGATTTAATTGATAATTCTATATTAATTGATTTTGATTCAGAATATTTAGAGTGTTCTAAACAAGATCTAGATAATATAAAACTAGGATATGCTATTAGTATACATAAAGCACAAGGTAGTGAATTTGATATAGTAATAATTCCAATGGATACATCATTTTCAAGAATGCTATATAGGAAACTAATATATACCGCAGTTACTAGAGCGAAAAAATATTTACTTCTAGTAGGAGAAAGACAAGCATTGATTAATGCTGTTAATAATATTCAAGAACAATCTCGCTTTACAGGTTTAAAGAATAGATTAACAAAAATAGAATAGTTGATGTATAATGATAATATAGGGTTGGTGAAAATATGAATAAAACTAAAATTGTAGCAACAGTAGGACCGATGTCGTCTACTAAAGAAATGATAAAGAAAATGATGTTGGCAGGTACCGACGTTTTTAGAATTAATTTATCGCATTCTTCTTATAAAGATGCAGAGAAAATTTGCTCTCATATAAAATCTTTAAATAGAGAATTAAGTACTAATGTTGGAATATTAATAGATACAAAAGGACCTGAAGTAAGAATAGGTGAAATTGTTGGAGATGTAGTAATAGAGAAAGATGATATTATTAATATTACTAACAAACCTTCTAATGGTGAATTTGGAAATATTCAAGTTAATTATAATAATCTTTACAAAGATGTTAATGTTGGAGATAGAATATTAATAAATGATGGATTAATTGAATTAAAGGTAATTAGTATACTTGAAGAAGATATTAAATGTATAACTATTAATGGTGGAAAACTAAAGAGCTATAAAGGATTAAATGTTCCTGATTCTATGTTAAGTATTGACTTTTTATCAGATGACAATATAGAGGACATAGAATTTGCGTCTCGTGTACATGCTGATTTTGTAGCTTTATCTTTTGTTAGGAATGCTAATGATGTGTTGGATGTAAATGACATGTTAATAGGACTAAAAAATGAACATTTACAAATAATTTCTAAAATAGAAAGTAAAAGTTCAATAGAGGACATAGAAAATATAATAAAAGTAAGTGATGGAATAATGGTTGCAAGAGGAGACTTAGGAATAGAAATTCCACTTGAATCTGTTCCAAGTGTACAAAAGAAAATAATTAAGCAAAGTTATTCAAAAGGAAAAATATGTATTGTTGCAACAGAAATGCTATCATCTATGGAATCAACTTCGCGTCCTACTAGAGCAGAAGTATCTGATGTTGCGAATGCTGTTTTAGATGGAGCAGATGCAGTTATGTTATCTGGAGAAACCGCTGTAGGAAGCTATGCTATTGAAACAATAGAGACAATGAATAGAATTATAGAATCAACTGAATGTTCAATGGATTATGATGAAGTATTAATTAAACACACAACTAATGAACAAAAGGATGTTACAACAGTAATATCTCATAGTGTAGTTGATTCTGCCAACATGCTAAAAGCAAGAGCAATAGTTGCATCTACATTATCTGGATATACTGCAAAAAAAATAAGTGCTCATAGACCTTGCTGCCCAATAATTGCAACAACTCCAAGAAAAGATACAGCAACTTCACTTTCTCTTAATTGGGGAGTAATACCTGTTGTTGTAAATAAATTTAGTAACACTGATGAAATAGTTTATAGTGCAGTACAAGTAACTAAAAAACTTATAGATTTAAACAAGGAAGACAAAATTATTATAACTGGTGGTTTTCCTTTAAAACAAAATAAGTACACTAATTTTTTAAAAATTGAAGAAATTGAATAAAAGAGTTTAACTCTTTTTTCTTTACTTTTTTTTATTTTATGGTAAGATAATTACCTGTAAAGAGGGGGAGTATGGAAAACCAAACTAATTTAGTAATATCATGTTTTAAGGATTCGTTTTTTTATAGAAGTATAACTGACCCCAAATCAATAAATTCATTATCAACTGGTAATCAAAGTTTAATTGAATCTATGATGATTTATCAGGAAGTTAATGAATTGGGATTCAATAAAGTTACATTAAATGACGTATCCTATAAAAATGACAAATATTATTTGACAGGATATTTTATATATGGAGAAAATAAAGCTGATGCTATGCTTTACCCAAGTAGTGAAACAGTATTTAACTCTGACACAAAACTTTATATTATTGGTGAATATGAATCAGTAGGTCAATTTAAAGACAGCATACTTAGCTTTGAAACATCATTTGGTGGATATAAGACAACTTTAGGCGGCAATTATGATGGATTAACTTTAATAGATATGCTTCAATTTAGTTCAATTGATGTTTGTAAAAACTATGTAGATAGAATAGGTGGAACTTTAGAAGAAGAATTTATATATAACAAAGGAAACGGGCTATATACTCATAGATCTAACATATCTAGAGAAAATGAAGATTTATTAATAGATCCTAAATATGAAAATGGAATGCTTAAAAAAATGGATACAAAAAAAGATGATGATGAAAAAACTGCTGGAATAAATAAATATGCGTATTTAAAAAATCAAAGAGAAATTTTGATTAGAGAAATTCAAAGACAGTCTTTTTATGAAGAGAAAAAAAAGAGAAAAGTTAGTTCTACAAAAAGAAGTGATTTTGAAAATTTAGGAAAACAAGATAGATTTATAGAGGGAGCAAAAAAATATCAAAATAAATTAACTAGAAAAGAAAAAAGAGAAATACATCAAGACAATGCAGTTAGAAGATCAAAAAGAAAAAAACTTGAAGATTCAAAAAGAGGTAGAAGAAGGAAGTAATATTCCTTTTTTTATTATAAAAATATGTTATAATTTTTATGTGGAATATACTATTAGGAAGTGAAAGATATGCATGACAAATTAAAATTACTTTTAGAAAAAATAGACTTGGAGGATATTCATTATTCTTGTTTTCAGTTAGGAAAATTAGAAAAATTAAAAATAAATAAGTCGAAAAAAGAATGGAATTTTATAATAGAGTTAGATGAAACTATAGATGTAGAACTTTATGACAAAATTAGCAAATTACTTCCTAAATGTTTTACCGAAGCAAACGTTGTTTATGCTACATATAAATACAATAAAGTATTAATTGAGAAGTTAAATGATTATTATAAATATTTTTTAAATAATTATAAAAAATCATATAAAGCCTTAATGGATAATAATGTTTTTATTTTGGATAATAAAATAATAATTGAAGTACCAAATAAAGCTGAAAAGAAAAAGCTCGAAGAGATATTAGAAGATTTATATAATAATTTTAAGCTTGCAGGTTTTAATTATAAAATAGAAATATCATTTAATGAAGAAATGAGAGAAAAAATAAAACAAGAAATTGAATCAGAAGTAAAAAACAATGTAAAAAAAGAAACTACTAAAAAAGAAGATCCTTTAGTATTTGGCATGGAAATAAAAAAGAATATTAATTATTTTATTAAAGATATTGTATCTGAGGATAATGATGTTATAGTTGAAGCTTATTTATTTGGCATTGATGTAAAAGAAATACCGGCAAAGAAATTAAGAATTATTACCTTGAAGATATCAGATAATACTGATAGTATTTATTGTAAAATTTTTTCAAAGGATGAAGACGAATTTAATAAGTTAATGTCCAACTTTAAAATAGGGGATTGGGCTAAAATAAGCGGTTATTCAAAAAATGATACATTTACTAAAGATATTGTTTTAAACATTAGGAGTATCCTTAAAATAGACCACAAAACTGATGAAACAGAAGACAACTCTGAAGAAAAAAGAGTTGAATTACACGCTCATACTTTAATGACTCAAATGGATAGCGTTGTATCTGTTTCTGCCTTAATAAAAAGAGCACATAAATATGGGCATAAAGCAGTAGCAATTACTGATAAAAATGGTGTTCAAGCTTTTCCTGAGGCATTAGCAACACAAAAGCAAATTAATAAAAGTAGTGATAGAAAAATTAAACTAATATATGGTACCGAATTAACTGTAGTAGATGATGAGGTAAACATAGTATTTGGTAGTTCTTCTTTAGACTTAATTGATTCAACTTATGTAGTATTTGATGTTGAAACAACTGGTTTTAATGCAACAAGTGGGGATTCATTAATAGAAATAGGCGCCATTAAAATAAAAGGCGATACTATAATTGATACGTTTGATGAATTAATTAATCCAGGGAAACCTATACCACCTATAATTACTAAATTTACTAATATTACTGATAAAATGGTAAAAGATTGTAGAAACGAATTTGAAGTAACTAAGGATTTTAAAGAGTGGATTTCAGATTTGCCTCTTGTTGCGCATAATGCAAAATTCGATAGATCATTCTTATCTAGCGTATACTTAAGATATGACTTAGGTGAATTAAATAACGCTATAATAGATACAATGCAATTAAGTAGAATATTAAATCCTGAAGAACAAAGACATAATTTATCTGTTGTAACAAAAAGATATGAAGTAGAATTTGATGAAGAAAATCATCATAGAGCTGATTATGATGCTAAGGCAACAGGAATCGTTTTATCAAAGATGTTGTTAAAATTAAGAGCAAGAGGAGTAAAAACAATTGATGATTTAAAAGATTTAATGACCGAAGAAGATGTTTTTAAATTTGGTAATTTTTATCACACAATTATTTTAGTTCAAAAACAAGAAGGTATTAAAAATCTATATAAGTTGATATCTGAAGCAAATACTAAGTATTTAAAAAAGACCCCTAGAATATTAAAAAGTGAAATTACAAATAATAGAGAAGGATTATTAATAGGTAGTGCTTGCTCTGATGGGGAGATATTTACCGTATCAAGAAGTTTGAGTAATGAAGAAATAAAATCAAGAATGCGTTTTTATGATTTTATCGAGGTACAGCCTTTAGAAAATTATAATCATTTAATACAATTAGGAGAGTTTTCTAATGAAGAAGAACTAAAAAAACATGTTGAGAAGATTATTAATTTAGCTGAAGAAGAAGGAATACTAGTTGTTGCAACAGGAGATGTTCATCATTTAGATAGAAAAGATAAAATCTCAAGAGAAATTATAATTAATCAAAAAGTTCCTGGTGGTGGATTACACTCATTAAATAAAAAGAATATTAGAGAGATTCCGGATTCTCACTTTAGAACAACAGAGGAAATGATAGAGGCTTTTAATTTTTTAGACTCAAAATTATGCAATAGAATTGTAATAGAGAATACAAACAAAATAAGCGACTCTATAGAAGATATAAAGATTATTAAGAATGAAAAAGAGCCATATACACCTATATTTGAAGGTTCTAGTGAAGAAGTAAAGAACATGGTATATGACAATGCTTATAGATTATATGGAAAAAATTTACCTAAAATAGTCGAAGAAAGAATTGAACAAGAATTAAATGGAATAATTAGTAATGGTTACGATATAGTATATCTAATATCACAAAAATTAGTGAAAAAATCTAATGATGATGGTTATATGGTTGGAAGTCGTGGATCTGTTGGTTCATCATTTGTTGCTACATTAATGGGAATAACAGAAGTAAATCCGCTTTCCGCTCATTATGTATGTCCTAATTGTAAAGAATCTTTATTTGAAGAAAATGGTGAATTATTAGGAGCTATTTATTCTTCAGGATACGATTTGCCAGATAGAAATTGCAAGTGTGGCGAAAAATATAAAAAAGAAGGACAAGATATGCCGTTTGCAACTTTCTTGGGGTTTAATGGAGACAAAGTACCTGATATAGACTTGAACTTTTCAAGCGAATATCAGTCGCGAGCTCACGACTATACTAAAGAGTTATTTGGCGAAAAATATGTATATAGAGCTGGTACAATAGGAACAGTTGCAGAAAAAACTGCATTTGGATATGTGCTAGGATATATGGAAGAAAAGGGTAGAAGTCCAAGAAGAGCTGAAATAGAAAGACTTTCTCAAAACTTAATTGGAATAAAAAGAACAACCGGTCAACATCCAGGTGGTATAGTAATAATTCCAAATTATATGGATGTATTTGATTTTACTCCATATCAATATCCGGCAGATGACGCTAACAGTTCTTGGTATACAACACACTTTGAATTTTCTGCAATACACGATTATGTTTTAAAACTAGATATACTTGGACATGATGATCCGACAATTTTAAAAATGTTAGAAGATTCATCAGGAATTAAAATAGATTCAATTCCATTTGATGATCCAGAGGTGTTAAAAATATTTTCGTCACCATCTCCTCTTGGAGTAACCAAAGAACAAATAGAGTGTGAAACAGGTACACTTGGTGTTCCAGAATTTGGTACAAACTTTGTAATAGAAATGTTAAAAGATACAAGACCACAAAACTTTGCAGAACTTGTTAAGATATCTGGTTTATCACACGGAACAGATGTTTGGATTGGTAATGCTAAAGATTTAATAGATAAAGATATAGTTGATTTTAAAGATGTAATCGGATGTCGTGATGATATTATGGTTTACTTAATATATCAAGGATTAAAGCCTAAAGATGCATTTGATATTATGGAATTTGTAAGAAAAGGAAAACCATCAAAAGATAAAGAAACTTGGAATAAATGGGTAGATGTAATGAGAAGTTCTAATGTTCCTGAATGGTATATTGATTCTTGTTATAAGATAAAGTACATGTTCCCAAAAGCTCATGCGACTGCATATGTAATGATGGGATTTAGAGTAGCATGGTTTAAGGTGCACCACCCAATTTATTATTATTCTGCATATTTTTCTATTAGAGGAGGAGATTTTGACATAGTTACCATGATAAAAGGGTATAATGCGATAAAGGAAAAAATTTTTATTTTGAAAGAAAAAGGATATGAAGCAACTAATAAAGAATTGGCAATTATAGATGTACTAAAAAGTGCTTTGGAAATGACAGCTAGAGGATTTAAATTTGGAAATGTTGATTTATATAAATCTGATTCAACTAAATTTTTAATAGATGAAGATAAAAAGACATTAATTCCTCCATTTATTACAATAGATGGATTAGGCGATATAGTTGCTAAAAAGATAATAGAAGAAAGAAATATAAAAGAATTTTTAAGCGTTGAAGATCTTCAAAATAGAGCTAGAGTATCTCAAACTATTATAAACAATATGCGCTTAATGGGTATTTTAGATATAATTCCTGAAACTAGTCAATTAAGTTTATTTTAACAAGGGTTTCCCTTGTTTTTATATGATATAATTAAAGTGGTGATTTTTATGACTAATACAAGTGAAGTAGTAATAATTCGAAAAAATAATAAAAATACTTATATTAGAGTTAAAGAAGATTTAAAAATATATGTATATACAAATAAGTGGACCAAAGATAAAGAAATAGAAAAATTAATTGAAAATAATTCTGCATCAATAAATAAAATGTTAGAGCAGCAGATAAAAAAAATAAATAAATCTAAAAAAAACTATTATCTTGGCAATGAAATAGATGTGGTAGTATTGTCAAATCAAACAAAACCCGAAATATACAATAATAAACTATATATAAAAGATAAATCCAAATTAGATAAGTATTACAAAGACTTGGCTATGGATTTTTTGAAGAGTAGAGTTGAAGAGGTATATAATAAATTTGAAGAGAACATTCCTTATCCAAAAATAAAGGTAAGAAAAATGACAAGTAGATGGGGAGTATGCAACAGAAAAAACATAAGTATTACTTTAAATTCAGAATTAATCAAAAAAGAAATAAAATATATAGATTATGTTATAATACACGAATTATGTCACTTCATAGAATTTAATCATTCATATAAATTTTGGAATTATGTAGAAAAATATTGTAAAGATTACAAGTCTTTAAGAAGAGAGATGAAAGAATGAATATAATAAACTCAGTAGATAATATAAAAATTAAAGAATTAAAAAAACTAAGAAATAAAAAATATCGAGATATACATGATAAATTTCTGGTTGAAGGTATTCATTTAGTAAACGAAGCTTATAGTTCTAATCTTTTAGAAGAAATATATATATTAGAAGATAATGATATTCAAATAGATATAAAAAAGACATATGTTTCAAATAAAGTAATGAAATATTTAAGCAATTTAGAATCCCCATCAAATATAATTGGAGTTGTAAATAAAAAGGAAGAAAAAAAAGTAATTGGTGAAAAAATTCTTTATTTGGATAATATACAAGACCCAGGAAATCTTGGTACAATTATAAGAAGTGCATATGCTTTTAATTTGGACACATTAATTATTAGTGGAGATACAGTAGATTTATACAACGATAAAGTGATTAGAGCTTCACAAGGTATGTTATTTAAGCAAAATGTAATTGTAGCTGATATGAATATATTATATGAATTAAAAAAAGATGGATTTACAATATATGGAACTGATGTAAATTACGGAAATGATATAAAAACAATTGAATCTAAAAATAAAAATGTTATAATAATCGGAAATGAAGGACAAGGTATTAGAGAAGAAATTAAATCAATATGTGATAAGTTTATTTATATAGATATGAATAAAGATTGCGAAAGTTTAAATGCATCTGTTGCTGCTTCAATAATGCTTTATGAATTGAAGGATTAATATGATATATGTTGGTAAATATATAAGTACTCATGGATTAAAAGGCGAAATAAAAATAAAATCAGATTTTAGTAGAAAAGATTTAGTTTTTGTTCCAAACAATATAATATACATAAAATCCACCCCTTATAAAATATTAACTCATAGAGTACACAAAACATATAATATGGTTACTTTAGAAGGCATAAACGATATAAAAGAAATAATAGATTTAAGAGGAAACAATGTTTATGTAGATAAAATTGATACTCCTTATTTAGTTGAAAATTTTGTAAATTATTCTGTAAATATTAACAATATCAAATGTAAAGTTAAAGAAATAATAGAAAATAAAAAATACAAAATATTAGTTCTTGAAGATAATAAAATGATTCCATTAATAGATGAATTTATATTGAATATAGATAATATAAATAAAATTATATATATAAGAGAGGAATAATATGAAAATAGATATATTAACTTTATTTCCAAATATGTTTGATGGATTTAAAACAGAATCAATATTAAAAAGAGCAATTGAAAATAATAAGGTATCTATAAATATAGATAATATAAGAGATTATTCAACAGATTCTCATAAAAAAGTAGATGATACTCCATATGGCGGAGGATCTGGTATGGTATTGATGTGCCAACCTATATTTGATGCTGTTAAGGCTTTAGAAACATCAAATTCAAAAGTAATATTGATGACTCCACAAGGTGTACCTTTTAATCAAAAAATGTCGCAAAATTTGTCAAAAGAAGAACATTTAATTATTATCTGTGGGCATTATGAAGGCTTTGATGAGAGAATTCGTTCGATAGCAGATTTAGAAGTATCTATTGGAGATTATGTTTTAACTGGTGGTGAATTACCAGCTATGGTAATAACCGATTCTATTGTAAGACTATTAGATGATGTTATTGAAGAAGAATCTCATGTATATGATTCATTTACTGAT
>CAYXGK010000015.1:0-616 GCA_964464565.1 uncultured Muribaculaceae bacterium | reverse complement strand
ACATATACAAAACCAAGAGTATTTGAAAATTTAGAAGTTCCTGAAGTTTTATTATCAGGTAATCATAAAGAAATAGATAAATGGAGAGAAAACGAGAAAATAAAAAGAACAATTGAAAGAAGACCCGATCTATTAAATAAGAGCAAATACAAATTATCTAAGAATAATAAAGGTTTTAAAATAAAAGAAATTTCAAAATTAAAGGGTTATTCATTTAATCCAAAAAACAATGCAAAAAGAACAGACTTGATTAATGTAACAAATATGGATATTATGGATCCTGAGTTTATAACTGATATCGCAAAGAAAAACGTAGATAAAAAACTCTTACAATTATTGAAAAACTCAATCAATTATTTTGAAGAAGAGTCTACTAGTGATAACGCAAATATAATTCTTGGTGAAGCGGAACGTTTAAAATCGATAATAAAGAATTATGAAAAAATATTAGAAAAAAATTATAAAGATGAAGTCCTAGATAAAATCAATCTAATTATTAATGAAATAAGAATTGAATTATTAAAAAAAGAAGAAAATAAAGAAATTGAAGAAAAACCTTCTAGAACCAGATAATTTACTTGCACATTAAACTAATATATGATAAAATTAATAACGT
>CAYXGK010000014.1:0-13547 GCA_964464565.1 uncultured Muribaculaceae bacterium | reverse complement strand
GTCTAACGAAAGAGGGCTGCTTAGTGGACTACTACGATCCTTATGTAAGAGAATACAGCTATAAAGAAGAACATCATAAGAGCATTAATGACTTAGATAAAGAAACACTAAATTCCTATGATTTAGTAATAATCGCTACAGCTCATACAAATATCGATTATGATTTTGTACAAGCCAACTCTATATACATATTCGACACAAAAAATGCTATGAAAGATGTTAAGAACAGGGATAATATTGAATTGCTATAGAAGGAGAAACACATGAAAGTTTTATCAATAATAGGTGCAAGACCTCAATTTGTAAAAGAAGCTATAGTGCAAAGTGAAATGAACAAAATTCAAGATATCAAAGAAGTAGTAATACATACCGGGCAGCATTACGATGATAATATGTCTGGAGTATTTTTTGACGTACTTGAAATGAAAGAGCCTAATTATAATTTAGGTGTACAAGGATCAAATCATGGTGAAATGACCGGAAAGATGATTATAGAACTTGAAAAAGTGATGATGAAAGAAAAACCTGATATAGTTTTACTATATGGAGACACCAATTCAACTTTAGCAGGTGCAATAGCTGCATCAAAACTAAAAATAGAAGTTGCCCATGTAGAGGCTGGACTTAGACAACATCCAAAAGATATGCCAGAGGAAATAAACAGAGTTATAACTGATAGATTATCTAAGTATCTATTTGTACCAAGCAATTTAGCGGCAGAGAATCTAAATAAAGAAGGTATATACGAAGGTATTTATTTTACCGGAGATGTAATGTATGATATTTTTTTGAAAATGAGACCAAAATTTGATTACTCTTTGATGGATGAGCTGAATTTAAAAGAGGATCAATTTGTAATGATGACAATGCATAGGGATTTTAATGTAGATAAAAAAGAAAAATTAGAAAAGATTCTAAAAGAAATAAATAAAGTATCTAAGGAGATAAAAGTGGTGTATCCAATACACCCAAGAACAAAAAAGAGAATTAGAGAATTTGGATTAGAAGGATTAATCAAAGATATTACTATAATAGAACCTATTGATTATTTGCAACTGATGGGGTTGACAGAAAAATGTTATAAAGTCATAACAGATAGCGGAGGATATCAAAAAGAAGCCTACTTTGCGAGTAAACAAGCAATAGTAATAATGCCTGATACAGGGTGGAGAGAATTAGTTGATTTAGGCTTTAATACTTTAGTTGATGAAAATAGTATTTATGATAGGGTAATGGATAATAAAAAAACAAGCTATATAAAAGGTGTATATGGAGATGGCAAAGCTGCCGAAAAAATAGTAAATATACTAAGAGGTGTAAGATGTCAAAAATAAAATTTGCTATACTTGGATGTGGGAGAATATCTGCAAGACATGTAGATGCCTTAATAGAAAATAAAGAGGAAGCAGAGTTATTAGCTGTCTATGATATAGAAGAGGAACTTGCAATAGACAAGAAAAATCAATATGAATCCGAGGTAGGGAATTCCAGTGTAAAAGTATATAAAGATTATGAAGAGTTTTTAAAAGATAAAAACATAGATGTAGTTACTATAGCAACAATAAGCGGATATCACGCAAAACAAGCTATTGATTGTATAAACAATGATAAGCATGTACTTATAGAAAAGCCTATGGCATTATCAATAGAAGATGCTGATAAAATAATAGAATTGGGTAAAAAGAAGAATAAAAAGATAGCTGTTGCATGTCAAAGAAGATTTAACCCGGTTATAAAAAGATTGAAACAGGTAATTGATGATGGGGGATTTGGAAGATTAATTCATGGTACAGCTCGCATTTTATGGTCAAGAGATAACAATTATTATAAACAAGCGAATTGGAGGGGGACAAAAGCACTCGACGGTGGTACTTTGATGAACCAATGTATACATAGCATAGATTTATTACAGTGGATGCTCGGTGAAGAAATAGAGAGAGTGCATTCAGAAACTGATACTTTTATTAGAGATATAGAAACAGAAGATTTCGGTGCTTTGCTTATAAGATTTAAGAACGGAGCGGTTGGAATCGTTGAAGGTAGTGTATGCATTTACCCTAAAAACCTTGAAGAATCTTTAAGCATATTTGGCGAAAAAGGAACGGTAGTTTTAGTTGGAGATAGAATAAAAACATGGCTATTTGAAGATGAAAAGGATTTTGGTACCATAGATACTGATGATGATAATTTAGGTCATATTTCTTTATATAAGGACTTAATAGATACAATAAATTATGATAGAGAACCGCTTGTAAATGGAGAAGAAGGTAAAAAGGCGATAGAAATTATTTTGAAAGCTTATGAGGGATAACATCCCTTAATAGGATTGTCTAATTTAATAAAGGAAAAGGTGATAATTATGATCTGCAATATAGGAATTGTAGGTACAGGAAAAATGGGTAAAAACCATATAAGAGTGTTAAAAAGCATGCCAGATAGATTTAATTTGGTTGGTATTTATGATAAAAATATGGAAAGTGCAATAAGCAGTGCGGAGTTGTATAACACTAAATATTTTAATACTTTAGATGAGATGCTAGCCTTGATTGATACGGTTGTAATAGCAGTTCCTTCTTCATTGCATAAATGCATTAGTCTCAAATTCATTAATGCCGGGATAAATACCTTTATAGAAAAACCTCTTGCCCTGACAATTGAGGATGGAGAAGAGATTTATAGATGTACACAAGATAAGGACATTGTGTGTATGGTAGGACATATAGAAAGGTATAATCCGGTAACATGTGAATTAATCAAAGTTCTTGGTTCGGAAGAAGTATTATCTTTTGATATTCACAGACTTAGCCCTTTTGACAAAAGGATATTTGACACAGATGTTGCATTAGATTTAATGATACATGATATAGATCTGTTAAATGAGTTTATAAGAGAAGATGTAAAGGATATAAAAAGTGCTGGGATTAAAGTGTATTCTGATACCTATGATTATATTCAATCACTTATTGTGTATGATTCAGTTAAAATAGCATCATTAACTGCAAGCAGAATTACAGAAGATAAGAAAAGAATTGTAGAAATTAATACAAAAAGCGCATATATAGTGGCAGATTATTTAAATAGAACCATAGTTATTACAAGAAAGACAAAATTTTCATTGGATGTGGGATATGCAACGAAATATAGCCAAGAAAACATCCAAGAAAAAGTTTATGTTCCGATGAAAGAACCTCTTTTTGCAGAATTGGAACATTTTCATGATTGCATATGTAATAAATATACACCTAAGACAAGTATTAAAAATGGATTGGCTGTTTTAAAATTATGCAAAGGAATAATAGATAAGGCGGGTGAGTAACAGTGATAATTAATCTATCAGAGATAAAAAAAGCGGTTAATAATGATATTAGGCTAGTTAAGGATGGACAATTTAATAGCTTTGCCTTGCTTAATGGTAACCTAAAAAGGGATAATGTTTTATTGTCGTATATTGAAAATGAAAAATATTTACCTGAGCTAATTTCAAATAATGAAATATCATGTATTATTTGTAAAGACGATATACTGGAACAAGTAAAGGAGGTATTTAGCGGCGGAATCGTAGCCTCAAAAAATCCTCGTACTCATTTTTTTATTTTCCATAATTATTTAAATAGGAATACAGATTTCTATGAAAATTATTGTGAGACTTATATAGATAGTAGTGCTGATTTAAATAGAACAGCTATTATACCTAATAAAAATATTGTAATTGGAAAAAACACTAAAATAATGGGGAACGTGGTTATATACGAAAACACTATAATAGGAGACAACGTAACTATTAGGGAAGGTTCTGTGATTGGGGCGCCTGGTTTTTACTATTTTAGTAATAATAATAGAAATGAGGCAGTTGATAGCACAGGTGGTGTAATAATAAAGAATAATGTAGAAGTGCATACCAACACGGTAATTTGTAAAGGTACACTTGGAGGTAATACAGAAGTTGGAGAATATACAAAAATAGATAGTAGTGTTTTTTTTGCACATGATGTTAAGATAGGAGAAAACTGCTTAATAACGGCGGGTACTGTGTTAGCAGGGGTTGTGACTATAAAAAAGAATACTTTTATTGGTATTGGGGCTAACGTTGTTCCACTTGTTACTATAGGAGAGAACTGTAAGGTATCGGCTGGTTCGGTAGTTACTAAAAATGTAGAAAGTGGTTCCCATGTATCTGGTAATTTTGCAATAAAGCATAATAAATTTATTAGTTTTATAAAGATGATTAATAAGGAGAATTTTATTTGAAGATTTTACATGTACATAATGTTGCTTTTGTTGCAACGACACTCGTAGATGCATTAAATAATACAGAAGGCGTAGATGCTATTTTTTTTGAAAGAGAAAGGTATAGCGAGGGTGTTTTTAATCATTTTAAAAATATGATAAAGTTTAAAAAGCTTGTACATGAAGAAAAACCGGATATTATACATGTACACTATTTGCCTACAAGCCTTTATGCTTTATTTGCACGGAAAGGTTTTATTCTGCACGTTCATGGTTCGGATATAAGAGGGTTATCTAATATTTCAAAAAAGTATTGTATTAAAGAAAAAATTTATAGAAGATTTAAGAAGTATATATTGGGGAAAGCACAATTAGTATTCTATAGTACACCTGATTTAAAAAAGGATGTAGAAGTAATTAGGGAAGATGCTGTATTCATCCCTAATCCAGTTAAAGTTAAAGTTTTTATGAAAGAGGATTATAAGATTAAGGAAAATGAAATTAAATTGTTATTCTTTTCTTCTTTATCTGATGCAAAAGGTGCTGATATTGCATTTCAAGCATTAAAGGAAATTAAGAAGATTTATGGAGAGAAAATTATAATCACTTGTATTAATTTTGGAAAAGAAAAAGAAAAGTATAATAAGTATGATTTTATAAATTATGTAAATAAAGTAAAACATGAAGACATCAATAATTTTCTGCTTCAATTTGACATTATTATTGGTCAATTAAAATCTGGAGGGATAGGTGTGTCAGAGCTTGAAGTTATGATGTTAGGTATACCTTTGATATCATATTTTAAATATAATGAATTTTATCCAGAACAATGTCCTTTAATTTCATGTGAAAGTCCAGACAAAATAATAAATGAAATTAATACTATATTATATAATAAAAAATTTATAGAAGAAATATCTAGAAAACAGTATGATTGGGTAGTAAAGTATCATAGTTCTAATAATGTGGTTTTAAAAATATTGGAGTGTTACAAATCTATTTTGCAACTATGTGGAGAATAAAACATGAGGATTAAAGATAATTTTATAATAGAACTGACATCTCTATTAATACTTATAAGTGTTTTTAATAATATTGAAGGCTTGGGGATAATTAGGATAATAACAATAAGTGCATTAATGTTTATTGGCACTTTTTCTTTAATATTAAAATTATTTAAAGGAAGAAAAATATATCTAAGATTTTTTCTAACTTATTCATTATTTTTAACTTTTTATTTTGCTGGTGTATTGATTTATCCTGAAGTTAGCTCAATAAAGACATTTTTACAGGGCGTGGGATTAATAAACTTTTTTGTTTCATTTTCTTTATTGGACTATAGCGCTTGTAAATTTAGAATTATGAGAGTGGGTATTATATTCTATATAATATCATTCTTTCTTCTAAAAATTAATGTTTTAAATTATACAAGATTCTGGAGGATGTATACTCTATTTCCATTCTTGATGACATATTTTTTAGTTTTATATTATATAAAAGAACATAAAAAAAAATATATATTTATGGGAATCATTCTAATTTTGATGTTGTTTCAATTTAATTCAAGATCAGTGATACTAATGGTACTGACTGCGGTTTTTGTTTACTTATCTTGGAATAAAATCATTAAGAGTAAAAGTAGGTATGTAATATTCTTATTATTAATATTTATATCAGTTTTTCTATTCATGAATATCTATATTAATTGGTTTTCCAATCCAAATTCAATTACTATGAAGATTCAAGAATTTAGTCAAAAAGCATTTGGGAAAAATCTCTATTCAGGGCGGCAAAAATTATGGATAAATGTGTTAGATAAAATAAAGGATAATCTGGTTTGGGGTTATGGAACAGGAGTCGGTGGCGGTGCCTTAATAGAAGCAGGCATGTCTGTACACAACTTATATTTGCAATTACTTGTGCAAAATGGAATTTTAGGTTTAGGGAGCTTTCTAATTCTTTTGATTAGTATTTGGATGATGTTTTGGAAATCTAGAATTGAATTACTTACTAGGCTATCTGCTTCCTTTTTTATAGCCTCAATAGTCCATAATACATTTGAATTAATTTTGCTACAAAACCATATGAGTATGGCATTTTTTCAATGGTTTATTTTTGCAATTGGCATAAGTATGGGGGAAGAACAAGTTTATTCAAAAAGATAACTCTTAAGCAAATGGATTATATCGAATCAAATAATTATCGGAGGGTGGTGTCACGATTATTCTAAGAAATTTTGTAAAAAGGACTTACTGTAAAACTAGTAGAAGAATTAATAGAATTTTTAAAATAAAAAAAGTTCTGCATGAGTATAAAACCTATTTAAAAAATGGTACTTACAAAATTTTGCCTGGCGGAAATAAAGTATATTCTTTTTTAGAAAAAACCATAAGTTATCAGATGCTAGATATTATTGAAAGAAACATATTTAGTTTACATAAAATTAATGTAAAATCTGTATTAATCCTGATAGAGAGATTTGTCTATAGATTAAATAAAGTGGTTATTAATGATTTAAATTTAAAACTATATAACGGTGAATTTTTAATATATAGCAGGAATGGTAATATTAAAATTTTTAATTTTGATGATAATACACTGGTTACTTTCATTGGAGACACGGAGCATTATAATAAGATGAAAAATACATACTTGTATTTCCGAGAATATTTTAATATACCAATTTTAGGTTTTAATGACGAGGAAAGAGTAATAAAGGAAAAGTTTTTAATATATGTGCCAGTAAAAAGATGGAGTTATCATATGAAATATCAAGCTGTTAATGCAATTCTTATGGGGCACTTAAAACAAGTACACAGCGAATATCAACAAATAGATAGGTTTTTTATAGTGCATGAAAAGTTAAAAGAACTAAAAGAAGTAAAAGGAAATCAGATCATTAGATTAAATAAAATAATCAATGTAATAATCCCATCGAATAAGGTTGATGATAAATGGCCTGCTATTATGTGTCATGGAGATATGAATTTTAGCAATGTTCTTCTATATAAAAATGAATTTTTCCTAATTGATTGGGAAGATTCTGATGTATGTATTTTTTTCTATGATATATTTTGTTGTATCTTTGCTGAATTTTTCCATGAGGATAGCAGTAAGCCGCTGGAGGAATATACAAATGGAAGCTTTGACAATATTTTAACAAAATTTTTCGAGTCTGTTTCCTCTATTTACTGCAATACCGATAAAATTTATTATTTAACATTATTTATTATAGAAAGAATTCTAAAATACGATATAGTTAGGAATATTAATAGCTTAGATGCAAAAATAAGAGGTTATATTGAAATACTAGAAGCAAGCAAAATTGAAGAAAATTAATTAAGACTAATAAATGACAACAAAAATATATATTGTAGTGTTTTGATCATTATAAAAAACAAGCGGGGGAATATTTTTGTCAAAATCAAAAAAAGCAGCTGAGTCTGTTGCTATTATAATTTTTTTTACTATTTGTAGTAAGCTTCTTGGCTTTTTTAGAGAAATTTTAATTGCGGCAAAGTATGGAGCTGATGCTAATACAGATACTTTTTTTATTGCTTTAACAGCAATATCTTTATTTACAGCATTTATAACCAGTTCATTAAATACTACTATGATTCCGGTATTATCTGAAATTGAAGCCAAAGAAGGTAAAGAAGGGAAAAAGAACCATACTAATAATTTGCTGAGTATTGTTTTCTTTTTATCTTTATTAGCAATTATATTAGCATGGATTTTATCCCCATATGTTATTAAAATTATTGCATTTGGTTTTGAAGGGGAACAGTTTGAATTAACAGTATTGTTGATGAGAATAGGATTGCCAGCTATTTTGTTTGCAAGTATACAGGGGGTCTTTAGAGGATATTTGCAAAGCGGATTAATGTTTACCGAATCTGCTATTGCAATGTTTCCTTTTAATTTTGTTTATATTTTTTTCTTAATATTTTTGGCAAGCTTTTTTGATATTAGAGGATTAATGGTGGCATCTTTATTGGCAACAGCGTCACAGATACTAATTCAGATATTTTATATTAGAAAAACGGATTTTAGATATAAATATATGTTTGATCTTAAAGATAGATATGTGAACAAGATAGTTAGATTAATTCCCCCTGTATTTATTAGTGCGGGCATTGGTGATATTAATAAAATAATAGATAAATCTATGGCTTCTACATTAGCAGAGGGGAGTATTTCTGCCCTTAATTATGGGAATAGATTGGATAAGTTGACAACGAGTATATTTATTTCTGCTATTATTACTGTGATATTTCCTATGTTGTCACAGGAAGCAAATAAGGAAGTTTATGACGGATTAAAAAAAATAATAATTCGTGGCATAAATGTCATTTTGATTATAACTATACCGGCTACAGTAGGGATAATAGTATTGGCAAGACCTATAGTTAGAGTCGCTTTTGAAAGAGGTGCCTTTGACTCTACTGCTGCTTATATGACTGTAGGGGCTTTGGTTTTTTATTCTGTAGGATTGGTAAGCTCGGCGGTTAAATCTTTATTAGGCAAAGTGTATTATTCTTTACAGGATACTAAGACTCCAATGATAAACAGTTTTATTGCTCTTGGATTGAATATTATATTTAATTTAGTATTGATTAGATTTATGGCACACAGAGGATTAGCCTTGGCAACTTCTATTTCATCTATTATCACAATGATGTTTTTATTATATATGTTGAAAAAGAAAATTGGACATTTTGGTTTTTTAGACTCTGTCAAATGTGGTGTTAAGTCTTTATTAGCGTCTATAGTAATGGGTGCGGTTGTTTATTATTTGGATATGGGACTAGCGGGTAGGATGGGTAACGGCACATTATCGGAGCTTATTGCATTATTGGTGTCTGTAGGAGTAGGAGTGTTGATTTATTCGGTAATAATTTATTTCTTTAAAATTGATGAAGTGAATTGGATTATAAAGGTTGTGAAAGGGAAGTTGAGGAGAGAATAGATTAACTAAGTTATATTTACACGTGCCGGAAGGGGGGAATCTAATGGGAAATGCTAAAATAAGTATTATTGTGCCGGTTTATAATACTGAGAAGTATTTATATAAATGTACCGATAGTATTGTTTGTTAAAGTTATCATCAAACAATGACTTTCCCAATTTGTGGATGGGCTTAATTAGGTTTTCCTTACTTTTTAAGAGAAGTCTAATTAAACTGTGGAAAGAAGACTTAAAAGAATCAACAATGGTAAAAGAATTATCAATTACACATTTGATTAATGATTTTAACTTATTATTCGAACATGATTAATATGAATATTGTATTTTTAATAATCTTTCCATGAATTTTTCACTTCGGCAAATTCATTATTATCAGAACAAATGTTTATAAGATAATCAGATTGTATGTTGGTATTTTACCATATAGCTGTTCCATACGTGGAAGCAGCCTATCCAACTTTGACATACCTGAAAGAATGTTATACAATCGAAATGATACAATGTAAGGTGTATCTTTAGAATGTGCAACACAACATATTGTGTTAATTAGCTTAATATAATTTAGCTCTGTATTAAAAATTATTTATCAATAAGTAAACTTGATATTTTGAATGAATAATTAGGGATGGAAGCGGATGGGTTTTTTTAAGGATGTTTTATCAGAAATTTTAAAAGACACGGATTATATGATTCCTGTTTTTATTGCAGTAACTATTATAATTAGTTGCTTTATAGTTATTCAAAGACTGATGAATAAAAAGTACCCAGTTTATGTTGCAAAAGCCGCTGTGTTCATTTCTATCGGACTAATAGTTTTAAATTTTAACTTATTACTTTATAATAGTATTTTACTTTACATCCTTTCGTTTATGTTAATTTGTACTTCCATTGTTATATACCTATGGAAAGTCTTCTCTATTCAACAGAATCTAAAAAGAATTAAGCATTTAGCTGAATCTAATAATATCAACTATAACATTATTGCATCTTGGAATTTGTTGCAATCACAATCCATCAAAAATATGACTCCAAAACAAAAGAAACAATATAAGCGTTTTAGGATGTATTTACTGATTAAACTTGGAAGTATCAGTGCTGTTGATGCCATCGTTGAATCATTTAAGGATGACAAGGCTTATTATCATTTTATTCAATATATAAAGTATTTTTCTATGGGTAAAATAGCAGAAGCTTCAAGAGAAATAAAATTAGCGGAAGAGGCATGTACAGTTGATACAGATCCACTTTTACATGTTCAGATTCTTACAAATCGTGGTGTTAATCATGTATGTATGGGGAATTATAAGATAGCAGATGATTATTACTATACGGCGGTTAAGTATTACAAGAAATATAAGATAAAAGAAAAAGAAGTGATAGGAACTATATACTATAACTATGCATTTAACAAAACATTTATGGACGGAGATGCATGGGAGAGCATTTTGGAGGAATATAAAACATTTCTTGACTTAAGAAAATTAGATGATTGTATTTCCTATTTTAATATAAAGATGGAGCTACTTCGTCAAACAGGAACTGAAAGATTAGTCATAGAAAAAACAGTTGAAGAATCATTTTCACAGATTATGAGTTTAAGATTTCCCAAAGAAAACAAATGTGTTTTTGCCTCAAGTACAGCAAGGATGGCATGGGCAGCTAGAATCAATCCTTCAAAATACCTTAACACATTGGCAGAAAATATGGAAGTAATTAAAGAGTTACCAATGCCGGCAAGATATATTGCAATTAAAGACATTGATTTGTTGTTTATTGATTTGCATGGAGATATTGCAGAAAAACATATTAAATTAAAAAAGATGGCTAATGATTACATGCTGAGTATAGCTGTTGGGGATTTAGAGTCATATCGTAAGGATTTACCGGAAGAGGCTATTTTAGAAAAGTGTTTTTGCTACAAGGAAGTGGCAGGACTTCAAAAGAAACTGACAAGTGAATATGATTTTAATAAAACCTTATCATATTTAAATAATGCTATTTCTCTATATCATGAAAACTCTTTGCTTGTAGATGAACATATATGCCGTATGGCAATCATGGACGAGCTATGCAGTATAGAAAACTTGGATAAAGATTATAAACTTACTAATCCTCAGGAGATGCGAAGACAATTAAATACAATTGAAGCATTTCTACCATCTTTGGAGGATCATAATGCACTAGCTGAATTCTACCTAAGACTAAGCTTTTACTGCATGCATCTGGACGATTATGATAAATGTGTCGCAAATTATAATAAATTTATTAATATACCGATTTCGATAGAACATTTTGCCCCTTGGGTACATCGCTATTACATGATTACTTCATTTGCAGTAAGGACAATTTATTTTATAAAAGCGATTGAGAAAATAAAAGCTTCCAAAGAACTTGTGAAATATGTTCCGGAAGTACAGGAGTGGTTTAACACATACCCAGAACATGATGGCAAGCTTGCTTCAATGTTACTAGGAAGTTTTCTGGGATATGTCGATAAAATACCTTTAAAACTAAAAATATGGATGGATCCTAATTTCAGTAATGGTTATTCGCCTAGGGGTCATTCTTGGTTATGGATGGATGAACTACAACTTAATATAGATATTACATACGCCCAGTTTGCAGGTGATAAATATCAGGATTGTATCTTTTACGGAGCAGATAGGCATCCTTTTGAATCATGTGAATCTTATAAGATTATTGCTGATGCAATGGCAACAGGATTGCATTTCAAAGGTGCAGTACTAAACTGGGTTTCTGTAGGAGATCTCCCTCCAGAGCATAGAGAAATTTATGATAGTATTTATTCAATAATAACTTCTAATATTGCTGCTGAATGCCCGTCACCTGAGAGACTTACTGAGCTTTATATAGATACAATGTTGCCGGTAGCTATTACTACGTGTGGGGTTGAGCCTGAATAATTTACTCATGGCATGGTATTTATTGCATAAAACCCTCCGGAACCTTTTAATTTCATCACAAAGATATGTGCCTTTTTTTCTATTCCTTTAAGGTAAAAGTATACATCAGTCCAGTCTGTTTCAGCATATGTACCAATAGTCTTATCAACTTAATCTTACAGGATTTATTGATTAAGGTGACCTATTTTTCGACCGGTATCTGGTACAACTTTTAAGGTAACATAAACATCTTTAGAACTTATAGGGTCTGTTGTAGTATTTAAATACTTTTCTTTCCTAAGCCAATCAATATATTTTTTTACGGCAGCCTGTGATACGTTAAGCTTAGTTGCAATTTGACTTTAAGTTTTCCCCAAAAGAAAAAGTTCCAATGTAGTTCCAATGTAGTTCTATATTTCTGATTAATCGGCAACTTTTTTATGTTACACAATTTAATTCATTTCATGAAAAGTTTGACATATTTGAGGGAATATTGTACGATTGAAGCAGCGCTATATAAGGTGTACTTTTAAATTAAAGAGTACAACATATTGTGTTAATCTAAATATATGGTTAATAAGGACGATGAGAGTTAGGCTATTTTAAAAATTATTTTTAGCTTACTATGATATATAACATAAGAAAGCATGCCAAGGGATTCATATAAACAATTTAGCAGGTGAAAAAAGTGCCGATTTGCAAGAAGAATATTAAAAAGCCTCAAAATGAAAAATTAGTTTTCATAAATCAGCCTATTTCTGAAGCAGAGTCTGACTGGATAGGAGTTACATCTTATGTAAATAAGTTAGAAGAGGCTATTCATTCAGGCGCCCAAATGATAGCAATCATTTCAGGTTTTGGTAGTGGGAAATCGAGTTTAATAGGATTATTAAACAAGAAACTTAAATGCCACCCAGAAAAGAAATATTGTTTTTGCAGAGTAAATCTATGGAGCCATCTAGAATCGAAAAATAATTCGGATCATCCCCCGGAAATACACAAATTACTTCTGTATCAATTAATCAGTAAAATTGATCATAAAAAAAGTTCATACATCAGTAAAAGGCTTAGCAAAAATTATGGTCTTTTTAAATTAACCACGATAAGCCAAGGGCATGCAATGATTGCATATCTTGCTATGATTTTTGTCTTATTAATTGCAACGATTTCTTTTATAATGAGATTCGACATTACAACTCAGTTTTTTTTGGATTTTCAAAATAAATTGGGGTCTTTATTATTTCCACTATATATAGTCACAATAGTAGCAATCTCCATTTTATTAATTAAAGCAGATATGCTTTTTTCTTCAAATAGATCAGAAGGGAAAAGGCAACTAGAGGAAAGTGAAATAGTAGATTTATATAAAAAATTAATATTAAAACCAAGATCTTATTGTATTTGTCAACCGAAAACTGTGCCATATTTTAATCGAAAACTGTACCAGTT
>CAYXGK010000013.1:10881-13775 GCA_964464565.1 uncultured Muribaculaceae bacterium | reverse complement strand
TTCAGGATTAAATCCTTTTTTAAATGAATATAAGTAATGAAATTTATTTTTAGGATTGAAATCTCCACTAATACCATTAAGATTAAATTTTTTAAATCCTGTTTTTGCAAAACCCTCAATTAATTCTTTGTACATCAAGTGATTTGGAAAAAAGTCTTTGTAATTTTCATCAACTCCATCAACATAGAAGAAAATTTCATCACCATATTTAATTACAGCACAGGTAGAAAGAATCAAATCTTTATCAACATTGAATAACTTTGTAGCATTAGTGACATCGTTTTTATATATTCCCAATAATCTATCAGATTCCATTTTTCTGTTTAGCACTTCTGCCCTATTATCATTAATTTGCATTTCCTCATTTATTGTAGAATTTCTTATTAATTCTTTTTCATATAAGGTTCTACTATTTTTTAAAAATAAATCCGAACTAATTTTTGTAAAAAATATGTCTAACATATTAAAATTGCCAAATATATTGATCAATTTATAATAATAATTAAATCTTTTGTCTTTTGGAATAAGGTTGTAGAAAGTTTTTATATCCTCTTTTTTTCCTTTAAAAACTACAACTCCTTTTCTTTTGGCATCGTTAACTAGTTCCTTTGTTTTATAATCAAAATTTTCAACTATATTTTGCGGATCATTAACTTGTGTAATTATAGAATTCCACCTAGGAAGAGTGTTTTCAAAATACAAATTAAATCCATTGTGTTGATAACCTAAACTACCCAAATAATTTATTATATTCATATTATTTGATCCGTTTATTAAAGGTTTTCCCTCATTATCTCTTTCAACATATTTTATTGGTGGGTCAATCTTTAAAGAAATAATTTTTTTCTTTTTTAAATAATCTTTAATCATAGAAGTAAATGTATTAATTTGATCAAAATCATAAAAATCAATTAAAAAACCTCTAGGCGCATACGCAACTTTAAAATTAGGAAATACTCTTTTTATTAATATTAATGAAGCAGCAACTATCTTTCCGTCATAATCCATTAGCGCCAAATAAAAATCTTTATATCCATTTCTAGACATAAATTCTCCGTATTGAGAAGTCTGATACAGATTTCTGTTCTTGTGCGTAATTGCATATTCATCAAATTGTCTTTGTTTTATTTCTACAAGTCTCATCTAATCAACCTCTCTATCTTTTATTATTATATCAAATAATTAATAATATAGTTAAAAAACAAACTAATTTTACACAAATAGTATATAATTATAAAGGAGGCCTATATGGTTAGTAATAAAAATATTTTTATATTAGGTATGGCAAGGAGCGGTTATGAAGCCGCTAGGGTATTAGCAGAAAATAATAATGTTATAATAAATGATGAAAATGCAAATCAAGATTTATCTCATATAGAAGAACTAAAAATGTTGGGTGTTAATGTATTTTTAGGAAGTCATCCTGATGAATTGTTTACAGAAAATATCGATATATTAGTAAAAAATCCAGGAATTAAAGAATCACATAAATACGTAATAAAAGCTAGAGAATTTAATATTCCAGTCATTAATGAAGTGGAGTTGGCTTTTGGTTTATTACCAAAAGATGTAACTTTAATAGGAGTTACTGGAAGTAATGGAAAAACAACAACAACAACATTAATCTATGAATTGTTAAAAGAGCAATATAAAAATGTTCATTTAACAGGAAATATTGGATATCCGTTAATATCTTTTATAAATAAAATAAAACCAAACGACATTGTTTTAATGGAGATTTCTGTTCAACAATTATTAAATGTAGAAAACTTTAAAACAAATATATCTGTATTAACAAATCTATCTCAGGCTCATTTAGATCACCTTGGAACATACGAAAATTACAAAAATATTAAGAAAAGAATATTTAACCATCACTCAAAAAGCGATATTTCAATCCTTAATTACGATTCGAGTGATGTTATAGATATTACAAATGATATAAATTCAACAAAATTATATTTTTCAAAAATCTATAAAACAAATATTTACTTAGAAAACAACAATATATATTATAAGAATAATTTTTTAATTAATACAACAGATATAAGAATTAAAGGAGAGCATAATTATGAAAATATTATGGCAGCTATTTTAGTGGCAAAAATTTTTAATATATCTGATAAAAACATATTCAAAGTATTAAATGAATTTAATGGTGTTGAACACAGAATTGAGTTTGTAAAAGAACTAAATGGTAGATTAATTTATAATGATTCCAAATCAACAAATGTTGTAGCAACAAAAATAGCGCTAAACTCATTTAAAGATCCTATAATATTATTATTGGGCGGATTAGATAGGGGGCAATCTTTTTTAGAATTAAAAGAATATACAAATATAAAACATGTAATTTGTTACGGAGAAAATAGGAAAAAAATATATAATGACATGATGTCTTCTAATATAAAAGTAGACATAGTAGATAATTTAAAAGAGGCCACAATAAAGGCATATGAATTATCTAACGAAAATGATGTAATATTACTTAGTCCCGGATCTGCTTCGTGGGATCAATTTAAAGATTTTGAAGAAAGAGGAAATAAGTATAAAGAATACGTTGATAACCTTTAATTATTTGGTAATATTTGATAAAATATAAGATGAGGTGAATTTATGAACATTTTAAAAAAACTATTTGATCACGAATATAAAGAAATGACAAGATTTGGAAAACTAGCGGATAAAATCGAAGAATTAAGCGTAGAATTTTCTAAAATTTCTGATAATAAAATAAAAGAAAAAACAAAAGAATTTAAAGAACGAATCCAAAATGGAGAAACTTTAGATGACTTACTACCAGAAGCATTTGCAAATGCAAGAGAAGCGGCATATAGAGCAATTGGTGAGAAACCTTTCTACTGCCAGTTACTTGGTGGAATTGCTATACATTA
>CAYXGK010000013.1:0-10871 GCA_964464565.1 uncultured Muribaculaceae bacterium | reverse complement strand
GAAATGAAAACCGGTGAAGGTAAAACTTTGACAACTGTAATGCCTGCATATTTGAATTCATTAACCGGAGAAGGGGTTCATGTAATAACAGTAAACGAATACTTAACAACAAGAAATGCAGAATGGATGGGAAAGATATTTGAATTATTGGATGTGAGTGTTGGACTAAACTTAAGAGAAATGAGCCCATCTGAAAAGAAAGAACAATATAGCAAAGATATTTTATATACTACAAATAATGAGTTGGGATTCGATTATTTAAGAGACAACATGGTAGTAGAAGCAAAAAACAGAGTACAAAGACAACTTAATTATGCAATACTAGATGAAGTTGACTCTATTTTGATTGATGAAGCAAGAACGCCACTTATTATATCTGGTGGTGCAATGAAATCAATGAACTTATATATTTCTGCAGATTCATTTGTTAAAACATTAAAAAAAGAAAAAGACTATACTATAGAAGACAAAACTAATAGTGTACTTTTAACTGATGAAGGTAATGAAAAAGCAGCTAAATATTTTAAGTTAGATAACATTTATGATATAAATAATGCGGGATTGGTTCATCATATTAATCAAGCACTTAAAGCTAATTATACTATGCAAAGTGATGTTGATTATGTAGTTGATAACGGAGAAATAATAATAGTTGATCAATTTACCGGTCGTTTAATGAGAGGTAGAGCATATAGCGAAGGATTACATCAAGCTATTGAAGCAAAAGAAGGAGTTAAAATTCAAGAAGAAACTAGAACTCTTGCAACAATTACTTTTCAAAATATGTTTAGAATGTATAAAAAGTTATCTGGTATGACTGGTACAGCTAAAACTGAAGAAGAAGAATTTAGAAATATATATAATATGTATGTAATGCAAATTCCAACCAATAAGCCTATAATAAGAGAAGATTTGGCTGATTTATTATACTCAACAAAAAACGCTAAATTTAATGCAATAGTTAATGAGGTTGAAAAAAGACATAAATTAGGGCAACCTATACTAGTTGGAACAATTGCAATAGAAACCAGCGAATTAGTTAGTACACTACTTAATAAAAGAGGAATAAAGCATGAAGTATTAAATGCTAAAAATCATTATAGAGAAGCAGAAATAATTGCAAAAGCAGGTGAAAATGGTTCTGTTACAATAGCAACTAATATGGCTGGTCGTGGGACAGATATTAAATTAGGTAATGGTATAACCGATTTGGGTGGTTTATGTGTAATAGGTACGGAACGTCATGAAGCTCGTCGTATTGATAATCAGTTGAGAGGTAGAGCTGGTAGACAAGGCGACCCTGGTGTAACACAATTCTTTATATCTTTAGAAGATGACATAATGGTTAAATTCGGAACAGATAGATTAAAAGACATGTTACAAAATATGGGATTAGATGAAAATATGGCTATTAGAAGTAAAATTTTTACAAGATCTGTAGAATCTGCTCAAAAAAGAGTTGAAGGAAATAACTTTGATACTAGAAAACAATTGTTACAATATGATAATGTTATGAATGAACATAGAGAAATAATTTACTCACTTAGAAATGAGATTATTGATTCATCTTCAATTAGACAAAGAGTAATGAGTATTTTAAAAGATAATGTATCTAATATGGTTGAAAGTTTTATTAATACAACAGAAAATTATAAAGATAATGACAATAAGGAGTTAATAGATCATTATAAGGAGTTAGCTAACCACGTTAATAAAAATATAATTAGAAAAAATATATTAAAAGATAAAGATATCAAGGATAAACCTATAGATGAAGTAAAAGAAGTAATATTTAATGTAATATCAAAGCACTATGAAGATAAGGTAAAAGATATTCCTGAAGATATAACTAATGATTTTGAAAAAGCAATATCCCTTAGAGTTATTGATACACACTGGATGGAACATATTAATGATATGGATCATTTAAAAGAAGGTATAGGTTTAAGAGGATACGCTAACGAAAACCCTCTACAAGCATATATAAAAGAAGGATACGAAACATTCGATAATATGCTAAATAAAATCAATCAAGAAATATCTACTTATTTAATTAGCGCTGAAGTAAAACAAAATACTGAAAGAAAAGAAGTAGCAAAACCAATTTCTGATAATAGCAAAGAGTCTAAATCACAACCATTAAAAAAGAAAGAAAAGGTTGGAAGAAATGATCCTTGTCCATGTGGCAGTGGTAAGAAATATAAAAATTGTCATGGTAAATAACTCGCAAATCTAAGTAGGATAAGTGAAAACACGAGTTTTTCTTTTCTCAAATCTTCAAAACACACTTTTGATCTACTAATTTTTAAAAGAAATAATTTGAGAATATATGAAAATAAAAATGTACACTTTATTAAAGTGAAAAATGTCTTATGTAATGCAACAATTATTTGAACTTACAAAATATTCAAAATATAATAAATTACCAAACTTAGCTGATGATTTCAATTTAATATATAATGAAATATTGGAATATTGCAAAGATATTAAAAAAACTATAGTTATAGATTGTGCACAATTTCATTGTTAAATGATGTAAAAATAATCAAAGGGACAATAATTATAATTAGAACTGATATAGATGTGTGTTATAATAGGACAATATCTAGATGGAAACAAAATCATAAATACTTTAATAATGATGATTAAATTAAATATTGTGAAAAGAAAAAAGCAATATATAAGTGGTATAAATATTCAAATGATTTTATTAGAAAAATAGATAAACTTTAGATTTTTAGATATGATTTTTTATTGAAGATGAGCAATAATAGGTAAATCTTTTGACATGTAAAAATTATAAGAAAAATAAAACAAACCAAAAAAACGAATTTATAAAGATGATTGGAGAAAGAAACGAAAAAAATATTTGAAAAGAAAGAAACATTATTTTGTATTTTATTAATAGTAGCTTATGTAATTATAAACTCATACTGCATTCAGAATTTTGGTTTAACTGATTATAGGAGTTTAATTATTAATACTATATTTTCTATAATCTTGATTTTATTAATGATTGTATTAAAAAGAGTAGAATATTATGGTATAAAAAAAGTTGAAAATTCTAGAAAGTATTTGTTTTTTGTCCCATTGATGTTAATAGCTTCAGTAAACTTATGGAATGGTATTAATGTTAATAATTCTAGCAATGAAATACTATTTTATATATTGACAATGGTAAATATTGGATTTATAGAAGAAATAATATTTAGAGGGTTCTTGTTTAAAATGATGGAAAAGGAAAATATTAAAAGAGCAATAATAGTAAGTTCTTTAACTTTTGGAATAGGACATATTGTTAATTTATTAAATGGTTCGGATTTAATTCCTACACTAATGCAAATAGGATATGCAATTTCAATTGGGTATTTATTTGTTACAATATTTCATAAGAGTAAATCATTAATTCCTTGTATAATTACACATATATTTATTAATTCATTATCTATTTTCAATTTAGAAAGTGAAACTTTACTATATTTTGGTCCATTTTTTTTAATAATCATATCAGTAAGTTATTCAATATATATAAATAAAACTATTAAATAATATGTAAAAATCATTATCAGTATAAGCTGATAATTTTTTTATGAAATCGCATTATAGTTAGCAGATTCAATGAAAATGATCTTGATTATTTATTTATAGTTTAATGATTAATAAAAAAAATATTAAAAGTATATATAATTTTTTAATTAGATATGTTATTATTATTTATAAGAATAGGAGAGCGTGTATGTTTTGTAATAAATGTGGTGATCCAGTAGAACATAATGAAAAGTATTGTAATAAATGCGGTAATCCACTTAATGTAATTAGTGAGCCACATAATCCTATTAACCCTACAAATAATAACCTTGAGCAAAATAATAGAATCGGTCATTCAAAAACTAGTCAAAATAAAATGATTATAACTGGTATTAGTATAGGAGTTTTGTTTGTATTTTTTGTTAGTAGGGCTTTTAGTTCTTCGTCATTAACATATTTTTTTGATAAAAATTCAAGTGGTGGGGATGACGAAATAATTATAACAAGTGGTACAACATCAAAAAAAGGTAAATATGAAACATCAATAATTTATGATAACACCTACTCTCAAGTAAAAATTAATAATAGTAAAGACGCAATTTATTTAATTACTAAAGATTCTGTTAATCAAAAAGACAAATGTCCAAAAGATATTATTAATATTGAAGACGATATGATTAATAAATATAAAATTACTGCTGTTAATCTTTGTGAAATGAATGTTAATTTTGCAAGAGAATTAGGAAATGTTTTTAATAAAATATATAATGAATATCCAAGCGTAAGAGGATATATAACGAATTTAACTTTAGTTAATACAAATATGTCAAACAATTATATTGCCGCATTTATGCCCGTATTTAATTTTGCAACATCTAGCACTTCATCAACATATCCTTGGGTTATAAAAACACAAGTACTACTTAATACGGCATATTTTTTAAATGAAGAAAGATTAGAGGCATCTGTTAATGAGGGGTCAAAATCTGGACATTTTCCAAAGAACTCAACCGTTTACTCTCCAGTAGCGCATGAATTAGGGCATTATTTATCTTTTTTAGCAATGATGAGAAATCATAATCTTGAATCCATATTATTAGTTGATTCTATTAATGTTAGCACTTTTTATAATTTATACGATGATTTTGTTGAAGGAAATTATTCTTTGATAATGATAAATGAAGCATATGACAAATATAAGAGAGATACAAAAACAACAATGAGCCTTGATGAGTGGAGGGGAACAATTTCAAATTATGCCTTAGCAAAAGACAATAGTGGGAATTATATCTATGATGAAACCATTGCAGAATCCTTCCATGATGTATATTTAAATGGAAATAATGCAAGTACTGCGAGTAAATACGTTGTTTCTGTTTTGAAAGAAAAATTGGGAAGTTAGGGTGATAAAGATGAAAAATAAAATAGTTCTATCAGTAGTGTTATTATCTATTTGTTCTACCCTAGTATATGCTTTATCAAGTAATTTTTCTTTTGATACATCAAAACTATCCTTTACAACTAATAGTAAGAAAAAAAATGTAATAAGTAATTTTAATAATAGTTATAATTTAAGTTATTCATTAACTAATGAAAATAAAGAAATAGAAAAGAAAATAAATAATTTAACAAAAAAGACAACATATTTATTATTTGGAAATTTTAATAATAATGAAGAATCAATAGAAAACTATTATAAGAGAAAAAAAGATTTTTATGATTTAAGATATAATCCGAATATCCCAAAAGATGCTAATAATATAACTGGATTTGATGTAAAGAGCCAAGAATACATAGATGATATTGTTTCAGGCATGGCAATTCCTCAAATATTTAGTCAAGCATCTGAACTTGGATTGATTTATAATTCTTATGGAGATATAAGAGTATCATTAAATAGTAATTTTGCTATTAGTTCTATTACTTTACCAAATGTGAAGTTAAAGGAAGAAAGTAAAATAAATCAAATGGAATATGAATACAAAGAAACAAATTTTGTAATGCACTATTATTTTAAAAAACTTGGTGATGAATGGAAATTATATTATTTATATGGTGAAGATACTGATGATATTGGTGAATATTTTAACGAAATAGAAACAAATGAATCTAAAATAATGTCAGTAGTTCCGACATATAAATCTCAATTGGAACAAATTTATAGTTTTAAAAAATTAAATACAGTTTCTAAAGAAGAATTAAATGATATATATAACAATAATATTAGCAACATACTATTTTTAAATAGTTATTATAACAATATAGTAATAGCATCATCAAATGGATTCTTTATTAATAATGGTCTTGTGGTGACAACATGGAATTTTTTAGAAAAATCGTTAGTTAATGCTCAGTATATAACAATAAGAGGTAATGATAAAACATACGAGATTGATGGAGTGGTTACCGCCAATCCAGATACTGATGTTGCAGTACTAAAAATAAAAGATGTTAGTTCAAAAGTTAAATTAGGCAATTACAAACAAGTTCAAATTGAAGATCCTGTTATTACAATTAGTAGCAAGATTGGAACCGGATTAATTGTTCAAACCGGTATCTTAACTTCAAAAGATGGCTATTTACAAACCTCAATTCCACTATCAAATACAGATGAAGGAAGTCCCTTATTTAACATAAACGGCGAGGTCATTGGATTTAATACATCTAAATCGACAAAAAACAGTATATCAATTGCCATTAACGCAGATGTATTAAAAGAAATTCAAAATAAGTTTAATACAGTTGATATCGATGAGGTTGAGACTATTTCTTTTAAAGAGCTAAAAGAAAACTATTATTATATTAAATACAATAATGAAAAAATACAAAATACAATTCCAAAGAGCAAGTGGAATAAATACTCTATTATAGGAAATGTTGAGAATGCAATTAAATTGGAACTTATTAAAGCTAGTTATAAAGATGGAATTGTAAGTTTAAGATATAAAAATAGTATTTCAAAGTATATTAATGGAATGCAATTGGCAATTGATTACAAGGAAAACTTAATAAAAAGTGGTTATACAGAAATTCTTAATTCACCTTCAAAGTGTATATACAAAAACAAAGATTATCAAGTAATTATTATGGATGAGTTTGATTATTTAATTATAGTGATGGTGAAATTATGATGCTTACGATATTAAAAAAATATAAAAGCGCTGTTATATCGGCAATTATTACTATATTTGTAGGAATATGTGGATTATTTGCTTTAAATTTAGTTAATAGTGATTCATCAATTAAAACTATTAATAATGATTCTTATTTTATAAGTTATGATAGTACTTGGAAGTTAACAGATAAAAAAAATGACATAGTGTCTTTTGTGCATGACAGTCAAAGCAAAGTGATTATTCAAATAAGCGAGTTAGAAGATAAATATAAATATTCAACTATTGATGAATTGTTTGATGAACTAATCTATAATATTCAAAAACAAAATAAAGATTATATTTTAATTTCAAATAAAAAAGATAAGGTCACAAAATTTGAATTTGATGGATATAAACTACTTTTTGAAAATGATAAACAACAAGTAATGATTATATTATTTAAAAAGAACGAAAAGCTAATTACTATTAGATATGAAGCATATACTGAATATTTTGATATATTATTAGATAGTTCACAACATATAGTAAATAATCTTGAAATAAAAGATGAAAAGTTTAACTTAAAAAATGAATTAAGTATTAAAACAAAATCAATAGAATATTCTAAAAATGAAAAGCTTGATAGTATATTAGATAAAAGTGTATCTTATAAGATAGCAAAAAACAATTATCTTGTAGAATACTCAATTCCAACTAATTTTGAACTTAAATCTTATGACTCAACAATTGGATACTATCAGTTAAAATTGGATGAAGGAATAATAAATATAACAATGAATATTTATATAAAAAATATTTATGAGTATCTCAATAAAGATGAAATAATGAACGTATATAGAAATTATTCATCTTATCATAAAGATGAGACAAATGATTACTCTAGTTTTGAGGAATCTATATCAAAATTGGATAATGATTATTATGGATATATATATAGGAATAGTTATTTTTATAACAAGGCAGTAAAATACGACAGTAGTTTTAAAGCAAAAGAGTATAAAAGAAAAGACGAAAATATAGAATTAATATATGCTCTTGGTAATAATCGTGTATTAACTATTAAAATCGAATCAACGGGTGTCGCTTTAACTCAAAAATTAATTGATATGATAAAAATAAAATTAATAAAAAATTATTCTAGTTATATTGATAATGAAAAAGAAAACAATCAAAGAGTAGCTATATTTAAAACATATACGGATTATAACAAAAATAAATTATATGAAATAGCCTTAAAAATTCCTGATAAGTATAATGAAATAGATAAAAATGAAAATAGATATTTAAATAGATCTTACAGTTTGAATTATAATGATGATATGAATATATATGATTACAATATTAATTATGAATTATCAACATTATCTGATAAATCAATAATTGATATAATAAACCAGACTTATATTAAAACAACTTATGGTGATGCTAATAAATTAACTTATAAGGGTGACTTTACATTTAATGGTAAACAATTTAAAGTTTATGATGGCGGTTATACTAATATTAGTGGTATAATATTTACAAACATAAATAGGAAGACATATTACATAAATAAAAAAATATTGTTCTATGAAATGCCCAATAAGGGTAATCTATACATAGAAATCAACGGAAATGGTAATGTTATAACAGAAGAAATGATAAACGAGTTAACGACTTTTACTGTTGAAGAAAAAGATTTATAAAAGAAAGAAAGAGGGAAAGAAATGAATTGTAAACAATGCGGTTCTCTATTAACTGAGAATGATCAATTTTGTAAAAACTGTGGAGCAGCAGTAACTGTTCAAGAGCAAGTACTAACACAAACATCCAATAGTCAAACTGTTGTACAAAATCCAACAGTTGAAGCGCTTAATCATACTGTGAATCAACAACCGGTTCAACCTACTGTAGAACAACAACCAATTAATAATGAGCAACCAAACTATTCGAATAAGAATGTTATACAAAGCGAAAATACTTTTATACCGCAAAATCCAACGGTTGAAACGGTTAATCAAATATCAACTCAACAACCGGTTCAACCTGTAACAGAACAACAACCAATTAATAATGCACAACCGAACTATTCAAACAATACTGTTATGCAAAACGGAAATAATCCAACAGTTGAAAACTATAATCAAGCACCTGTTCAACAACCGGTATTTAATCAACAACCTTTGAACAATGTTCAAAGTAATTATCCTAATAATTCTGGAATGCATAATGGTTACAATATGCCATCACCAAAATCGAACAATGTTGGAAAATATGTTGGAATTGCTGCAGGATTAGTTGTAGTTGTAGCTCTTATACTTCTTGTACAATCCTTATTTTTTAAAGGTAAAGATGATAATCCGAATGGAGGCACTAATAATCCAGGATTGGTACAAAACCCAAGCAATATATATAAAGTAAACTTTAAAGGATTTACGTTCTCAATACCGGATAATTATGTATATGAAGAAAGTGGCGGTACATTAATAATTGGAGACGAAGAAGGAACTTGGGCTACTTTAATAGAACTTGAAGAAGGAAGCTTTGCTCAATTAAAAACAAATAAAAGTCAACTCCATACGATGTTACAACAATTTGGATATACAGCATCTTTAGCCGTAGAAAAAAAATTAGCTGGGGTAGAGTTTATTACAATGGAAATAAGTTCGGGTGGTGAAAATGCAATAGCTGCATTTGCTAAAGCAAATTCTATGTATTTTATTGGAATAACTGCTATGAATAAAAACAATGAATTTGATTACAAATTATTAGAAAAAATTGCTCCAATTCTTAAATCTGCAAAATTAAATTCTTCTGCAACTAATAATTTAAGCTCTCAAATAAAACTAGATATGAAGGGTTTTTCTGAATTAGTAAAATAAATTTATATTTAAGAAAAATAAAAAGGAATATATCTATATAAAAAAAGTTTTATTTTATATTATAGAAAGAAACAAAATATAATTATTTATCTTTAAATAATATATATAGAAGATTTAGAATATAATTTGATTAAAATTAAAAATTATTGTATAATCTTATTAAGATAGAGAGGTATATATGGATAAGAATAAAAAAATATTGCTTGGATTTGCAATATTGGTGGTTATAATACTTGTAGTATTTTTAGTAATCGCTAAAAATAGTGCGGAAAAGAAAAAGGAAGAAGAATATACAAAATTAATTACTGATTTATGTAAGGTGGCAGTTGATTTGTCAGAAACTAATCCTAATGTTGTCACAATTGATAAAGAAGAACAAGGGGCAATATATAATTTACCATTAAGAACAATGTCTATGATTACATTGGGAAAAGATAATTATATCCCATTGGAATTAAAGAATCCGAAATTATCTACACAAGATAAACCGGTATATTTTGGTGATAGAATGGCAATGCAATTAGTTGTAGATTCAAATAACAAGGTAACGTGTAAAGAAATGGTAGATTTAGGAGAAGAGCCAAAAATTACTTTAAAGGGAGAAAAAGAAATAGTATTAAAAGTTGGAGAAGCTTATGTTGAACCAGGTTTTACTGCAACAGATAAAGAAGATGGAGACATAACTTCTAAAGTACTAAAAAATGGAAAACCTAATGTTGATGAAAGAGGGGATTACACAATAATATATTATCTACAAGATAGTATGGGCAATCAAACTTCACAAACAAGAACAATTTCTGTTAAATAACTATAATTTAAAATATTATAGTTTTTTTATTATATAAATGGTATAATTTTTATGGTGATGGTATATGGAAATAAAAGATTTAGAAGTATTAATAAATACCGAAATTAATAGAAATAGTTTGCTTAAGGAGTTACTTTGACTTAGAAAAAAAGAAAAACGATTTAGAAGAGTTAAATAAATTAACTATAAGTAATAATTTTTGGAATGATAACTCTAAGGCTGAGGAAACATTATCTAAAATAAAATATCTTAAAGATATAATATCTGAAATTGAAGCAATTCATAAAGAATTGATTGATAAGAAAGATGTTTTAAGTTTTTTAAAAGAAGATTTTGATCAAACTATATTTGAAATGATAGATACAGAGATAAAAACTATAATAAATAAACAAGATGATTTGGAAACAAAAGCTTTACTTGGTAAAGAATTTGATTCTTCGAATTGTATACTTGAGGTTCACAGTGGAGCAGGCGGGGTAGAAGCTTGTGATTGGGCTGCAATGTTATATAGAATGTATATAAGATGGTGTGAACAAAATAATTATAAGTATGAAGAAT
>CAYXGK010000012.1:0-14642 GCA_964464565.1 uncultured Muribaculaceae bacterium | reverse complement strand
AATCAGGATTTTAAATGTTTCTTTTTTAAGTGTCTACTTTTTATTGACTACTTCAACTTATGTATGTTTTTTAATAATATATTGAAATTTTATTAACATAGTGCTATTATGGTTTTATAATGGAGGAAAATAATGAATAAAATGAATAAAATTTTGTTCAACAAAGGATTTACTTTAATAGAACTACTTGCAGTTATTGTAGTATTATCAATTATATTAACAATATCTGTACCAAAAATTTTTAATGCAGTAGAAGAGGCTGATAAGGAATCATTTAGATTATCTGCAGAAACATTGATAAATGAGGCAATAAAACAATCAATTATTTCAAACGAACAAGAAAAAACATATACCATTACAAATGGTTCATTTGTTGGAGATGAAATACCTACTAGAGGAGAATTGCCGGATAATGGTACTATACACGTTGTTGATGAAAATGTAGATATAGCAGTTTATAATGACAAATGGTGTGCAATAAAATATTCTAATGATAAAAAGGTATCTGTGAGTAAAAACATAACATGTGAGCTTGAAATTCCTGAAGTTGTTGATGAAACATGTTTTTCATGGACTCCTATTGGAAGTAACGCTAGAATTACTGGTTATAGTTATGGGTGTTCTTATAAGCCTATAATACCAGACACTTTGGGAGGATTAAGAGTTACAGAAATAGCACAAAGATCTTTTAGTAGTAAAAACTTATCAAACGTATTAATTCCCAGTAGTGTAACAAATATTGGTTACTATGCTTTTGCGTGGAATAGAATATCCTATTTATCTATTCCTGATAGTGTCACAAATATAGATTCGGGAGCTTTTTATGATAATAATATTACAAACTTGAAGTTATCCAATAATTTGTCATTAATTGGTAGTAATGCTTTTGCAAATAATCTAATTTCAGATTTAAAGATTCCTGAAGGTGTAGAAGAAATAGGAAATGGATCTTTTAACTATAATTTAATTAATAAATTATCTATTCCAAATAGTGTGGTTTATATAGGAGATTTTGCATTTCAATCTAATCAAATAAGACAATTGTCTATTCAAAATAATGTAACTTATATGGGATATAGCTCATTCAATGATAATCAACTTTCTGATGGACAAGCTTTTATATATGCTAGAGACCCTCAAGGAAATATTGATTATGGAACCTTAGTTAGCTATGGTGGAGCAAAAAAAAATAACATTATAATTCCAAGTAGTGTAACAAATATTGGATATAATGCATTTTCATATTCTCAAATAAGTAGTATTACAATACCTAATACGGTTAATGAAATTTGGGGACGGGCATTTGCTGAAAATGAATTAACTAGCATTACAATTCCAAATAGTGTAACTACCATAAGTGAAGGAGCTTTTATTTATAATAATATAACAAGTGTAAATATACCCTCAAATATTAACATGGAAATAACAAGTAATTATTTTGATCCCGAAATATCTGATTCTTTTTCTTTTGCATATGTAATAGGAAATTCAAAAATTGGTGGTACATATACTTCTTTATGTCAAGATTGCGTCTGGAAAAGAGGTAGTTATGTATCGGCTTCAACTCCATCTTCGTGTTTTACTTACACTTCAACCGCAACAAATGTAACAATAACTGGATATGTTGATGGATGTCCCTCATATGTGAAAATTCCGGAATATATCGATGGCAAACCAGTTCAGCACATTGGATATAGGGCTTTTTATGGTCAAGGCACTAATAGGGTATATAAAAACAAAGATGGTGTTAATTTATTGGCATTTAATGACCCAATGATTAACGAGAAAAAAGAATACAATTTAATTTCACTTGCTTTACCAGATCCTAGTTCCAAATTAAAATATATAGAATTACCATCCACTTTAATTTCAATAGGAGAAGAAGCATTTTCAAATAATAATTTAGGTGCTTTAGTTTTACCAGAAAGCATTCAAACTATTGGAATGAGTGCATTTGACAACAATTATCTATATTCAATATATATTCCTGATAATGTGACAATTGAAGAATCTTATTCTTATCCATTTTCAAATTTCATTGGTTCATATCTTGATTATTATAATAAAAAAGGGGGATTATATAGAGAAAACGGATGTAACTGGATAAATACCAATTCATCATTACCTATACCCGAATGTATTCCCACTATTTACTAAAAATTCATACATATTATAATCATTTTTACATATAGCAGTTTTTAATGGTGTTAATTCCCCCTGCTAAAGGATGTTCATTTATATAGTTAACATCTACAAATGAAGTGATAAAAATTTAATTGTAGGGCATATTATGCTCTATTTTTTATTTGACAATTCATATAATTAATATATAATAAAAGACAATATGGAGGGGTTTAATGACAAAATTTACTAGCCAAGAAAAGGATAAAATTGCAGGACTTATTAATGTTACAAAGTCTATTAATAAAATATATGATGTATTAGCTTATTTAGAAAAGGATGGTCAAAAAAATACTGCTGATTATAATAAACATTTATCTTACTTAAATATGGCAATTGAAGCAGAAGAAGAAATATATAATGATCTTAGGGAAGATAAGGATAAATGTATTGAAATATTTTATTATTTATATGAAACGAATCCGGATTCTATGATTTTGTCTGAATTCGAAAGAATAGTTCAAAGTAATTATGAAGAATTGTATTTACATAGAATATTCAACAGATTAAAAAACATTATAGTAACTGGAATTAAATCCGATTATGATAAGTTTATTATTGATGCTACTAAGAGATTTAATTCAATAAAAGATGCTAATGGTTTTATTGAATATAGAGAAGAATTAAGAGAAAAACATATAAAACTTTTGTTTGAAAATAATAAATATTGTTTTGCATTTAATAAAGAAAGTTATGAAATTTTATTAACTGTTAGACAAAAAGAATTTTTGTATAGATTTGGAAATGTTGAAACAGAATATTTTAGATCTTTACCTCAAGATTGTAAAGTAAAGAGTCTAATAGAAAACGATTTATATTTAAATTATTTGATATATTTGGAAGAAGCTATTAATGATCAACTCGATAGTGATGTAAGAGATGAACTAATTGATTCAAAATATAATTTAATTTTTGTTAACGAGAATTTAGAAGGAACTTTTGTACCCTGTGGTTTTTCAATTCCAAACGATAATATATTAGTTTCAGAAGAAATAAATCTAACAATTTATAATATTCTTGAAGACTACTATAATATCTTTGAAACAGATATTGTTTCTTCTAATATTAGAGATCAAATATTTGGTTTATATGAGATTTTTGATCCTGATTACGATATAAAAAGTAATAGAACCGAAGCAAAACATAGATTATGCTTATTAAAAGCAAACTTACTATTTTTAGATTCTACTTTATCGGTTGTTAACTTAGTAGAAAAAATACAAAAAAGAGGCGAAAGTGATACAACTATTTCTTATAAATTGATTCTTGACGGCATTTCAAAATCAAATGAAACAATTAAGCAATTAAAAATAAGGGAATAATTATAATTCCCTTATTTTTCTATATAGTAAGAATAATACTCATCAAATGTAATATTATTTTTATAAATATATTCTGATATTGTTTTACCAACATATCTAAAGTGCCATGCCTCATAAGTAAACCCAGTTATGTTTTCTTTATCTTTTGGATACCTTAATATAAATCCATACCTATAAGAATTGTCTAATAGCCATTTATATTCTTCTGTATTTTCAAAATTATCGAATTTTTTATTATATAAATTAATATCAAATGCTAAACCCGTTTGATGTTCTGAATGACCTGATCTAGCTATTACTTTATCAGCTTGATGTATATCTTTCATAATTTTTTCATTGTCATAATTAATCGCTTGAGTCTTATAATCTCTATAAGAACCATTTAATATTAAATTATAGTTTTCTTTTTTTGCTTCTATAAACATTTCTGCAACAGCATCACCGGCTTCTTTAACTAATTTATTTCCTTGATATGCATATTTTAAACTTACATTTACTAATACTGGTTGAAAATCTTTAAGTGTGTAATATTTGTTAACTAACATTGAAGCACCTTGTTTAGTATCAGTATCTTGTATATCTTTATAATATGCTCTATCTCTATTAACATTTACTATTTCTACAACATCCCTTGTATTTAAGTTGCTATTTTTATTAGCGTAATCAATATATCTATTTAAATTTTTATACATAAAATATTTATCTTTTAAAATATCTGTCAATTTTTCGTTGTATTTTAATCCTATAATATCTTGAATTTTTTCTTTTTCTAATTTAATAATTATAGAAATATCATTTTTTGAATAACCCAATTTAGATAATTTATATTCAAAGCTATTAGTATTTCTTTTAATTCTTATAAATATAAATCCAATTAATATGAACAAAATAACTGCCAAACTAATTTTAACTTCTATTTTTAATTTTCTTTTCATTACTTCCCTCGATTATAACTTCATTATACTAAAATAGTTTCATAAATACAAATAATATAGTATAATTATTATTATAGGAGGTATATATGAAAATATTTAAATGTAATATATGTGGTAATGTAGTAGAGCTACTAGAAGAAGGCGGAGGACAATTAGTATGTTGTGGCGAAGAAATGAAATTAATAAATGCTCATACAGAAGATGAAGGATTTGAAAAGCATGTTCCGGTTATAACTGTTGAGGGAAATAATGTTAATGTTAAAGTTGGATCAATTGCGCATCCTATGATGGAAAATCATTTTATAACAAAGATATTTGTTATATATAATAATAAAGTATTAAGAAAGAATTTGTCATACACCGATGTGCCTGAAGCAAATTTTGTTTTAGATGAAGAATACAATTCTTTTGAAGTATATGAATATTGTAATATACATGGTTTGTGGAAATCAACATATACAAAATAAGGAGGAATGAATGACCATCTTGTTTTTATGCATTAAAATTTTTTTGGTAAGAATATTAGATGTTTCTTTGGGAACTTTAAGAACAATGCTAATTGTAAAAGAAAAAAGATTAGTAGCTGCAATTATTGGATTTATTGAAGCATTAATATGGTTTTTGATAGTAAAAGAAGCAATTACCATTAACCATTCCAGCATTTATATAGCAATTTCTTATGCAGGAGGTTTTTCTTTTGGTACATATGTAGGTTCATATATTTCTCAAAGATTAATACCTGGCAAAATCATGATTCAAGTATTTACAAGTCAAAAAGATGAGTTATTAGTAAAAACTATTAGAAATAATGGATATGGAATAACAGCTCTTACTTATACAGGAATAGATGGTAGTAATTCGGGAAATTTACTTAATATTACTGTAGATAAAAAAGAACAAAAGAAAATAAAAAAGATAATTAAGGAATATGATCCCACAGCATTTATTGTGGTCAATGATTTAAAAAATGTAGAAAATGGATATTTTAAATAAATATTCATTTTTTTTAAGGGTAAATAGTTCAAAATATTTAATATACAAATAGGGTGATAATATGCGATTTATAAAACAAAAGGATACTAGTGATTGCGCTGTAGCATCTTTAATGTGTATTATTAAATATTACAAAGGGAACGTCCAGTATGATAAATTAAGAAATATGATGAAATGTAATAAAGATGGGGTAAGTGCATATGATTTAATAAAAACAGCAAATAGTATTGGGTTTGAAGCATATGGTTTAAAATGCGAATATAGTGATTTGTGTGGTATTAATTTACCCACAATAGCGCATACTATAGTAAAAGAAGTATATAAACATTATGTAGTTATTGAAAAAGTAGGGAAAAAAATTCGAGTAATGGATCCATATTTTGGAAAAAAAACTTATACTAAGGAAGAATTTATAAAAATATGGACAGGGGTTATAGTAGTTTTAAATCCTAAATCTGTTATTAATGAAGATAAAAAAAGCAACATATATATAGAAACAATATTAAAATATAAATCTAAGATAGTTGTTATTTCTATATTCTCATTAATTACAATATTCATTACAATATTATCAACGTATTACTTAAAAACATTAATTGATAATATATATATATCTAAAAAAATATATATTATATTCTCGTTAATAATAGCGTTAAGATTTATACTCGAATATATTACAAATATGATGATTATAAAAAACGATATAAATATTGATAAGGATCTCACTTTAAAAACAATATATAACATGTTATCACTCAAGCAACAATACTTTGTTAATAGACAAAAAGGAGATATATTAAGTAGAGTCAACTCAATTGAAAACATTAAACAATTATTATTTAAAATTCCAATTATGTTTTTTATGCACTTATGTATAATAATAATCTGCATATTTATATTAAGTAGTATAAACAAAAGATTGCTATTGATATCACTAAGTATAGTAATAATTTATTCTATATTATATGCATTATTTTATAAAAAAAACAAAAATTATATTAAAAGAGTCAATGAAGAAAAAGGATATATTAATGGAATAATAAGTGAAGCAATAGATTGTAGCAATAACATTAATAATCGTGAAATGGTGAATAATAATTATAATAATATAAAGGATTCTTATAATAAATATTTGGATATTAATTATAAGTTTAATAAACTATATAATTTTGAATATATATTAAAAAATTTGTTCTTGTTACTACTAACTAATTTTGTATTATATTTTGGGGTAAAAATAAATTTAAGCATTAGTAATATTGTATTGTTTTATTCTATTTTAATTATGTTTATTGATTCTTTTAAGGGAATATTTGAAATGGAAGAAGAATTTACTACCGGATTAGTATCTATTAACAGATTAAAAGAGATATCCACCGATAATACTAATTATGGATATTATTCAAATAGAATATCTAAAATTGATATAAAAAATTTGTTTTTTTCATACAAAAACGATGAATACATAATAAATAATTTAAATATAATATTTAATAGGGGCGATAAAATTTTTGTAAAAGGAGAAAGTGGAGTTGGCAAAACAACATTGTTTTCTATAATACAAGGTATTTATGAATGTGATTCAGGTTCTATTATTTTTGATAATAAAGATATTAAATTATGGAATAATAATTGTATAGAAGAAAATATATCTTATGGTAATTTGGATTTAAAGATATATAGAGGAACAGTGTTGTCTAATATTGGATCTGATATTAATAGAGTAAAAATGGTTTTAAATATATCGAATTTATCAAAAGAAATTAATTGTATAGTAGAAGAAGACGGAACAAATTTAAGCTTTGGAGAAAAATCAAAACTAATATTATGCAGATTATTATACAAAAAATCTAGTGTTTTAATAATTGATGAATTATTAAATAATTTAGAAGTTGAAGAAGAGCAAAAAATATTAAACAGTATATTTAATTGTTATAGAGATAGAATAATTATATTTACATCACATAAAAATATTAATTATAGTTTATTTGATAAAGTATTAATTTTAAAGAAAGGAGGGGACTATGAAATTAAGTAATGAAGAACTAAAAAATATAAATGGGGGAATTAGCATAAGTTTAATTGCGGGTATAGGTGCAATACTTGCTTTATTAGCTGGATTATTAGATGGTATAACTAGACCTTTGAGGTGTAGATAATGATTTATATGAATGAAGACGAATTAAAAAGTATTGATGGAGGTAATTTATCTGGAACTTTGATTAATGCCTTTGTAAGAGGAGTAAATCTAATATTTGAACTTGGTAGAGCATTGGGAAGCGCATTGCAAAGAATAAAAAATAATAAAATATGTAAACTATAAAAAAAGACATTTTGAGGTAAGTTTTTGATCTTAACTCATCTATGTCTTTTTATGTGCTTGTTGGCTGTGCAACTGTGCCTTCAGGAGTACTTACGGGATTTTGTATTGCTATAGATTCATTAATATGTTCAATTTCAGATTTTGCTATTTCAGAATGCTCTAAAGCTTTATCTAAATTATATCTATAATCATTTGTTTTTCCATCGACGTCATCATCTAACTCAATTAATTTAATTACTTCTTCTAAAGTTGTATTACCTAGTAATACCTTTGTTAATCCATCTTGAAGTAGAGTTGAAACATGAGAAGTATATACTAATTTTCTTAAGCTTTCTTTTCTAACATTATTAGCAATAGCATCTCTTATTTCTTGATTAATTACTAGTACTTCGTGTATTGCTATTCTTCCTCTATAGCCATCAGAACATTCGCTGCATCCCACTGGTGCATATAGCTCTGTAATATCTTCATTCATTACTTGTTTAAGTAAATTCTTTTCATATTCATTAACTTGTTTTTTTATTTTACATTTATCACATAAACGTCTTGCTAACTTTTGAGATACAACTCCTTTAAGAGCACTTGCTAATAAATATCTTTCTACATCCATATCTAATAAACGTTCAATAGTATTTAATGAGTTGTTGGTATGTATTGTAGATAATACTAAGTGTCCAGTAATAGAGGCTCTTACAGCTATTTTTGCTGTTTCGTTATCACGAATTTCCCCGACCATTATTACATTGGGATCTTGACGCAATATAGAACGAAGGCAATTAGCAAAGTCTAATCCGATATCACTATTAACTTGAATTTGATTAATACCATCTATATCCATTTCTATTGGATCCTCAACAGTTATTATGTTTGTTTCTTTTCTATTTAATCTTTGTAATATTGAATATACTGTAGTAGATTTACCTGTACCAGTTGCTCCAGTTACTAATAGTATTCCGTTAGGAATTCTAATTAATTCTTCCATTTTATCATAATTTAATTTGCTAAACCCAAGAGTATCTAAACCTTTTAAACTCATTGAATAGTCCAAAATACGAATTACTATTTTTTCTCCATTACTAGTAGGTATACAAGAAACACGCAGATCCATATCTATATTTTTAATTCTTGTTTTTATAGCACCATCTTGTGGCAGTCTTACTTCTGTAATATTCATGCCAGATATAATTTTTATACGAGTAATTAAGTTTTTCTTTAAAGAGTTAGGAACTGCAGCATAATCTCTTAGTTCACCATCAATTCGAATTCTAACTTTCATATATTCGAAAAGAGGATCAAAATGGATATCACTAGCTTTTTTTATAGATGCATCCATAATAATTTCATTAACGATTTCTACTATTGGTAATTTCTCAAAATCAAATTCTTTTAACATATAACCTCTTTTTATTCTTTAAAAATATATGGTATTTATAATAAAATTATTATATAATAGATTTATAATAATAGCAAGGACTGGGAGAAAAAAATGAAAAAAATAATGAATAATAGGGGTTTTTTTGTTTTAGAAACAATTGTAGTAATTGCGATTGTTGCGGTAGTAATTACTTATGTTTTTACGCATTTTTCAAATACATATAATAGATTTATGTTAAGCGAATCATATGACAATTTAAATGTAACAAATGCCGCATTGAATGTAAAAACATATTTAGAAAATACACAAATAGATTATTCGACCACATTAGATGGAAGAGCTTTTATTGAAGTCTCAGAAATTGATAGGGCAAATACTGAGTATTATAAAAAATTAAGAAAATATTTAAAAATAAAAAAGGTATTTCTAATAAATACAGATACATTTTATTCGGATTCAAATAATTTAATCACTTTTGATGTTAAGATAAAAAGATATTTAGACACTTTATCAAAAGTTGATAGTAAATTTATATTGGTTACTGAACTAGAAGATTCAAGTTATGGATATATGTCAATATATAATTATAATCTGGAATTAACTGGGGATGCAGATAAAGAGTATGTGGCATATGTAAAAAAAGGAACAAACTATCAAGAACCCGGTTATGTTGCTGAAGATAGAAATGGAAATAAATTAGACGTATTTATAACGGGATTTGTTGATACATCTTTAGCAGCAACATATTATTTAACATATACATTGCAAGATATTTCGGTAAAAAGAAAAGTAGTAGTTTACGATGAGGTATATGATTTTCCTTATACAGGGAATTACCAAGTGTTTACTGCTCCAGTTGGTGGAAAATATAAAGTTGAATTATGGGGAGCACAAGGTGGTTCAGGAGGAGGACTTGGAGCTTATACAAAGGGTGAGATAGATATTGCTGAAGGCGACAAACTATATGTTTATGTTGGCGGAATTGGAGAAGTTTTTCCAGGAACCTCAACTAGAGGAACTGGTGGATTTAATGGTGGAGGACTTGGTGGTCCTGGAATGGTACCTGGTAACGGAGCGGGCGCTGGTGGTGGCGGTGCAACGGATATTAGAACAGTTAGTGGCTTATGGAATGAAACGGTTAGTTTGAGATCTAGAATTATTGTTGCTGCAGGTGGTGGTGCATATTCTGGAGGTGGTGCCGGAGGAGGATTCGGAGGAGTTGCTCATCCATACGGTGGAGGAGGATCTAATGGATCTAATTATACTGGTGGTGGCGGAAGCGGAGGCTATTATGGTATTGGAGGAGCTGGAGGTGGCGGCGGAGGTACCGGTGGAACAGCATACTCAACAAATTTAGCACCAGGACAAGCTGGTTCTTTTGGTAAAGGAGGAGACGGTGGCGGTGAATTAATCGCCAATAGAGATGGAGGCGGCGGCGGCGGCGGCGGATACTATGGCGGTGGTGGCGCTGGTGGTGGTGCTGGAGGAAGTGCTGGTAGAGCAGGTGGTGGTTCATCTTTTATATCAGGTTATACTGGAATGAATGCAATAAAGGCTGATGGAACCCCAAGTAACCAAACCAAGCACTTTTCAGGATATGTTTTTAAAAATACTGATTTAAAAACTGGAGCTCAAACTTTTGCAAGTCCTAGTGGAGCAAATGAAACAGGACACGCTGGTAATGGATATGCAAGAATTACATTATTAAGTCCTGCATCAAAGAATACATTAAGTAATGTAAGATTTATATATAATGAAATTAATGGTAGTTCATCAAATCTATATAGTCATTGGGTTGAACTTCAAGCTTATGATAAATATGGAAATAATATTTCGCAAGGATTAACCTCGATAACACCATCAAATCCTTCTATGACAAACTTACACTATTTAACTGATGGTAATACTTCAACTACATCATATATTGATGGAGGATATGGTGTGAATTATGTATTGTTGGATTTAGGCCAAGAATACGATTTATCTAGTATTAGACTATGGCATTATTATGGAGATGGAAGAACATATTATGACAATATTGTAAGAGTAGGAGATACAAACGAAAATTATATAACGGTATTAAATGAAACTTACAAGGAAACAAGTTATGGAAGAACCATAAGACCAGAAAGTATAAATTAGGTGATGTATGAAATTAAATAATAAAGGATTTTCCTTAATTGAATTACTTATAGCATTTACTGCTGTTACATTACTTTCTTTTGCAATATTTAGAACTGTAATAAGTATCCAAAGAAGACAACAAATAAATATTATTTATAATGATTATGTTGTATTTGAAAGTCAAATAAATTCACAATTACAAAAAGATTTTACTAATAAAATAATTGAAGCAATAGAATATTGTGGTAATAATTGCTATGACATAAAATTTGTTGGTGAACCTGTTAAAAATTTATCAATAAACAGAAATGATAATACATTGTCTTATGGTGTTATAAAATTAAAACTACCAAAAACATTTACTTTTCATAGGGATATTGAACAAAAGGATGAATCTTTTGTTGTTACAGATGAAAATAAACACAATTCTATTATAATGTTTAGAATTCCAATTGATTCGACTTTGTTAGATCAAAATTTAGATATTATATATATATATCAATTTGATGATAGGGTTAATCCAATTAGAAATTATATATAGTAGGAGTGTCTTATGAAATGTCCAAAAAAATCTATAATTGTTTTTCTTGTTTTTCTTGTAATAATAATAGATAGAAATATCTATACAAAGAGTTATTTTAAGAAAGAGTCATTTGATAAAACTGAGACAATTAAAGAAAAAATAGAGAAAAAAGAAGTTGAAGTAACACCAATAAATTATAGTGAATATAAAGTAAATGAGATGGGTAATATTCCAATTATGATGTATCATAAGATTGTAAACATTGAAAAAGAATCAAATAATGTCGATAAAAACGGATATAACAGAACAAAAAAAGGATTTATTGGAGATTTAGAATTTTATTATGAAAATAATTATAGAATGATTAGATTAAAAGATTATATTGAAGGTAATATAGATACAAAATTGGGATATAGTCCTATAATATTGACATTTGATGATGGTAATATAGACAACATTAAAGTAATCGGAAAGAATGAAGATGGTACATTAATTATCGATCCAAATTCAGCAGTTGGTATATTAGAACAATTTAAAGAAAAATACCCTGATTATAATGTTACAGCTACATTTTTCTTAAATAAGGGTTTATTTGGACAGCCTATGTATAATAGTGATATAATTAATTGGTTAATAGAGAATGGTTATGATATTGGTAATCATACATACAACCATTTATATTTAGATAAAGTAAGTGGAGATAAAGTTCAAGAAGAAATATCGCTTTTGTATAATAAATTAGATGAAATAATAAAGGATAAGTATATAAATGTGATTGCTCTTCCATATGGCTTACCAAGTAATAAAAATCATAAAAATTTTAAATACATTAAAGAAGGAAGTTATAAAGGTACAAAATATGAAAACTCTGGTGCTTTAAGAGTTGGTTGGGATTCAAATGTATCCCCGTATAGTAAAGATTTTGATCCTTTCTTTATTAAAAGAGTTAGAGCGTATGATAATAATGGCAAGGACTTTGATATACAAATGACTTTTAAATTACTTGAAAACAACAGATTCATTTCAGATGGAGATAAGGACACAATAGTTGTAAAAGATGATATTAACATTAAAGAAAATATAGATAAAAAGGTGGTAAAATATGAATAATAAAGGAGCAATTTTTTCTGGATTTATGTACGTACTTTTAACTTTCTTTTTACTTTCTTTAGCTTCATTACTTATTGTTCTTAATAATACGAAAAAAATAAGTAATAAAGCAAGAGAAGGTGCAGAAGGAATAATAGATAATTCAACATCAGAAATATCTATTACTTTAAAAGGAAATAATGTAATGTGTGCAAATATAGGTCAGGGATTTACAGAACCCGGATATGTTGCTAAAGATAGTTTAGGAAACAATGTTCCTGTTGTTATTTCATCAGATTTAAATGTATATTCTGAGGGAGAATATACTATAACTTATACTGCTAAACAAGGCTCAAATGAAAAAATAGTACAAAGAAAGATACATGTAATAAAAAATGATTATGTATATACTGGTAACTTTCAAACAGTGGATTTTAAATGCGAAGGATACTATACAGTTGAATTATGGGGAGCTGGACATGGAAACGGAATGGGTGCATATACAAAAGGCGCAATTAAATTTGAAAAAGGCGAAAAAGCTTATTTATATTTAGGTCAATATAGCACTGTTCAAAATGGTACTGCTTTTAATGGTGGTACAGCCAATTCAGGTGGTTACCCTGGTGGTGGAGCAACAGATTTAAGATTGATAAAGGGATCATGGAATGATTTAAATTCATTAAAATCCAGAATTATGGTTGCAGGTGGTGCTGGTGCTGGAAATGTTACATTTTCTCATGGTGGAACTTTAGTTGGTAAAGCTGCATCTAGTGCAGCAGGAGCAGCAACAGGCGGAACTCAAAGCGCACCAGGAATCAGGCAAGATGGAAGCTATCTTGCAGCATCATTTGGTATTGGAGGCGGTGGCTGCGGTGGTGGTGGCGGTTATTATGGAGCTGGTGGTGCTACTTGCGCTACTGGTGGTGCAGGTGGTTCTTCATATATTTCTGGATATGGAGGAGTAAACTCAATAACTAATGATTTAGATATTACACATAATTCAAATACACTCCATTATTCTGGTAAATATTTTATGAACGGTTCTATGACCGAAGGAAATAATAGCGGAAATGGTAGAGCAAAAATAGTATACGTTGGTCATGAATATCCCAAAAATAATACAAATTTTAATAATGTAAGATATGTAAAATCTTGTGCAAACGGTTCAAATGCAGGTGGAGATACTCATTGGATAGAGTTACAAGTAATAAAAAACGGTTTGAATTTAGCTCTTGGGAAGAGCCCAACAGCAACATCTCCTTATCATCCAGGAGCATATAGTTATGATATAGTAACCGATGGAAAAGCAGATGATTTTAATAAATATGCATCAACTCAATCTGCAACATATCCGGGGATACAATGTATTATCGTTGATTTAGGAAAAACATATGATATAGATGAAGTTGCTGTATGGCATTACTATGGAGGAACTCCTAGAACTTATAATCAAACATCGGTATCTTTGTCAACTGATAATGTTACATGGAGAGTTGTACTATCAAATACTGGTGTTGAAACTCCAAATGGGCATAGAGAAAATGCATGGGGAGATCTTGTTTTAAATGCAGAAGTGTTAATAGTAGCTGGAGGCGGAGGCGGAGGCGCCAATCACGGTGGTGGTGGTGGTGCCGGTGGATTAATAGAAACAATTGTGCCTTTGGTAGCTGGAACACCATATGGTATAACTGTTGGAGGAGGAGGTTCTCCTGCACCAAGTTCAACATCTCCATCGGGAGATGGAGGTAATTCTTTAGCCTTTGGATTAACCGCAATA
>CAYXGK010000011.1:0-15292 GCA_964464565.1 uncultured Muribaculaceae bacterium | reverse complement strand
AAAAGTGTAAAAAGAATTCCATTAGTTGATGAAAGAACTATCTCTCATGAAGCTATTGGAACAAGTGGAGCTACTAAGGTATTAATTAAACCTGCAAAAAGTGGTACTGGAATAATAGCTGGAGGACCAGTTAGAGCGGTATTAGAACTTGCTGGTGTTAAAGATGTTGTATCTAAATCATTAGGTTCAAGCACTAAAATTAATACTGCAAGAGCAACAATGAATGCACTTATGATGCAAAAATCATTAGAACAAGTAGCAAAATTAAGAGGAAAAACAGTAGAGGAGTTGTTTATATAATGAAATTAAATAATTTAAAAATTACTGAAGGCTCTAAAAAACTAAGAAATAGAGTAGGTCGTGGAACAGGTAGCGGTTCTGGAAAAACAAGTAATAAATGTGAGTGATTTAAATGTTTTTGAAGAAAATGTTGAAATTACACCAGAAATATTAAAAGATTCAGGTATATTAAAAAAGCAACTAGATGGTGTAAAAATACTAGGAAATGGTGTTTTAGAAAAGAAACTTAATGTAAAAGCTCATAAATTTACCAAATCAGCAAAGGAAAAGATCGAAGCAAAAGGTGGAAAAGTAGAGGTGATTTAATTTGTTGAAAATAATTAAACAAATTTTTGCCCCTCAAAACAAAGATTTAAGAAATAAAATCCTATTTACCTTAGGGGTGTTATTAATATTTAAACTTGGAACGGTTATACCTGTTCCAGGAACCCAAGGAATAGTAAGTGATTTAGGATTCTTAGAGCTCATGAACGCAATGGGTGGTGGAGCAATAGAAAGATTTTCTATATTTGCTTTAGGAATATCTCCATATATAAGTGCATCGATAATAACTCAAATATTACAAATGGATATAATTCCATATTTTTCTGAGTTAAAGAATCAAGGAGCAACAGGAAGAAGAAAGATTAATCAAATAAATAGATATCTAGGAATTGGAATGGCATTCCTACAAGGATATGTATTTTCATTTGCTTTTTTTGGACAAAACGGTACTCCTTTAGAATATATTAGAATAGCTGTTATATTGACGGCAGGAACAGCATTCGTATTATGGTTAAGTGACCAAATAACACAAAAAGGTATAGGAAATGGTGTATCGCTAATAATTATGGCGGGTATTATTTCAACTCTACCCAACATGTTAGTAACTGCATTTAATGAATTAGTTAAATTTGGTGAAGTTGGCACAACTATAGTAGGAATAATATCTTATATAGTATTTATAGCAATATATTTTGGAATAATAATAGCCATTATATATATGCAACAAGCTGAAAGAAGAATCCCTGTTCAATATGCTAATAGAACAACTAGTTCATATGGTGGACAACAAACATATATGCCTATTAAAATGAATTCAGCTGGGGTTATGCCAGTAATATTTGCATCTATGTTTATATCATTACCATCAGCTTTAGCACAAGTAATTAAAAATCAAGGTTTTGTAAATTTTGTAAATAAATTTATGAATTATAATACCCCTATAGGTTTAGCATTCTATTTAGGATTAATATTATTATTTACTTTTGTGTATATATTAATGAATTTAAACCCTAAAGAACTATCTTCTGATTTAAATAAAAGAGGAGGATATATTCCTGGAACTAAACCGGGTAATGATACTACAAAATATATTAAATATGTTTTAGTTAGAATTACAGTAATAGGAGCACTATTCTTGGTAGTGATTGCTGGGTTACCAATTATATTTACTAATTTATCAAAATTACCTGCTAGCGTAACCGTTGGTGGAACGGGGTTATTAATAGTAGTTGGAGTTGCCCTTGAATTATATAATCAAATAGAAAATTCTTTAGTTGAAAGAAGTTATAAAAGGAGTTTTAAAAGATGATGAATATTATTTTAATCGCACCACCTGCTGCAGGTAAAGGAACCCATTCAGCATTATTAAAAGAAAAGTATGAATTATCACATATTTCAACAGGTGATTTACTTAGAGAAGTTGCTTTAACTAATCAAGATATAGCAGAAAAATTATCGCACGGAGAACTTATAACAGATGAAATAGTATTTGAATTATTAGAAAACAAAATAAAAGATCTAAATTCAGATAAAGGGCATATATTTGATGGTTTTCCAAGAACACTAAGTCAAGCAGATGAGTTAAATGACATATTGTCAAAATTCAATCAAAAAGTAGATGTTGTTATATATTTAGATATAGACAAAGAAGTAGCAATGAAAAGAGTATTAGGAAGATTAACTTGTCCTAAGTGTGGTGAAATATATAATACATATAGAGATACATTTAATATAGAAAATCATTGTAATAAATGTAATACAGAATTAACTAAAAGAGAAGACGATAATGAAGAAACATTTACGAAAAGATTTGATACATATTTAGAAAAGACTTCTCCTCTTATAGAATATTATAAAAATAAAAATTTATTACATGTAGTTAAATGTCAAACTAATAAAGAAGAAACATTTGCATTAATTGAAAATGTATTAAGTGAGTTAAAATGATCATAATAAAATCCAAAAGAGAAATAGAGTTAATTACAATATCATGTGAAAAAGCTTTAGAGACTCTGGAGTATTTAGAGGAGTTTATTAAACCAGGTATTACTACAAAAGAGTTAGATACTCTAGCAGAAAATTATATCATAAAAATTGGTTGTATACCTGCTTTAAAAAACTACGAAGGTTATCCTGCAACTATATGTGCATCAGTAAATGATACAGTAGTACACGGTATTCCTAACGATTATAAGTTAAAAGAAAAAGACATAATTTCTATTGATTTATCTGTTTCATATAAAGGATATTATAGCGATATGGCAAGAACCTATCCTGTTGGCAATATTGATGAAGAAAAAAAATACTTATTAGAACATACCGAAAAAAGTTTGTACTTAGGAATAGAACAAGTAAAACCTGGTAACAGAATAGGCGATATAAGTAATGCAATAGAAACATATGCAAAAAAATATAATTTGGGAATTGTAAGAGAATTGGTTGGACATGGTGTTGGAATAAAAATACACGAAGATCCAAATATTCCAAATTATGGAAAAAAAGGAACTGGTCCCTTATTAAAACCAGGTATGATTATTGCAATTGAACCAATGTTAAATTTAAAAGGCGAAGAAATTTATTTAGAAGATGATGACTGGACAATTAAGACAATGGATGAAAGTCCATCAGCTCACTTCGAAAATACAGTTCTAGTCACAGACACTGGTTACAAAATACTGACTAAGAGGTGAATTAATGGCGAGTAAAGATTCGATAGAAATAAACGGAAAAATATTAGAATTATTACCATCGGGACAATTTAAAGTTGAACTTGAAAATGGACATATTATTACTGCTTATGTAGGCGGTAAGATGCGTATGAACTTTATAAGAATTCAAAAAGGAGACAGCGTAAAATTAGAACTATCTCCATTTGATTTATCTCATGGTCGTATAATATTTAGAAATTAATAGGAGGAAATATGAAAGTAAAACCATCAGTAAAACCGATGTGTCCCAAATGTAAAATAGTAAAAAGACAAGGCGTGGTTATGGTTATATGCGAAAACCCTAAACACAAACAAAGACAAGGTTAATAGGAGGAAATATGGTACGTATAAAAGGTGTAGATATACCTAATGAAAAAAGAGTTGAAATTGCTTTAACTTATATATTCGGAATAGGTAGACCTTTAGCAAACACAATACTTAAAAATGTAAAAGTAGACCCAAGCAAAAAATCAAAAGATCTAACTGAAGAAGAAATAGTAGCAATTCGTGATGAAATGTCTAAACATTTAACTGAAGGTGATTTACGTAGAGAAGTTAGTATGAATATTAAAACAAAGATGGAAATAGGTTCATACCAAGGAATTCGTCATCGTAAAGGACTTCCTGTTAGAGGACAAAGAACTAATAGAAACGCTCGTACACGTAAAGGTCGTGGAAGAACTGTTGCTAATAAGAAGAAAGTGTAAGGAGGTTAGATTATGGCTTATAAATCAAGAAAAAGAAAAGTTAAGAAAAATATACCAGAAGGTATAGCAAACATAAGAGTTTCATACAATAATACTATTGTAACCATAACTGATAAAGAAGGTAACGCAGTAAGTTGGGCTTCAGCAGGAACTTTAGGATATAAAGGCTCAAAGAAAAAGACTCCATATGCAGCTGGATTAGCAGCAGAAAGCGCAGCAAAAGCAGCATATGAACTTGGAATGAGAACAGTTGAAGTAAATATAAATGGTGTTGCACCATCAAGAGATACTGCATTACGTTCATTAATATCAGGAGGATTAGAAGTAACTACTTTAAGCGATGTTACACCTGTTCCTCATAACGGATGTCGTCCACCAAAACGTCCACGTGGATAAAAGAAAAGGAGTATTATAATGGCTAAGAAGAAAGATGTAATATTAGAAGAACAAATTGAAGATACATCATTTGAATTTGATACAGAATTGAAATACAGCGTAGATAACAATGCACACTTAGTATTTGAAAAACCGGAATATAAAATGACCGAATATATATCAAAAAATAACTATGGTAAATTCGAATTAGAACCACTAGAACAAGGATTTGGAAGAACATTAGGAAATGCCCTAAGAAGAGTATTATTATCTTCACTTCCAGGAGATGCTATTACTAGTGTAAAAATAGATGGAGTTATGCACGAATTTCAAACTATGAAAGGTGTAATTGAAGATGTTACTACAATAGTATTAAATTTAAAAAATGTTGTAATTTGTAAAAAAACCGAAGAACAAGTTACAATAAAATTATCTGCTAGAGGCGAAGGTCAAGTAACAGCAGCATGCCTAGAAAAACTTCCTTCAATAGAAGTTAAAAATCCAGAATTAGTTATATGTACACTTGCAAAAGGTGGAAAATTAGATATGCAAGTTACTGTAGGTCGTGGAAAAGGATATGTAGTAGCTGAAGAAGTTAAAAGAATATTAGATACTAACGAAATAGGAGTTATTGCAATAGATGCAATATATTCACCTATTGAAAGAGTAAATTATGATGTGGAAAAAGCTCGTGTGGGACACGATAATAATTTTGATAAATTAATAATGGAAATATGGACTAAAGGTTCAATTACTCCACAAGAAGCTTTATCTCAAGCAGCAAGTATTCTTATGGTTCAATTAGATTACATTGATAATCCAGAATTTACTGAATCAGTAAAGGGATTAATGAAACAAAAAATCGAAGATCCTAAACAAAAATTATTAAAAGCATCAATTGATGATTTAGAATTATCAGTTAGAGCATATAATTGTTTAAAGAGATCTAATATTTATTCAATTGCAGATCTTGTTGCATATACTGAACAAGAAATGAGTAAAATTAGAAATTTAGGTAAAAAGTCTCTAAAAGAAGTTGTAGACAAAGTAAAAGAAATGGGTCTCACTTTTAAAAACGAAGAATAGGAGAATAATATGGCATATAGAAAATTAGGAGTTAAAACCAAACATAGAAAATCTATGCTTTCTAATCTAACAATAGATTTAGTTATGAATGAAAGTATAACAACAACAGAAACAAGAGCAAAAGAAGTTCGTAAATTTTTGGATAGAATGATCACATATGCAAAGAAAGATACTTTGATTTCAAGAAGAAAAATATTAGCTTTCTTTAAAAATGATAATGAAGCTACTAAAAAAGTATTTGAATTAGCAAAGAGATATGAAGCTAGAAATGGCGGATATACTTCTATATTAAAATTAGAAGAAAGAAGAGGAGATGACGCTTTAATGGCTATCATCAAATTAATGTAAAACGACAAAAGTCGTTTTCTTTTTTAAAATATTTAAAAAAATGGTATAATTTTTATGAGGTATAGAGTTATGAAAAAAATATTACCAATAATGTTGGGATCTGACATAAACGCTTATTCAATGTCAAGGTTATTCTATGAAGAATACAGCGTTAAATCTTTAGTTTTAACAACTGAAATATTTAATGCAACAAAGAATACAAAAATATTAGATATAAAAATTGTGAATAATCTTCACGAAAAAGATATCTTTTTAAAAGAACTAAATGAAATATATGAGAAAAACAAAGATAAAAAAATTATATTAATAAGTTGTGGAGAAACATACTCTAATCTATTGTGTGATAACAAGAAAAAATTATCTAATTTTGTTATACCGTATTTTACTAATAAAGTAATGATGGACAGATTAATTAATAAAGAAAACTTCTATAAAGTATGCGAAGAATATGGATTAGATTATCCTAAAACACTTATATATTCAAAAGGTGATAAATTAAAAGTAACATTTGATTACCCTTTAATATTAAAACCAGATTCATCTGTCTATTATCAAAAAATAGACTTTGTTGGAAAAAAGAAAGTATTTATTATTAAAGATGAATTAGAACTAAAACAAACTATTAAAAATATATATGATGCATCTTATCAAGGCAATATGATAATTCAAGAATATATTCCTGGAAAAGATACTTCGATGTTTGTTTTAAACTGTTATTCAAATAGATTTGGCAAAGTAAAGATGATGAGTCTAGGAAAAATATTAATTGAGGAAAAAGCTCCATTATTTATTGGAAACTATGCGGCAATAACAGATGCACAAAATGATGAGATATTTAATCAAGTTAAAGAATTCTTAGAAAAAATTAATTATGTTGGAATATCAAATTTTGATATCAAATACGATAGTAGAGACGGAAAGTATAAGTTCTTTGAAATAAATCTAAGACAAGGAAGAAGCAGTTTTTATGTATATGGAAGTGGAATAAACTTTGCAAAATTAATAGTAGACGATTATGTATTAGAAAAAGATCTAAAATTAAAAATAGCAAACAAACCATTTTTATATTTAAATATGTATAAAGCTATTGCTTTTAAGTTCATGGATAAAGAATCAAGAGAAAAAGTAAAAAATAAAAAAATATATAATCCATATTTATATGATAAAGATATGAGTTTTAAAAGAAGATACACATATTTTAAAACACAACTTAGACAATTTAAGATGTTAAACAAGTACAATAGATAGGAGTAAACATGTGTGGTTTTGTTGGTTTCGTAGGAAATAAAAAAAATAAAGAACAAATTATTAAAAAAATGACAGACAAAATAATTCATAGAGGACCAGATAGCGAAGGGTATTACAATGATGACTTTGTGTCGCTTGGTTTTAGGAGACTCTCTATTATTGATCTAAAAGATAGAGCTTCTCAACCAATGGTATCTATTGATAAAAACTATGTAATAGTTTTCAATGGAGAGATATATAATTATTTAGAATTAAAAGAGGATTTAATAAAAAAAGGATATAAATTTTTAACAACTTCAGATACCGAAGTTTTATTAAATGGATATATAGAATATAAAGAAAAAGTATTGAATAAACTAAGAGGAATGTTTGCTTTTACAATATACAATAAATCAGAAAACCTATTATTTGGTGCTAGAGATATATTTGGAATCAAACCATATTATTATTATAAGACCGATAATGAATTTATGTTTGCATCAGAGATAAAGGCGTTTTTACCAAATCCTGATTTTATAAAAGAATTAAATGAAGAAAGATTTCCAGAATATTTAACATTTGAATATATTCCAAACGATGAAACCTTCTTTAAAAATGTATATAAATTATATCCAGGACATTATTTTGAATATAAAAATAAAGAAATTACAATCAAACAATATAATGAAATTAAATATAATATTGATGATAGTAAATCAATTGAATATTATAAAAATGAGCTTATTAACACATTAACTGAATCTGTTAAAGCACATATGATTTCTGATGTTGAAGTTGGAGCGTTTTTATCAAGCGGAATAGATTCGAGTTATGTTCTTAACGAAGTATCAAAAGTTACAAAAGTAAAAAGTTTTTCTGTAGGATTTAATAATGAAAAAATTAATGAAATACCTGAGGCAAAACAATTTGCTGACAAAATAGGTGTTGTTAATTTAAGCAAAACAATTACATCAGATGAATTCTTTGAAGTTTTACCAATGTGTCAATATTATATGGATGAACCTCTTGCTAATGTTTCAGCAATACCTTTATATTTTGTTTCTAAAGAAGCCTCAAAGAAAGTTAAAGTAGTATTAAGTGGAGAAGGCGCTGATGAATTATTTGGAGGATATCATACTTATTTTGAACCTTACGAATTAAATAAATACAAATTTATACCTTTTAAAAAGACAATCAAAAATATTGTTATAAATTTTAAAGAATTTCATGGGAAAAATTTGCTTATAAAACTTGGTACTCCGTTAGAACAAAGATATATTGGAATGTCTTATGTAATGGATAAAAAAGATATAACTAAAGTACTGAAAAAAAACTATGAAATAAAAGAACCGTATTACTATACGAAAGATATATATAGTAAAGTAAAAAATGAAGATGATGTTACAAAGATGCAATATCTAGATATGCATATGTGGATGCTTCAAGACATACTTTTAAAAGCAGACAGAATGACTATGGCAAATTCCATAGAAGGAAGAGTTCCATTTTTAGATAAAGAAGTATTAGAATTAGCGTTAAAAATCCCATCTAATTACAGAGTATCTAAAGATAATAATAAAATAATACTAAGAGAAGCAACTAAAGAAAAATTGGGAGAATTAATATCAAATAGGCCAAAAAGAAGTTTCCCAGTTCCAGTTGGTGAATGGATAAAAGAGTCAAAGTATAATACGGATATAAAAGAAAAGTTTAATTCAACAATAGCGCATCAATTTTTTAATGTATCATATATTAACAAACTATTAGATGATCATATAAATAAAAACAAAAAAAGCACAAAAAAAATTATGACAATATATTGCTTTATTCTTTGGTATAAAGAATATTTTGGTGTAAATAATGGCTAGGGTGGGAATACTAGGTGGTGTTGGACCACTTGCATCATGTTATTTATATGAAAGAATTATAAAAAATACAAGAGCTAGTATAGATCAAGAACATGTTAATCTAATTATTAATAGTCACTCAGAAATTCCAAATAGAACAGACTATTTATTAGATAACAAAAAAGATAACCCAATTCCGTATATCGAAAAAGATCTAAAAGAATTAGAAAACCTAGGAGTAGATTTTATAGTTATTAATTGTAATACTGCTCATAACTTTTATGATTATTTATCAAAAACAATTTCTATTCCCTTATTAAATATAATTGAAATAACTGTAAAAAGTATCGATAAGAATAATAAAAAAATCGGAATAATGGCAACAGATGGTACTAATAAAGGAAATTTATATCAAGAAGAATTATTGAGAAATAATTTTCATCCTATAACTCCACCTTTAGAAATACAAAAAATGATAATGAAAACTATAGAAATGGTAAAAGAAGGAATAGAAATAGAAAAAGAATATTTTGATATTATTGCAAAGCATTTTATTGATAATTCATGTGACAAAATAATTTTAGGATGTACCGAATTATCCGTATTAAGAGAAAAGTTTGATTTAGATGATTACTTTATAGATCCTATTGAAATAATTTCTAAAGAAATAATACTTAGAAGTAATAAGGTGATAAAATGAAAGCACTAGTTACTGGAGCAACTTCTGGAATCGGAAAAGACATGTCAATATATTTGTCAAAAATGGGTTATGATTTAATACTTGTCTCTAAGAATGTTGATAACGCAGACTTTAAAGAAATTAAAACAAAATACACAGTAATTAAAGCGGACTTATCAAAAAAAGAAGAAGTAATCAATTTATATGAGAAAACAAAAAAAGAAAATATAGATATATTGATTAATAATGCTGGTTTTGGATTGTTTGGAGAGTTTAATAAAACAGATTTAAAAGAAGAATTAGATATGATAAATTTAAATGTAATAGGCCTACATATATTAACTAAATTATTTTTAAATGATTTTATTCGAAAAGATTATGGTTACATATTAAATGTATCTTCTGCAGCAGCCTTTCAATCAGGACCACTTATGGCAACATATTATTCTACTAAAGCATATGTCTTAAGACTCACTACATCTATAGCAGAAGAATTAAGAAGAGATAAATCAAAAGTTAAAATATCGGTTTTATGTCCAGGGCCTGTTAATACAAATTTTAATAAAAGAGCAAATGTCTCATTCGATTTAAAATCAATATCTAGTGAATATGTTGCAAAATATTCAATTAAGAAAATGTTTAAAGGAAAACTAATAATAATACCAACTACATACATGAAATTATTAATATTCTTAACTAGATTTCTTCCTACAAAAATACTCTCAAAAATATCATATAGAATTCAATCCAAAAAAAGGTAAAAAGATAGTCTTTTTGTCTTTTTTTATGTATAATATTAAATATCAATGGGGGGATATTGATGAATACTATTATTTCTATTAATAATCTTTCATATTCTTATAATAAAAGAGAAATATTCTCTAATTTTAATTTACAAATTGAAGAAGGGTCATGGGTTACTATTGCTGGGGCCAATTCTTCTGGAAAAACTACACTTGCAAAAATAATTTCAAACACAATAGAAACAAATTCTGTATCATATAGAATAAAAAACCCTAGAAAAGAAATAGGAATTATATTTGAAAATCAAAAAGAAAACTTTATGTCCGATACTGTTAAAGATGAATTATTACTGTCATTAAACAATACAAACTTTTCTAACATAAAGATTGAACAAAAACTAGAAGATATATCTGATCTATTAAATATATCAGATATAATGGATAGAGATCCAGTCAGTTTAAGTTCTGGAGAATTAAATAAACTATTAATCGGATCGATGCTTATGTATAATCCCAAAATTTTAATATTAGACAATATTTTATCCACTCTTAGTTCACAAGAAAGAGAAGAAACATTTAAAATAATAAGAAGATATAAAAAAGATAACAATTTGACTATTATTAATTTCACTACAAATTTAGAAGATAGCTTTGGTGCTAACAGATTAATAATAATAGACAAAGGAATGATTGTTTTAGATGATTCTCCTTTGAAAGTTATGGAGAGGGACAAAATAATAAGTAGATTAGGTTTAGAACTTCCATTTACAATAGATCTCTCAAGTAAATTAAAATTATATGGTTTAGTTGATAATTTATATAAAGATATAGATAAGATGGTGTTTGATATATGGAAATAAGTTATAGAGATATAGAATATAGAATAGATAGATTTATTATAAAAGATATCAATATAGATTTTTTTAATAATAATAATATATATGGAATAATAGGTAAAACCGGAAGTGGTAAAACAATTCTTTTAAAAATACTATCGGGATTAATTGAAACAAAAGGAAATATCTCTTTGGATAAAAAAGAAGTTAATTCAAAATACTTAAAAAAACATATTGGATATTGTTTTGAACATTCATTTTATATGAATACAGTAGAAAAAGAACTAAGAGAAGTATTAATAGAAAATAATATTCAAAATGAATTATTAATAGAAAAAGCATTGAATATGGTTGGGTTAAACAAATATTATTTAAACAAAAACCCTCTAGAAATAAGCCACAGTGAAAAAATATTGTTATCATTGGCAAAAGTATTAATTTTATCAAAAAAAATATTAGTATTGGACGATATTGTTGCTGGACTAGATAAGACAAACAAAAATAATATTATTAAGATTTTAAAAACTATTAATAAAAAATATGGAGTAACAATTATAATCGCATCTAACGATATATCCTTCATTAATTTAATTGCTACAAACTTAATAGCGTTAGACCACGGTAGAGTTATCTTACAAGGGAAAAAACAAGAAATATTAAAAAAAGATACCCTTTTAAATAAAAAAGGAATAGCAATACCAAAAATTTTAGAATTTATAAACAAAGTAGAAGATAAGAAGAAAATTAAATTAGGAACATACGACGATGTTAAAGACTTAATTAAGGCGGTGTATCGAAATGTTTAAATATATATATAACGATTCAGAAATTCATAATATAAAACCAGTATATAAAATATTATCTCTTTTTATATATTTTATATTATTTATATTTGTAAAAAACTTTCAGTTTTCTATAATAATGCTTTTGTTTTCAATTACACTTTGTCTTACAACAAAAGTAAGTTATAAGTTATATTTATATAGATTAATACCATCCCTAATATTATCCGCTATTATTCTTATATTGGGAATTATTTTTAATATTAATCCCCTTTATGCTATATTTAAAGTTATTGCATTTTCTTTATATTATTCAAGTTATATATTTACTACTAAATTTGTTGACACAAATAAAGGTGTATTTGATATATTCTATTCATTTAACATTAAAAATTATAAACTTAACCTAACTTTAACAATTCTTATTAATTTTATTTCTATAGTTTATCAAGAATATTATGAAATAAAAAAAGATAGTAAGTTAATGAGATTGTATTATACGATTGATAAAGTAATTATCAGAATAAAACAACTATATAAACTTAATAAAGTAAAAGCATATAACTTTAATTATAAAGAAAAAACATTGAATTTAATGGGGCCTATTTCGTTGATATCTCATTTAATGCTTTTTATGTTGTATTTCTTATGAAAAATATAGTATAATTCATATAGGTGATAAAATGGCAAAGAAAAAAGAAATTAAAAAATTAGAAGAAAAAAGAAAAAAGGAATTAAAAAGCACTGTAGAATTTGAACAATCTACTAAGAACACTGTAATTACATTGCTAATTGTTGTTGTAGTATTTATATTATTTTATTTTTTAACAGATTTTATATTAGAAAAATCTAGAAAGTTAAATTATAAAGAAAAAGAAAAAACAGAAGCAAAGATTCAATATAAAGAAATACTATATAGTCAAGTATTTAACCAACCAGGTGAGTACTATGTATTGTTCTATGACTTTAATGCAGAAGATGCGGCTTATTATAACGAAATATCTAACGATACAACAAAAAAAATATATACTGTCGATTTAGGAAACGAGTTCAATAAACCGATAGTATCTGATGTAACAAATAAAAATGTTCAAAGATATGAAGACTTGAAAGTAAAAGAAGCAACATTATTAAAAATAAATAATGGTAAAAATGTGTTTTATTTTGAAGGAAATTTATTGTATATAAAGGATAATATGAAATAAAAACGTTATACTTATGTATAATGGTTTTTTTTATACTATAAATTTTAAAAAAACTATGCTATTATTAATTTAAGATAAGAAGGTGTTTTATGACAAATAAAGAAAAGAAAAATAGATTAATAGAATTAATGTTTGTAATAGTAGTATCAACCATTGTGGGAATGATTAGTGGTGGTGCAGCAATATTTTCTATGTTGGATATAAAAGAAGTGACATATGTAAATAGAAGCGGAGATTTATCCGAAATAAACGATGTATATAATGACATATTAAGTAAATATTACAAAGATATTAAAAAAGAAGATTTGATAAAAGGAGCAATAGATGGAATGATGTCCGTTTTAGGAGACCCAAACTCATCTTATTTTGATGATCAAGAAGCTTCTTCATTCAATGATAGATTAAATGGTAAATATGAAGGAGTTGGACTTGAAATATTAGCGGATGGAGAAGGGGGAATATTAGTAGTTGGAATATTCGAAGGCTCTCCAGCATCAAAAAGCTCTATTAAAGCAGGAGACTTCATATTAAAAGTAGATGGAGAGTCTGTAATAGGGAAACTTGCTGAAGATGTTGCGGCAATGATTAAAAAAAGTTCAAAAGATAAAGTAACTATTACATTAGATAGAAATGGTAAAGAATATACCGAAACATTATCTTCAGGTTTAATAACAATAAAATCTGTAGAACAAAATATATTCCAAAAAAATAAAGATAAAATTGGTTATATAAAAATCACTATGTTTGCAGCAAATACTTTAAGTCAATTTGAACAAGCGTTAAAAAATTTAGAAAAACAAAAAATTACTTCACTAATAATAGACGTAAGAAATAATTCTGGAGGATATTTAACAAGTGTAACCGAAATGTTAGAAATGTTCATGCCAAAGAATACAGTACTGTATAAAACAGACGATGCTAATGGAACAATCGACAGATTGGACACTACAGAAGAAAAAAGAGATTATAAAATTGTATTACTTACAAACGGAATAAGTGCATCAGCTTCAGAAATTCTTGCTGTTTCATTAAAAGAAAAATATGGAGCAGAATTGGTTGGTAATAAAACTTATGGTAAAGGAACAGTTCAACAAGTTTTAAATACATCGTCTGGAGGATTTGCTAAAATAACAACTCAAGAATGGTTAAGTCCAAACGGTAATCATATAGATAAAATTGGAGTTACTCCTAATTATGAAGTAGATCTAAATTATGAAACATATGATTCCAGCAAACCGGAAACGGATAATCAATTACAAAAGGCAATAGAGGTTATCGTAAAGTAACCTCTTTTTTCTTGCAAAAACAAATATAAGTGTTTATAATAAATACATAGATTGGTGGATTGTATTAATGAAAAAAGGAGATTTAATTTCTATACATGCCTATAAACACAATGGCGTTTTGTATAGAGCTTGGGAGGATTCCAAAGTTTTGGAGTATGATGATGATTTTCTAGTATTAGAAAATAACAGAGCAAAGGTAACAGAAGTTGATGGAAGAAGATGGAGAACAAAAGAACCTGCAATAATTTTTTTCTATAAAGAATCTTGGTTTAACATAATTGTTCAGTATAAAGAAAAAGGGACATTCTATTATTGTAATATTGCTAGTCCATATATAATAGAAGAAAATACAGTTAAGTATATAGACTACGATCTAGACCTAAGAGTTTTTCCGGATGGTAATTATAATATATTAGACCAAACAGAATATGACTACAATAGAATAGAAATGAAGTATCCAAGTAATTTAGATATCATTACAAAAGATGCAATGGATGAACTTATAAATATGTGTATTAACAAGATTGGACCATTTAATAAAGAGTACTTAAAAAAATATAGTGTAAACTGACGCTATATTTTCTTATTTCAAACCCTATATATAATAAGACTTTGTTACAAAAAATAACGTAAAATGTAAAAAATGTAAAAATTATTAAAAATATTGAAAAAAGTTGTTGACATTAAAGTTTTAATTTGATATATTATGTGTACGCCTTGAGAAAAGAGGCGGAATGATCTTTGAAAACTGAGCAAAATGTCAATATTTTGAGTAGCTAAGGATTTAAAAAATTAAGACAAAAATAATTCTATGAATTTATTTTTTTTTGAGAGTTTGATCCTAGCTCAGGATGAACGCTGGCGGCATGCCTAAGACATGCAAGTCGAACGAGGGAACC
>CAYXGK010000010.1:0-15311 GCA_964464565.1 uncultured Muribaculaceae bacterium | reverse complement strand
AGCGGGTTACGCCGATTTAACAAAAGAATGCGTTGTTATCGGCGTAAATGACCGCATAGAAATCTGGTCTAAAGATAATTTCGATAAGTTCTTAAATGAAAATATGGATCATCTATCTGATATAACTGAAAATCTATTTGAAAGCGTACCTCATGCATAAAAGTGTATTGCTTGATGAAACAATAGATAACTTAAATATAAAAGAAGATGGAACATATATCGACTGTACTTTAGGTTACGCAGGGCATAGCGAAGCTATACTAAAGAGAATAAAAAGGGGTTGGCTTTTTGCCTTTGATAAAGACTTAGATGCAATAAAATATAGTAATGAAAGATTAAGTAAAATTGGAAATAATTATGAATTAATAAATAATGGTTTTTCAAAACTTAATGAAGAGATGCATTTAAGAGATATAGATAAAGTAGATGGAATAATATTTGACTTAGGAGTATCTAGTCCTCAAATAGATGAAAAAGAAAGAGGATTTAGTTATATGAAACATTCAACTCTAGATATGAGAATGGATCAATCCCAATTATTAGATGCCAAATATGTAGTAAATAACTATGATTATGAAAAGTTGCTTAATATATTCTATAGTTATGGAGAAGAAAGATATTCAAAAAATATAGTAAAAAAAATAATCGAATATAGAACAAAAAAAGAAATAACTTCAACTCTAGAATTAAAAGAAATAATAATTAAATCGGTTCCAAAGAACCACTTAGATTCAGTTAAGAGAATATTTCAAGCAATTCGAATAGAAGTTAATGATGAGTTAAATGAAATAGAAATAGCTGTAGAATCAGCAGTAAATATGCTTAAAAAGGGCGGAAGATTATGTGTAATTACATTTCATTCTAAAGAAGATAAAATAGTAAAAAATATATTTAAAAAATATAGTGAAATAAATAAGGTATTTAAAGGATTACCAGAAATACCTGATGAATATAAACCAAAGATAAAACTAATAGATAGAATTTACCCAGAAGATGAAGAATTAAATGAGAATTCAAGATCAAAGAGTTCTACTTTGAGAATAATAGAGAGGTTATAATGAGAAAGAATAATAATTTTAAAAAAATAATAACTACATTTTGTGTATTGTCGATTGTGATATCACCGGCTCTATTTTTATTCTTGAAATCAGCACAAACAAATGTTAATATAGAAGTAGAAAATCTAAAGAAACAAATATCTTTAGAAACTAATAAAGTAGAAAGTTTGACTATGAAAATAGATGAACTTAAATCATTAGCAAATTTAGAAAGTGCTATTGAAAATGAAGGATTAGGATATAATAGTACAAATATAAAAGTTTTATCTAAAAATTAAGTAAGGTGTATTATGAAAAGAAAAGAAAAAATAGTATTCAGTAAATTAGTGCTTATATTTTTCTTTCTTTTTTTTGTTGTTATAATTATTAGATTAACTTATCTTTCATTAGCAACTAAAATAGATAATAAAAATTTAGAAGAATTTGCATCTAATAGGAATACTACTAAGAATATTATTTATTCAAAAAGAGGAAATATATATGATTCAACTAATAATTTACTAGCACAAACAGTTAATTCATATACCGTTGTAGCTCGTTTAAAAGCAGCACACGAGTCTGAAAACAAAGAAGGATACTTAGTTGAAGATAAAGAAAAAACTGCAAAAGAATTATCTCCAATAATCAATATGACAGAATCTCAAATACTTACATTATTGAATAAAAGTTCTAATCAAGTAGAGTTAGGACCGGGTGGAAGAGGTATTTCTGAAGTTAAAAAAGAACAAATAAGTAAATTAAATTTACCTGGAATTACTTTTATTACTTCACAAAAAAGGTATTATCCAAATAGTGAATTTTTATCATATGTTCTTGGTTATGTAACAGAAAAAGATAAAGTTATGTCTGGAGAAATGGGTATAGAAAAATACTATAATAAGGAATTAAACGGAATTAACGGATCTTATGAATATCAAAAAGATTTATATGGTTATAAGATGCCAAATACTCCTGAAATAATAAAACCATCTAAAGATGGTGTTGATATACATTTAACAATAGAAAATAATATCCAATATTTTGTTGAAACAATAAGTAAAGCTTCATATGAAGAAAATAAACCAGAATGGTTAATAACTGCTGTTATGGATGCTAAAACTGGAGCTATATTAGGAACAACATCATATCCTTCGTTTGATCCTAATATTAAGAATATTACTAATTATATGAATCCATTAGTTTCTTATGCATTTGAACCAGGTTCTACTATGAAAATATTTTCATATATGTCTGTAATGGAAAAAGGAAATTATAATGGTACTGAGACATTTAAATCAGGAAAAATAGGATTTAAAAATACTAATGATACTGTTTCAGATTGGAATGGTAAAGGGTGGGGAACAATAAATTATGATTTAGGTTTTGCTTTATCATCTAATGTTGGTGTTGTAGAATTAACCAATAATAAAATATCTGGTAGCGAACTTAGAAGTTATTATGAAAAGTTAGGTTTTTCTAAACCTACTGGAATTACTTTGCCAAATGAATATACTGGGGAAATAAAGTTTAAATATCCAATAGAAATAGCAAATGCAGGTTTTGGACAAGGTATTACAACAACACCAATTCAAATGCTTCAAGCAATTACTCCAATATCAAATAATGGAGATATGATTAAACCATATATTATAAAAGAAATTATAGATAGCGAAGATAAAGTAATATACGAGGGTAAAAGAGAAGTAATAGGAAATGTTGCAAGTGTAGATACAGTTAATAAAATGAAAGATTTAATGTACAATGTAATAAATGATATTCCAGATAGAGCAACAGGTACTAGATATAAAATAGAAGGATATGATATAATTGGTAAGACTGGAACAGCTCAATATATAGATACAAAAACAGGTAAATATGTTACTGGAGAAGAAAATTGTGTTAGGTCATTTATTGGTATGTTTCCTAAAGATGATCCAGAGATAATAATTTATGTTGCTATGAAAGATCCAGTTACTTTAGGGGTAGGTTTACCAAATACAACTGTTAAGTTAATAAAAGATATAGCAAATTATAGAGGTATGTATAAGGATTTAAAAGTTGATAATACATTATTAAATATAAATATGCCTAATTTAATTAATAAAGAAGTAGAAGCAATAAAAGATATTATAAATAAAGATTTTAAAAAGGTATTTATATTAGGTGATGGAGAAAAAGTAATAGATCAGTATCCAAAATATAATGCAAAAGTAAATTCATCTAACACTGTATTTATAGTAACTAATTATAAAGAAAAAGTTATTCCAGATTTAATTGGATTATCTCTAAAAGATGTTAAAATACTATCAAGTATGTTAAGGTTAGAATTAGAATATGAGGGTACTGGATATGTTTATAATCATGAATTAAAAGATAATAAATTAATTGTTAAACTAAAATAAAAAAGTAGTAATCTACTTTTTTTCACATTCTTTACATAAACAATAATTATCTATTTCAATTGAATCTATATTAAATGTATTTTTTAAATATTCTTCTAACTTTGTAATAGTATAACAAGATACTGAGTTCTTTATATTTTCTGCATCTTTTACTGCTGTATCTTTGTCAATTTTAAGTACATCTGTAAAGAATATTTGAAGTATACTATCTTTTCTTACAATATTATTGACATATGTCTTACCTAATTTAGTTAATTTAATATTGTTATCATATGTAATTAATTTTAAATTATTTAAATTTTTTAAAGCTCTAACGACGCTTGGTTTACTATAATTTAAATGTTTAGATATATTTGTTACTGTTATTTTACTTTCTATTGAAACATCGTATATGGCTTTTAAATACTCTATTTGAGAGTTGGTTAAATTAATCATCCGATAGATCCTTCCATACTCATTTTTAATAATTCATTTAATTCTATAGCATATTCCATAGGTAATTCTTTAGTAAATGGATCAATAAATCCAAGTATTAACATATTATTAGCATCTTCTTCTGATATTCCTCTACTCATCATATAAAATAATTTACTTTCATCTATTTTTGAAACTTTTGCTTCATGTATAAAACTTGATGTATTATTTTCTATTTTAGAGTAGGGAATAGTGTTAGAAATAGATATATTGTCTAATAGTAATGTATCACATTCTACTTCTGTTTTTGCATTATATGCATCTTTATTGTGTACTACATAACCTCTATAATTATTAATTCCACCATTTTTTGATATAGCCTTTGATATTATTTTAGATGAAGTATTAGGCGCTAGATGTATCATTTTAGCTCCAGCATCTTGTATTTGATTATTAGCAACTGCAATAGAAATTGTAGTTCCTTTAGAATTTTTTCCTCTTAAAATAATAGATGGGTATTTCATATTATATTTTGATCCTAAATTTCCATCAATCCATTCCATAGTAGCAGATTCATCAACGATTGCTCTTTTTGTAACAAGATTATAAACATTATTAGACCAATTTTGTATTGCTGTATATCTACAATATGCATCTTTTTTTACAAAAATTTCTACTACTGATGCATGAAGTGAATCATCAGAATAAGTAGGTGCTGTACAACCTTCAATGTAATGTAATGAAGCACCTTCATCAACTATTATTAATGTTCTTTCAAATTGACCAAATGAATTAGAATTCATTCTAAAATATGATTGAAGCGGCTTATCTAATTTTACACCTTTTGGTATATAAATAAATGAACCTCCAGACCAAACCGCACTATTAAGAGCAGCAAACTTATTGTCGGTATAAGGAACTAACGCTCCAAAATATTCTTTAAATAAATCTGGGTATTTTCTTAATGCAGTATCTGTATCTAAAAATATTATTCCTAAATCATCTAATTCTTTTTTTATATTATGATATACCATTTCAGATTCATATTGAGTAGCAACACCACTTAAATACTTATCTTCTGCCTCAGGTATTCCAAGTTTATCAAAAGTATTCTTTATTGAATCGGGCACATTATCCCAAGAGTCAGTAATAGTAGCATCTGGTTTTACATAATAATGTATATCATCTAAGTTTATATTTATTTCTTCAAATTTATCCCAATTTGGAAGATTAAGTTCTAAAAATTTTTTATATGCTTTAATTCTATTAGTTAACATCCACTCTGGTTCATTTTTAATTTCTGAAATATCTCTAATTTTCTTCTCGCTTAATCCTTTATCAAATTTTATTTTTGATTTATCTTCATCAATAAATCCATATTTATAATCCATGTTCATCACCGATAGCTTTCTTATATGCTTTATATGGTAATAAAGTACATTTAATTCTTGGTGGTAAGTTTTTCACGCCTTCAAACGCTATTGCTTCACCTAATATTGTTTTATCGTATGACTCTCCAAGTAACATGTTATTAATATTAGAAATAATAATATTAGCTTCATCAATTGTTTTATTAATTAATAAATCGCTCATAATTGAAGTAGATGATTTACATATTGAACAACCATGTACATCGTATGTTATATCTATAATCTTTTTATCATCTTTTAATAAATATATAGTAACTTCATCTCCACAAGATGGATTTTTTAAATATGCTTCTAAATAATCTTCTTTATTTATGTCTTTAATATTTTTTGGATTTTGCACATGATCTAGTATAATTTCTCTACTTAATTCATTAGAATAGTTCATTTATAAAATCACCTGCTTTCTTTAATACATTTATTAGTAAATCTACTTCTTGCTTTGTATTATAAAATGATAGACTAATTCTTACAGTAGAATCTACTTTTAAATAGTTCATAAAAGGCTCAGCACAATGATGACCAGCTCTAACTATAATGTTATATTTATCTAATAAACTTCCAATATCGTGTGAGTGAATACCTTTTATGTTAAATAATACGATTGAACTATCGGTATTAAGTTCATTATATATTTGTATATTATCTATTTGTTTTAAATTAAAAACTAAATAACTTCTTAAATCTTTTATATAGCTATGAATTTTATCAAATCCAATATTGTTAATATATTCAATAGAAGTTGATAATCCAAGTACTCCTGGAACCATCATAGTTCCTGCTTCAAATTTATATGGAGTATCTTTATATGTTGTATTAGAAATTGTTACACTCCCAACCATTTCACCACCATAATAGGGTGGTTCAAGAGAATCTAATATTTCTTTTTTGCCATATAGTACTCCAACTCCCATAGGACCGTATAACTTATGAGAAGAAAAAGCATAAAAATCTATATCCATTTCTTTTACATCAACTTTTTCATTTGTTATACCTTGTGCTCCATCAATAAGGAGTAGGGCATTATATTTGTGTACTATTTTTGATATTTCTTTAATGTTGTTTCTTCCACCAAATGTGTTAGAAACATGATTAAGTGCTACTATTTTAGTTTTATTTGACATATTGTTTTCTAAATTAACTAAATCTACTAAGCCATTACTGTCTACATCTAAAACAATAAATTTTGCTTTTTTTCTAATTGCTAATTTTTGCCAAGGTACAAAATTTGAATGATGTTCAATAATTGAAACAATTATTTCATCACCTTCATTAATTAAATCTTCAATAGATCTTGCTACCATATTAATTGAATCTGTTGTACCTCTAGTAAAAATAATTTCATTACTAAAAGCATTAATAAATTTTGCTACTGTTTTTCTAGATTCTTCAAACATATTAGTTGCATAATACGCTAAGCTATCTATTCCTCTATTTAAATTACTATTGTGATTAGTATAAAAATTTTTAGTATTATCTAAAACAGCATATGGCTTAAATGTAGTTGAAGCATTATTAAAGTATATATATTTTTCCTTTAACATTGGAAAATCATCTCTGTTCATATTGACCTCTCTATTAATTTTATTATTTCATCTTTAAATTCTTCAGGTGAATTCTTTATTAAAAAACTATTAGCATATAATTTATTTGCATCCTCTTTAGTTAACCCTTTACTCATCAAATAGTATAAGTCGTTATCGTTTATTTTATATATTTTAGAAGAATGATTTGCAAACACATTATTATCATCTATATATAGTGTTGGAATCATTTCTAATTTTGAAGTATTATCTAACAATATTCCTTCTATACTTTGTTTTGAAGTTGAATTAATTGATTTATTTTTTATATTGCTTTTAATATCCGCTAATACTTCTGATTTATTGTTTAATAATAAGCGATTATTTACTATTGAGTTTGTATTATTATTTATATGATTAATATATGTGTAATATGTACTAGAACCATTATTTGATAATGATATAGTTTGTACATTACAATTACTATTTATACCATTTAAATTTATTCTAAATTCATTATTATTTTTTTTACCAAAAAAAGCAGTATATAATTTAATTGAAGAATTATCATTAAGATTAATAGTAATATTTAATTTAGTATTATATTTAGTAATTAAATATATATTAGCTTTTATCTCCTTATTTATATCTATATTGATATTTAAATTTAGATATTTTGTAACATTTAATATTAAATCAGAATTATTAACTATATTTATTTTGTCTTCTAATATTTTGTCAAATTCTAATGTAGTATTTTTATCTATTGTTATCACGATTTATAACCTTCTTTCTCAATTAAAGAGGCAAGGGTATAATCTCCTGATTTAATAATTTTTCCTTCATCTAGTATGTGCACATGTGTAGGTACTAAATATTTTAATATATTTGTATGATGAGTAATAATTAAAAACGATACATCATTGTTTTCATAGTATTCTTTTAGAGCATTTCCAACTATCTTAATTGCATCAACATCTAATCCTGAATCTATTTCATCTAATATTACTAGTTTAGGTTTAAACATAAGTATTTGAGCTACTTCGTTTTTTTTCTTCTCACCACCACTAAATCCTACATTAACATCTCTTTTTGAATAATCATCTTTTAATACTAATTTATCTTTTACTTTTTCTATTTCTTTATATACATCAAGTGGTTTTATTTTACTTTTACTTCTTGAATTAAGTGCACTTTTTATAAAATCAACATTTGATATTCCATCTAATTCAGATGGATATTGTTCAGATAAAAATATTCCTTTTTTTGCTCTTTCATCAATTTTCATACTAAGAAGATCCATGTTTAAAAACATAATAGATCCGTTTGTAACTTTATATTTTGGATTTCCCATTATGGTGTTTGCTAGAGTTGATTTACCAATTCCATTTTTTCCCATTATAGCGTGTATTTCTTTATTATCTATTTTTAAATTAATACCACGTAGTATTTCTTTATTATCAGTTTCAACTTTTAAATTATTTATTTCTAACATATATCCTCCTGTTAGCATTCGCTAACAATAATATTATATTATATATAATTACTAATTACAACTATAAATGTTATTGGTATATTTTTCGTTTTTTATATACTATTATATGATATAATAATTTTGACTTGGAGGTACTTATGGCTAATATATATGAACTAAAAAATGTTTCGAAAATTTATGAAAAAAATGAATTTGTAACTAAAGCTTTAGATGATGTAAATTTAGATATAACTGAAGGTGAAGTTGTAGTAGTATTGGGTCCCTCTGGAAGTGGTAAATCCACGTTATTAAATGTAATGTCATTAATAGATAATGTATCAGCTGGTGAAATTTATTATAAAGAAAACAATATATGTTTATTTGATGAAATAAAAAAAATAGATTATATAAGAAGTGTTCCTGGTTTTATTTTTCAATCATATAATTTAGTTCCAAATTTAACTGTAAAAGAAAATATTGAATTAGCTTATCATGTATCAACAAATCCTCTTAATGTTGATGAAGTTATTAAACTAGTTGGTTTAAAAGGACATCACAATAAGTTCCCATATCAGTTAAGTGGTGGTATGATGCAAAGAGTATCTATTGCAAGAGCGGTAGTAAAAAATCCAAAAGTGTTATTTTGTGATGAACCAACCGGGGCACTAGATGAAAAAATGGGAAAAAGAGTATTAAGTTTATTAAAAAAAATAAATAAAGAATATAAAACAACAGTAATAATAGTAACTCACAATCCTAGTATTGGAGATATTGCTAATACTGTTTTAAGAATGAAAAATGGAAAAATAGTAAAAATACAAAAAAACAAAAAGATTAAAAAAGTTAGTGAAATAGGGTGGGCATAATGAGATTATTATTTATTAACTCTTTATCGAGTTTAAGAAAGAAAAAACTTCAAATAATAGGAATTATTCTACTTGTTTTTTTGTCTACTTCTATATATACTATGATGAATTTAGCGGTTGATAGAATGGATATGGGTTATGTAAAATATAAAAAAAACCAAAATGTAGAAGATTTAAGTATAAGTGTGAATATTGATTATAATAATAGTTATACTTATTCTGATATTTTATATATTAAAGGTCATAATGAATTTAACGAAGATGAACAGTTTAATATTAATTTATATTTAATGTGTCAAATGTATAGAAATTGTACGAATGATTTTATTAAAAAAATAGATATTATCTTTGAAAAATATAATTTAAATCAAGAAAAGAAAGAATCAATTTTGAATGATATTTCAAGAAAATATAGATTTGATTATGAAGTTTCAAAAAGTAAAATTGTTCAAGATGATAATTATTTATATAGGGTAATGCCATATGATGAAAATAGAAAAATAAATAAACCATATTTAATAAAAGGATCATTTCCAAAAAGTGATTTAGAAATTACTATATTAGATGGTTTTGCAAAGGCAAACAATATTTCTATTGGGGAACAATTAAAACTTGGAGATAAAGAATATAAAGTTGTAGGATTTGCATATGCATCTGATTATATGTATCCGATTATTAGTTTAACTTCTCCAATATTTGATGCCAAAAAGAACAATATTATTTTTATGATTGAAAAAGATTATAATGAATTTTTGGGTGTTGAAGAAACGAGCAATAGCATTAAATTTAAAAGAGAAAATAAAGAGAGTGAATTACTGGAAAAAGAAAGTAGAATTAGTAAAAAATTAAGTGACTATATTAGAGAAGTAAGAATAGATTTACCAGAAACTGAATTTAAGAATGATAGAGTATTTACAGAAAGTTTTTTATATTTATTACTTAGTGTATGTGCAATAATTATTTTAGTAATATCTAAAAAGAGAATAGAAGATGAAAGACTACAAATTGGTGTGTTAAGAGCACTTGGATATAGTCGTTTTAAAATAGCGTTATCTTACTTAGTTTATCCAATAATAGGTGGATTAGTTGGTGGTTTATTAGGATTTGGTTTTGGATATTTAATGCATCCATACATTACGGATTTATTTATTAATTATTTTAATATTCCAGTATTAAGCGTATCTTCAAATTTAAGTTATTTATTAAAAAGTGTACTTGTTCCAACTTTAGTACTTAGTATATTAACATTTATTATATTTGTATTTATGTTAAGACATAAAGCTTTATATTTACTAAGAGAAGGAAGTAATATAAAAGTTAATCTAATAAGTAAAATTATTTCTAAGGTTTCTTCATTCTTACCATTTAAAAGTAGACTTAGAATATCTTTAGTAAATAGATCTATTGGAAAATTATTAATTGTTTCTATTTCTAGTTTTTTAACAGGTTTACTTATCGTAATGATTCTTATATCATATAATTTATTTAACTATATGATTGATAAAACATTTGGTGGTTTAAATTATGATTATGTAGTTAGTTATAATAAACCTATAGAATATATTAATTTAGTAGATGATTTAGTATTAACAAGGGAATTAGAGATTTCTAAATTATATGATAAAAATGATAAGGTTAAATCATTGAAGTCTATTAATGAGGATATGGATTTTGGTGTTACAATTGAAGCTATAGATCCTGAGTTGCACTACATTGTTTTAAAAAATAAAGATAACAAAAAAATAGATTCTAATTTAAAAGATTCAAAGATAGTTATTACTACTAATGTAGCGGCATTTTACGGTATTGATAAAGGTGATAAAATAGTATTTAATGGAATAGATAGAAAATATACTGTAAGTGATATTTCTGAGGCTTATTCTGGTTTTGTTTCTTATGTAGATAGAGAAGAGTTAACCACATCATTAAATACAAATTTATCTTATAATAAAATATATTCAAAAAGTAGTTTGTATTCTAAATTTTCAAATTTAGATCCAAAAGAAATGGCTAATATATCAAATATATTCAGTGTTAAGGATTTAAAGAAAAATATGGAAATGACTATGGATACTTATAGTATGTCTTTATATGTTGTAATAGCATTTGCCTCTTTAATGGTGTTTATTATTGTACTTATTATTGCTAATATTGTAATTGAAGAAAATAAAAGAACTATATCTTTAATGAAAGTACTAGGTTACAAACAAAAAGAAATAAACTCAATTGTATTAAATATGTATACTCCATTTATTATTTTATCTTATTTGATATCTATTCCTGTTATGATTTTTGTACTTAATAAAATAGTAGAAACATTAACTAAAAGTATAGATTTTACTATACCAATATCAATTGATATTACTAAAGCTATGTTTGGATTAGTTATACTATTAATTGGTTATTATATAGCTATGAATATATCAAAAAAGTCATTAAAGAAAATACCTCTAGCGGTATCTTTAAAGAGGGAGTAATATATGAAATATATTGAAGTTAAGAATGTATATAGGACATATAAAACTGGCAAAATAAAAAACCATGCATTAAATAAGGTTAATTTGGTTATAAATAAGGGTGAAATTATTGTTGTTTTAGGTCCATCCGGATCTGGAAAAACTACTTTATTAAATTGTATATCAGGATTAGACAAACCTACAAAAGGAAGAATAAAAATTAAAAAAGATTACATATCTAGATATGATGAAAGAGATTTAACTAAATTTAGAAGAAAACACCTAGGTTTTATATTTCAAACATATAATTTGCTAGAAAATTTAAATGTTAAACAAAATGTTGAAGTTGGTGCATCTTTATCAAAAAAGAAAGTTAACATCGATAAAATATTAGATATTGTAGATATGACTAATCATAAACACAAATATATGGATGAATTATCTGGCGGTGAACAACAAAGAGTATCTATTGCTAGAGCATTAGCTAAATCACCAGATATAATGTTTTGTGATGAACCAACAGGAGCTTTAGATGAAGATACTGGAAAAAGAGTATTAGAAGCATTAGTAAGCGCTAATGAAAAATATGGCACAACACTAATTATTATTACTCATAATCCGGGTATAGCATCTATCGGAGATAGAATAATAAAAATGAATAGTGGTTCGATTATAGAAGATGTAAAGAATGATAGAATTAAACCAAAAGATATTTTGTGGGGTTAAAAATATAGTATAATAATATTGAGGTGACATATGTTAGTATTAACAAAATCTGTATTAGCAATGATGATAAGTTTTTTTGGATCAATAATACTTGGTTATTTTTTGATACCATTTTTAAAAAGAAAAAAAATGGGACAAAATATTAGTGAACATCTAGCTGAAAAACATAGTAAAAAAAGTGGTACTCCAACAATGGGAGGATTGATATTTATAATATCCACTTTTATTACTGTAGTAGTTCTATTGTTGATGGGAAAAATAGAATTTTCATTTAATATGGCAATAGTTTTACTAGTATTTTTAGGTTATGCAGGAATAGGTTTTTTGGATGATATTCTTAGTTTAAAAAGAAAAATAAATAATGGATTAACAGTAACTCAAAAACTGATTTTACAGTTTTTAATTGCAACCGTATTCTTTATTATATTTTTAAATTATGGTGGAAAACCGGTTTTAGAAATATACACATTAAATATTAAGATAGATATGGGTTATTTTTATGGATTATTCATATTATTTGTATTATTAGGTTCATCTAACGCTGTAAATATAACAGATGGGTTAGATGGTCTTGCATCAGGACTTTCGGTAATAGCATTTTTATCACTTGGTATTATTGCATGGGGTTCTACTTGGGTTGTAGGTTATGAGGGCTTAGCTATACTTTGTTTTATAATAACAGGATCTGTATTTGGGTTTTTATTTTATAATTCTTATCCTGCCAAGGTATTTATGGGAGATACGGGATCTTTATCACTTGGAGCTACTTTAGCTACTATTGCAATTTTAACAGATCATGAATTAACATTAATAGTAATAGCAGGTGTATTTGTTGTTGAAACATTAGCAGTACTACTTCAAACCATATCAATTGTTTACTTTAAAAAGAAAATATTTCTTATGGCTCCACTTCATCATCATTTTGAAAAGTTGGGTTGGGAAGAGCAAGATATAGTAAAATTATTTTGGATAGTTGGATTAATATTAGCAATGGCCGGAATAGGATTTGGCGTATGGATATGATGTTTCATTTTATAGGCATAAAAGGTTCTGGAATGAGTGCTCTTGCTCAAGTACTTAATGATTTAAAATTTAAAGTACAAGGTAGTGATGTTGATCACCATTTATATACAGAAGATGATTTAAGAAGTAAAAATATACCTATATTATCTTTTGATTCAAATAATATAAAAGATGGTTTTATAATAGTAAAAGGTAATGCGTTTGATGAAAGTAATGTAGAAGTAAAAAGAGCATTAGAACTTAATTTAAAAATTTATACTTATAAAGAATTACTTGCAAAATTAGTAAAAAAATATAATACATTATCTATTTGTGGTACACATGGTAAAACAACTACAACAGCCTTAATATCACATATTATGGATAATACTATTGGAGTTAATTATTTAATAGGAGATGGAACTGGACATGCATCAAATGATAATAATAGATTTATTATGGAAGCTTGTGAGTTTAAAAGAGTATTCTTAGAATATTATCCAAATGATATCATACTAACTAATATTGATGTTGATCATTTAGATTATTATAAAGATTTAGAAGATATTAAAGATGCATTTAAAGAATTTCTAAGTCATGCTAAAAATAAAGTAATAGCGTGTGGTGATGATTTAAATATTAAAAGTATTACTGATAATGCTATATTTTATGGATTTGATGAATCAAATGATGTGATAATAAAACATTTAATATTAGATGAATCTGGTGCTAGTTTTGATATTTATTATGAAAATAAATTCTTATCTAATTTTGATATAAATTTATATGGTAAGCACATGGTATTAAATTCTGCCTCAGCTATAATATATTGTTATTTAAATGGAGTGTCAATTGATAATATAAAAAAATATCTATTAAGTTTTAAAGGTGCAAAAAGAAGATTTAAAGAAACTATTATTGATGGGACAATATTAATAGATGATTATGCGCATCATCCAACAGAAATTAAAACTGCTATTTTATCAGCTAAACAAAAATATCCAAACAAGAAAATAGTATCTGTATTTTTTGAAAATACTTTTTCTAGAACAGAGAAGTTATATAAGGATTATGCTAAGACTTTAAAATTATCTGATGAGGTATTTATTACAGATATATTAAGTGATAGAGAAAAAAAGGAAGATTATCCTAATGTTAATCCAGAATTAATAATTAGTTTACTTCACAATGGGCATTATTTAAATATAGATAATTTTTTATCGAAAGATAATTTAAATGTAGTAAAACCATTAATAAATTATAAAAATAATGTTATAATATTTATGGGTTGTAAAGAAGTTTACTACCTAAAAGAAAAGTTAGAATTATGTTTAAAGGAGGATATATGTTAAAGGGTTCTAAGACAGAAAAAAATTTGCTAAAAGCATTTGCGGGTGAAAGTCAAGCAAGAAATAGATATAGTATGTATGCATCTAAAGCTAAAAAGGAAGGTTATGAACAAATAGCCGCTATATTTTTAGAAACAGCAGAAAATGAAAGAGAACATGCTTCATTATTCTATAAAAAGTTAGAAGGCGGAAAAGTAGAAATTACAGCAGATTTTCCAGCTGGAGATATAGGAACAACATCTGAAAATTTAGATTTTGCTGCTAAAGGTGAGAATGAAGAATGGACTGAATTATATAAAGAATTTGCTGAAGTAGCAATGCAAGAAGGCTTTATTGAAATATCTAAGTTATTTGAAAATATTTCAACTATAGAAAAACATCATGAAGAAAGATTTAGAAAATTGTTTACTAATGTAACTATGGGTAAAGTTTTTGAAAAAGACGAATCAACAACTTGGATATGTAGAGAATGTGGATATGTTCACAGTGGAACATCAGCACCATCGGTATGTCCAGTTTGTGCTCATGAACAAGCATTCTATCAATTATTATCTGAAAAGTATTAATAAAAGGAACTTAATATGAAGTAGTCAATAAAAAGTAGACACTTAAAAAAGAAACATTTAAAATCCTGA
>CAYXGK010000009.1:0-15684 GCA_964464565.1 uncultured Muribaculaceae bacterium | reverse complement strand
ATCAAATTTTAAAAGACAATTACCATCTGGTCATTGTTATTTTACTATTAAAGATAAAGATAGTAGAATGAGTGCTGTAATGTTTAGCGGTAAGGCTTCTACTTTAAAGTTTAATCCTAAAGATGGAGATTCTGTACTTATTGTTGGTAAGGTTTCTGTTTATGAAGCAAATGGTAATTATCAATTATATGTAGATGCTATGGAATTAGATGGTTCTGGAGATTTATTTAAGAAATTTTTAGAATTAAAAGAAAAATTAGAAAAAGAAGGATTATTTAGAAAAGAAATAAAAAAAGAAATTCCTAAATTTCCTAAGGTAATTGGAGTAATAACAGCATCTACTGGTGCTGCTGTTAGAGATATAATAATTACAATAAAAAGAAGATATCCTATAGCAAGTATTTATGTTTTTCCAACTCTAGTTCAGGGAAACGGTTCAAAAGAAAGTATTGTAAAAAATATAGAAATTGCAAATACTTATCCACTTGATGTTATTATATTGGGTAGAGGTGGAGGTTCTATTGAAGATTTATGGTCATTTAATGAGATGGAAGTAGCATATGCTATATACAATTCTAAGATCCCTACAATAAGTGCTGTTGGTCATGAAATAGACTTTACAATTGCAGATTTTGTTGCAGATTTACGAGCCGCAACACCAACTGCAGCAGCGGAACTCTCAACTCCAAACATAAATGATATAAATATATATATAGATGCTAATATAAATAAAGCAAACAATCTTTTAGATAATTTGATGATATATTATAAAAACAAATTAAATAAATTAAGAACAAGTTATGTATTAAAAAATCCTATGAATATGTATAACATTAAAAAAACTAATTTAATTAATACAACAAATAGATTAAATGTAACAATTAATATTATAATTAACAATTTTAAAACAAATTTGAATATATTAAAAACAAGTCATATATTAAAAAATCCAAATAGACTATATTTGAATAATAAACATAATTTGGATAAAATAATAGAAAAACTAATTCTATTAGATCCTATGAATGCATTAAAAAGAGGATATTCAATATTAAAAAAAGATGACATATATATAAAGAGTATAAATGAAATAAATAAAAATGATGTAATAAATGTAAATATAAATGATGGAAATATAAAAGCTAGTGTATTAGAAGTGGAGGAAATATGAAAGAAAAATCATTTGAAGAAAAATTAGATGAATTAGAAAAAATAGTAAATGAATTGGAAAGTGGAGATGTTAAATTGGATTTAGCTATTGAAAAATATAGCAAAGCTATGAAACTAGCAAAAGATTGTAGTGATAAATTAAATTCTGCTGAAGAAACAATTACTAAGATACTTAATGAAAATGGTACATTAAGTAATTTTGAGGTGGAAAATGATGACTAGTAAAGAAATAAGAAGTACATTCTTAAATTACTTTAAAGAAAAAGGCCACGACATAATTGAATCATCTCCATTAATACCGGATGATGATCCCACCTTATTATGGAATAATGCTGGTGTAACTCCATTAAAGAAGTTTTTTGATGGAACTATTGTACCAAAAAATAAAAGGATGGCATCTAGTCAAAAATGTATTAGAACAAATGATATAGAATCAGTAGGTGATGAAACTCATCATACTTTTTTTGAAATGTTAGGAAATTTCTCAGTAGGAGATTATTTTAAAGAAGAAGCTTTAGAAATGGCATTTGATCTACTTACAAATTATTTTAAATTTGATAAAGAAAAACTATACTTTACTATATATACCAATGATATAGAAACAAAAGATATATGGTTAAACTTAGGAGTGGATGAATCTCATATTATAGAGTTAGATACTAATTTTTGGTATATAGGAGAAGGGCCTTGTGGACCTGATTCTGAAATATTTTTTGATAGAGGAGAAGAATTTGATCCAAATAAATTAGGCATTAAATTATTATCTAATGATATTTCAAATGGCAGATATGTTGAAATATGGAATAATGTTTTTAGTATGTATAATGCTAAAGATGGAGTAGAAAGATCTAATTATGAAGAATTGCCAAATAAAAACATAGATACTGGTATGGGTTTAGAGAGAATGTCTTGTATTCTTCAAAATAAGACTTCCAGTTATGATACTGATTTATTTATTCCAATAATAGAATCAATTTCAAAATTGTCAAATAAGCCGTATTTAAATGATGTTAATTTTAGAATAATAGCGGATCATATAAGAACTATTACTTTTGCTATATCTGATGGAGCTACTTTTTCTAATGAAGGAAGAGGGTATGTACTTAGAAGATTACTAAGAAGAGCATATAGATGTGGAAAAAAAATAGACATTGAAGGATCTTTCTTATATAAATTAGTGGATGATGTAGTAAATATAATGGGAGATGTATACTCTAATTTAGAAACTAAGAAAGATCACATTAAAGATTTAGTTCATAGAGAAGAAATTTTATTTGATAAAACATTGGAACTTGGAGAAAAAAGACTTGAAGAAATAATGAACGAATCTAAAAGTAATGATGTATCAGGAGAATTAGTATTTAAATTATATGATACTTATGGATTCCCTTTTGAATTAACCTTAGAGTGTTTAGTTGAAAAAGGATTTAGTACATCTAAAGAAGAATTCGAACAATGTATGAATAGACAAAGAGAACTTGCAAGGAAATCTAGAAAAGTAGAAGAAAGTATGAATCTTCAAAATCCTGACCTTTTAAATTTTAAAAAAGAATCTACTTTTATTGGTTATGATACTTATGAAACAAAAACTGAAGTAATAGGTTTGTTTAAAGATAATAAAGAAGTAAATGAATTAAATGACGTTGGATATGTTGTATTAAATAATACTCCATTTTATGCACAAAAGGGTGGTCAAGTAGGAGATACCGGAATAATGTTTAACGATGATTTAAAACTAGAAGTAGTAGATACTATTGAAGCACCTAATCATCAACACTTACATATGGTAAATATACATGAAGGAAGTATTAAATTAGGAGATATAGTTACTGCTAAAATAAATGATTCTAGAAGAAAATCAATTGAGAAAAATCATAGTGCAACCCACTTATTACATAAAGCGTTAAAAGATGTTTTAAATGCAAATATAGATCAAGCAGGATCAAAGATAGATGAACATGAGATAAGATTTGATTTTTTATACGAAGGTAAAATAAGTGACGAAGAAATTATTCAAATTGAAAATCAAGTTAATGAAATGATCATTAATAATACTGATACAATTATAGAATCTAAATCATTAGATGATGCTATTAATGATGGTGCTGTTGCTTTATTTAAAGATAAATATCAAGATATAGTTAGAGTAATTACTATTTCCTCATCTATGGAATTATGTGGTGGAACACACGTTAAAAATACTTCTTCTATTAATAAATTCGCAATAGCAAAAGTAGAAACAATAGGAGCTAATACATATAGAGTATTCGCAGCAACTGATAAAAATATTGAAAATGAATTATATGAAGCAATTAAGCCATATAATGAAGATATGATTAAACTATTAGAAAAAGCAAAGAGTTTAATTAATGAAGCTAGTGAAAAAGGAATAACTTTAGAATTTTATTTAAACGTTGATAATAGCGTTCCATCCTCATATAAAGATGTAATATATAATAGAAAAGAATTAGACTATGTAAAAGATAGAGTTAAGAACTTAGAGAAGATTTATAATATAGAGTTAGAACAAAAAGCTCTAAAAGATTTATCTGATTTTACTAAAGATATTAAAGAAAAAGAATATAAATATTTAATAAAAAGAGTAGATGGATATGAAATAAATGTACTTAAAACTATAATAGATAATATATTTAATGAAATGCAAAAAGGTTTTATATTTATTGCAAATGTTAAAGATAATAATGTTAACTTTATTTCAAAATCAAATGTAGAATTAGATTCAGGAAGTTTAATTAAAGATGCTTCTATAAAATCAAATGGTAATGGTGGTGGTTCTAAAACATTTGGACAAGGTGGAGGAACCGATATTTCTATGCTAGATACTATTTTAAGCGATATTGAAAAAAACATCTAAAAATGATATAATTTAATTGGTGGTGATGAAATGGAAGATACTAAAGTTTTCGATGTAGATAGTTTAAATGATAGGCTAATTGAAGATACATTAGATGAAGTAATGATAAGCTTAAAAGAAATTGGATATAATCCAATTAATCAGATTGTCGGTTATTTAATGAGTGGAGATCCAGGATATATATCAAGCAACAATAATGCAAGAAAAAAGATAATGAAATTAGATAGAAGCATGATAGTTGAATTACTTTTAAGAAAGTATTTATCTAAATGAGAGCATTAGGGTTGGATTTTGGTACAAAGACTATCGGTTTATCTATAAGTGATTCAACTAAAATGATTGCTTCATCACTTAAAGTATTAAGATACGAATTTGATTATACAAAATTATTTGAAGAAATAAAGAATATTATAGTTGAAAAAAATGTAGATGAAGTAATATTGGGATACCCAATAAATATGGATGATACAATTGGAAAAAGAGCAGAAGAAACGTTATTATTTAAAGAAAAATTACAAGAATATTTAAATATGGATATTATATTAGAAGATGAACGTCTTACTACTAGAGAAGCAACTAAAATATTAATTGAAGCCGATTTAAGTAGAAAAAAGAGAAAAAAAGTAATAGATAAACTTGCAGCTTCTTTTATATTACAGGGTTATTTAGATAGGAGAAGAGATGGCAAAAACAACAATTGAAATAGAAAACAAAGATAAAAAAATAATTAAATACGATGTATTATTTACAATATCATCAGATGAAACCAACAAAAATTACATAGTATATACAGACAATAAAAAAGATAAAGATGATTCAATAAATGCATATGCTGCAATATATGATAAATCTGGTAAAATATATCAAATTAAAGATGAAAAAGAAACAAAAACTTTAGAAGAACTATTAAATAAATTTAATGAAAAAGGCGAGTAATACTCGTCTTATAATTATCAAAGGAGAAATGTGAATAACATGAAAGATTTAGAAAAATATGCAGAGGAATATAATATACCTATAATAGAGAAACAGTCGTTAAATTTTATAACAAGGTATATTGAACAAAATAATATTAAAACAATATTAGAAATAGGATCTGCAATAGGATATTCTGCTATTAATATGGCGTTAGTTAATGAAGAGATAAGTGTTGTTACTATTGAAAAAGATGAAACTAGATATTTAGAAGCCTTAAAGAATATAAAAGCTTTTAATCTTGAAGATAGAATTACATTACTTTTAGCAGATGCACTAACAATAAATATAGATGGTAAATTTGATTTAATATTTATTGATGCAGCCAAAGGAAAATATAAAGAGTTCTTTGAAAAATATTCAAGTAAATTAAATAGAGATGGAACTATAATAACAGATAATATTTCATTCCATGGTTTAGTAGAATCTAAAGAAAAAATTGAAAAGAAAAGACTTAGAAGTTTAGTAGCAAAAATAAAAAGTTATATAGAATTTATAAAAGATCATAAAGAATTTGAAACTAAGTTTTATAAAGTAGGAGATGGATTGTCGGTATCCAGAAGAAAAAATGTCTAAGATATTAACAATTCCTATTGATAGGGAAAACTTAAATGAATTAATAAAACTTAATGTAGATGGTTTTATAATTGGTTTAAAAGATTATAGTGTATATACAAGTTATGATTTAGATATAGTAGAAATTGAAGAATTATCAAAAAGTATAGACAAAGAACTTTACATATCGATTAACAAACCACTTTACACAGATGAAATGGATAAGTTAAAACCAATTATTGAAAGATTAAGTAGACTCAATATAAAAGGTGTTATGTTTGATGATATAGGTATTATAAATGTAGCAAAAGATTTTAATATAAATTTAATATGGAATCAAATGCACCATATAACAAATTCAAATACAATTAATTTTTGGACTAAAAAAAATATAAAAGGTGCCGTATTATCTACAGAACTAACATTAGATGATTTTATTAATATAAAGAAAAATACCAACACTAATATATTTGTATATTTATATGGTTATTTACCTATGTTTGAATCTGCTAGAGAATTACTTACTAATTATTTTATCCATATAAATAAAGAAAAGACTGATGATACATATTACTTATATGAAAAAGAAAGAGATAAATATTATCCTATATATGAAAAATATAATAACACTTACATTCTTGAAGATTTAATAGATGCAATAGAGGAAAAAGATAATTTAAAAGACATTGATTATATAATTTTAAATGGGCTGTTACACGATAATGAAGAGTTTATTGAAATAGTAAAAAGTTATATAGGAAACACAAATAGAAAGTCTAAAAATAAAGGTTTTTTATATAAAGAAACTATATATAAGGTGAAAAATGAATAAGGTAGAATTACTTGCTCCAGCTGGAGATTTAGAGAAAGTTAAATGGGCAATAATGTATGGTGCAGATGCTGTATACCTTGGTGGAAGAGATTATAGTCTTAGGGCTAATGCAAAGAATTTGTCAATTGACGAAATAAAAGAAGCATCAAAGTATGTTCATAGCTATAATAAAAGAATATATGTAACAGTAAATATAATATTTCACGATGAAGATATAAAGGGATTAGAAGATTATTTAATAGAATTAAATAACGCTAAAGTCGATGCTATAATAATATCTGATCCATTAATTATAGATATAGTCAGAAAACTAAATCTAGATTTTGAAATTCATTTAAGTACTCAACAATCTACCCTAAATCAAGAAGCGTTCAAAGTATGGGAAAGTTTGGGAGTAAATAGAATCGTATTAGCAAGAGAAGCATCACAAGTAGATATGAAAAGAATTAAACAAGAATCAAATGTTGAAATAGAAACATTTATACATGGAGCTATGTGTGTTGGTTATAGTGGAAGATGTGTTTTATCTAATTATTTAACAAATAGGGATTCAAATAGAGGTGGATGTAGTCAAATATGTAGGTGGGATTTTGATTTATTTGATTCAAATAAACAAAAAGTATCTGATATTCCATTTTCTATGGCAGTTAAAGATTTATCTATGGTAACTTATATTAAAGAATTGATTGATTTAGGAGTAAGATCTTTTAAAATTGAAGGTAGAATGCGATCTGTATATTACATTGCAACTGTATTAAATATTTATAGAAAAATAATAGATGACTATTATATGAACAAACTAGACAATATAATAGATGAAGAAGAATATGAATTATATAGATGTGCGAATAGGGAAGCAATTCCTCAATTTTTTAAAGAAAAACCATCGGTAGAAGGTCAATACTATCTAGGAAGAAATGAAATGTCAAATAAGGACTTTCTAGCAATAGTCTTAGATTATGATGGTAATGAGATAACTTTAGAACAGAGAAATTATTTTAAAGTTGGCGATGTTGTTACAATATTTGGCCCAAATACTATTAGATTTAATTTAAAAATAGAATATATTAAAGAAAATGATTTGTTTATTGACAAGGCAAATCATCCACAACAAATAATAAAAATAAAATGTGATAAAAATGTAAATAAATATGATATTATGAGAGTGAGTTTTCAAGTTGACAACAAATTGAATTCATAGTAATATGTATAGAATTAAGAACGGAGAGGATTAATAATGACTAATAAAAAAGAGATTTTTCTTACAAAAGAAGGTTTAGAGGAATTACAAGCAGAATTAACTGTTTTAAAACAAGAAAAGCGCCCAGAAGTTATAAAAGCAATTAAGGAAGCAAAAGAATTAGGAGATTTATCTGAGAATGCAGAATACCATGCAGCAAGAGAAGAACAAGGTATTTTAGAGGCCAGAATAAAAGAGTTAGAATATATGGTGGACAATGCCACTATTATTGAAGAAAAAGGCACAGATAAGATTAGAATAGGTTCTACAGTTGAAATTAAATACTTAGAAGATGAAGAAGTAGATACTTTTAAAATAGTAGGTTCTATAGAAGCTGATCCATTTGAAAATAAAATATCAAATGAATCACCAATAGCAAAAGCTATTTTGGGTAAAAAATCAGGAATGGTTGCTACAGTAGATAGTCCAAACGGTAAATACGATATAGAAATACTAGAAATTAAATAATATTCTATTAATAATTAGGAGGAAATATGAAAAATGTTCACGAAATAACAGTAAAAATAGAAGGTAAAGAGTGGGAAGATGCATTAAATAAATCATTTAAAAAGAATGTTAAAAATGTTAAAGTAGATGGTTTTAGAAAAGGTAGTGTTCCAAAAAAAGTATATGTAAAAAAATATGGAATAGAATCTTTATTTATGGATGCAGTTAATGAAGCTATGCCTAACGCATATACTAAAATAGAAGAACAAAATTTAAAACCTATAATACAACCTAAAGTAGACATTAAACACATTGATGATTTAGAATTGGAATTAGTTTTTACTGTAACTGAAGCTCCAGAAATAAAAATAAAAAAATATAAAGATTTAAAAATTAAAAAAGAAAAATTTGAAGTTCCAAAAAAAGATGTAGAAAATGAAATAGAAAATTTAAGAAAACAATATGCAGAAATAGTATTAAAAGATGGTAAAGTAGAAAATGGAAATACTGCTATAATTGATTTTGAAGGATTTAAAGATGGAGTGCCTTTTGAAGGTGGTAAAGGAGAAAACTTCCCACTAGAAATAGGAAGTAATACTTTTATACCCGGCTTTGAAGAACAATTAATTGGAATGGAAAAAGAAACAAATAAAGATATCACTGTTAAATTTCCAGAAGATTATCCGGCTGACAATTTAAAAGGAGCTGAAGTTGTATTTAAAGTTCATCTTCATGAAATTAAAACAAAAGAAATTCCAGAATTAAATGAAGAATTTATATTAGATTTAGCTATGGATGGAGTTAATACTAAAGAAGAGTTATTTAATAGAGTAGAGAAAAATCTAACCGAAGCTAAAGATTTAGAATGTGAAAACAAAAGGGTAGATTTAATTCTTGAAGAAATAAATAAAAATGTTGAAGTAGAAGTTCCACAAGAATTAATCGAAGATGAAATTCAAAGAATGTTATCTAACTATGAAGAAAGATTAAAGATGCAAGGAATATCTTTAGATCAATATTTAGAGTTTACTAAGATGACTATGGATAAATTAAAAGAACAATTAACTCCTGAGGCAGAAAAATCAGTAAGATATAGATTGTTCTTAAATGAAATAATTGAAATAGAAAATATTACTGTAACACCAAAAGAAGTTGATGATGAATTAGAAAATATGGTTAAGATGTATCAAATGCCAAAAGAAGATATTAAGCAAGCAATGGGTGGGTTTGAACACTTAGAAGGCGAACTTAGATATAGAAAAGTTATAAACTTCTTAAAAGAAAATAATTAATAAATAAAAGTATCGTTTTAGATAGACAAATGATACTTTTTCTTTTATAATAACACTTAAATATTTTAAAGGAGGTACTATGAATTTTTTACCGGTTATTATATTTAAAGGTGAAATATTACTTCCAAACTGTGAAGTTAGAATAGATATTAAAAGCGATATAGATAGAAAATTAATAAAAAATGCAGAAGAAAAACATAATGGTGAAATATTGATTGTTTCTCCAATAGACCCCTTAGAAGAAACACTAGATTATAACAATTTACCAAATATAGCAACAGTTGGTAAAATAAAGATTAATGTAGCAATTAATGAAACAACAACTAGAATAGTAATAGAGGGCATAAAAAGAGTAAGTGTAGAAAAATATTATAAAGAAGATACTTTCTTAATGGCAAATATAAGACCCACTACTCAATTTGCTTTCTCACCTAAAGATGAAAAAGCTTTAATTAGAAAGATATATGTAGATTTAGATAATTATTTATCTAAAGCACCATATTTAAGCAATAGTATACTTGGAATAATTAATAATGAAACCAGTATTTCTAAGATAGCAGATTTAGTGGCTAATTACTTACCAATGTCTTTAGATAGAAAACTTGAATATTTAGTAACTCCTAATCCTTATACTAGAACTATAATGATAATAGAGGATATAAGAAAAGAAGAAGAAATATTAGATATAGAACAAAAAATTGAGATAAAGTTAAGTGAAGTATTAGATAAATCACAAAAAGAATTTATATTAAGAGAAAAAATTAGAATAATAAAAGAAGAACTAGGGGATAAAAATGCAAAAGATGACGAAATAGATGGTTTAAGAATAAAAATAAAAGAATTAAATGCTAATGATAAAATTAAGGCTAGATTATCAAATGAATTAGATAGATATGATTTAATGAATCCTAATTCGCCTGAGATGGGAATGACAAAAGATTATATTGATTGGATGCTATCTTTACCTTGGAATGAATATTCAAAAGAAGAAACAGATTTAAAAAAGGTTAGAAAGTCTTTAGATGATACTCATGCAGGATTAGAAAATGTTAAACAAAGAATAATAGAATTTTTAGCAGTTAAACAAATGAGTAAAGATCTTAAAACACCTATTATATGTTTAGTTGGTCCACCAGGAGTAGGAAAAACTACACTTGCAAAATCAATTGCTGATGCAATAGATAGAAATTTTGTTAAAATTTCAGTAGGCGGAATAAGAGATGAAGCAGATATAATTGGCCATAGAAGAACTTACATAGGTTCAAATCCTGGTAGAATAATATCAGCAATGAAAAAGGCAAAGACATCTAATCCTGTATTTTTAATAGATGAAATAGATAAAATGACTAGAGATTACAGGGGAGACCCCGCTAGTGCATTACTTGAAGTATTAGACAAAGAACAAAATAAATATTTTTATGATAATTATATAGATGAAGAATATGATCTATCGAATGTGTTTTTTATTCTAACCGCTAATTATTTATATGATATACCAGAGCCATTAAGAGATAGATTAGAAATAATAAATTTATCAGGCTATACTGAATTTGAAAAACAAGATATTGCTAAAAAACATTTAATTCCAAGAGAATTAGAAGAACACGGTTTAACAAAAAAGATAGACTTTGATAGTAAAAGTATATTAACAATTATAAGAGATTACACTAGAGAAGCTGGTGTAAGAGAATTAGAAAGAAATATAGCAACAATTTTAAGAAAAATAGCAACTTTAATTTTAGAAAATAAATACGAAGCGGGTATTATAAAGCAATCAGATATTGAAAAATATTTAGGTAAGAAGAAATACTCATTTGGAGAAAAAGATAGTAAAAAAGAAGTTGGTGTAGCAACTGGTTTAGCTTATACTGATTTTGGCGGAGATATTCTTCCAATTGAAATCACTTTCTATGAAGGTAAAGGTAATTTAGTATTAACCGGTTCTTTAGGTAACGTAATGAAAGAATCAGCTCAAATAGCTTTAAGTTATATTAAAAGTCATCATAAAGAATTTAAAATAGATAATAGCCTTTTATCTAATAGCGATATACATATACATGTACCAGAAGGTTCAACCCCTAAAGAAGGGCCTAGTGCAGGTATAACATTAACAACTGCATTAATAAGTGCTTTTACTAATAAGGCTATAGATAAAGATATAGCAATGACAGGAGAAATTACACTAAGAGGTAATGTTCTTGCAATAGGTGGGTTAAAAGAAAAAGTATTAGGTGCCAATAGAAGTCGTATAAAAGAAATAATAATACCTTTTTCTAACTCAAAAGATCTTGATGAATTACCTGATTATTTAAAGAAAAACATGAAATTTCATTTAGTTAAAGAATACAAAGAAGTATATAAAATAGTGTTTACAAATAAATAATTATTTGTATTCTTTTTTTATAAATGTTATTATATTTATATAAGGAGAATTTATGACACCACATTTAGAATTTAATAAAGAAGACATATCAAATATAGTATTAATGCCAGGAGATCCACTTAGAGCAAAATATATTGCAACAAATTATTTAACTGATTGTAAAGAAATAAATAATGTTAGAAACATGTTAGGATATACTGGATATTATAAAGGAAAAAGAGTATCAGTAATTGGTTCTGGTATGGGTAACCCATCTATTGGAATTTATTCATACGAGTTATATAAACATTATAATGTCGATTATATTATTAGAATTGGTACTTGTGGAGCTTACAAGGATTTAAATTTAAAAGATGTAATATTAGTTGATAATAGTTGTAGCGAATCTACATATGCTAAAGTATTAAATAATTATGAATTAGATATTGTCGAATCTTCAAAATATTTAACAAAAATAATAGAAGAAACTGCATTAGAAAATAGTATAACTATAATGAAGGGTAACATTCATTGTAGTGATGTTTTTTATAGAGAAAAGTTAAATAATGAGTTTATTAATAAATATGATCTAATTGGTGTAGAAATGGAAACGTTCGCTTTATTTTATAATGCATTATATTTAAATAAGCATGCATCAGCAATAATTACGGTAAGTGATTCTATTAATCATGATTTAAATTTAACTAGTGAACAAAGAGAAAAATCACTTAATGTAATGATTAAACTCGCATTAGATTCTTCATTAAAACTATAGGAGGGCAATATGGAATATAACAAGACAAAAATTAACAATTTTGTGCTGCACACAATAAAATCTAATAACTTTAAAAGTATAAAAATAACAATAAACTTTAGAAGAAAACTATCAAAGAAAGAAGCTACTCTTAATTCTTTTTTATTTTTTTTATTAACTTATAGAACTAAAAAGTATGATTATAAATCATTATTAGAAAAAAAAGAAGATTTATACTCTTTAATAATTAATAGTAATATTGACTATGAAAATTCTAAATATAAAAATTCATCTATTGAAATAAAGTTTTTACATCCAAAATATACTCAAAACAATCAAGAAATCGAATCTTTAAAATTATTTAAAGAAATTTTATTTAATCCAATTTTCGATGATTTAAGTACAAATAATAAGATAAAAGAATTAATAAAAACTAAACTTATATCTTTAAAAGAAAATAAAAGAATATATGCTAGAAATTTAATGTCAAAAAAATTAAATACTAAGTTTCCGAGTAAATATGGATATGTTGATGAATTAGATAGTATTACACCAGAACAAATAGAAGAATACTACAACGATGTTTTTTCTAATGATCAAGTAGATATATTTGTTGTAGGAGATATTAATAGCAAGTTATATATTGATTTCTTTAAAGATATGTTTAAAACTAATGTTAGACATAAAAAGAGTTCATATTATAAATATAAAGACATTAAAATAAAAGAATATAAAGAAAAAGAAAAAGAACTTAGCCAAGCTAAGTTACTAGTTGCATTAAAACCTATAGATTATGACCTGAAAAAAGAATTAGAAATAAGTGTGTTATATGGAGCAGTACTTGGAAGTGGTATATCATCTAAATTATTTAGAGTAATAAGAGAAGAAAATTCACTAGCATATTACACTAGTATTTATAGAGAAGATTATCAAACTGCTGTTTTAGAAGCAGGAATAGACGTTAATAATTACGAAAAAACTCTTGAATTAATGAAGTTTTGTATATCAGATATGAATAACATAACTGATGAGGATTTAAATACTGCTAAGATGATTATGACTACTGATTTAAAGAGTTTAGAATATAACCAAAGTGGAATTATTAATTTTTATTTAAATAGAGAAATAAAGGGCGACAATATGACTATAGAAGATAAAATAAATAAACTTAATAGTGTATCTATATTAGATATAAAGAATTTTAATAAGAAGGTAAATATAGATTCTATATTGTTATATGGTGATATAAATGAATAAAATAGAAATAAAAAAATTAGATGAATACATTTATCATAAAGTATTAGATAATGGATTAAATGTATTTATTTATAAAACTACAAATACTAATGAATATAAAGCTTCTTTTTTTACAAAATATGGAAGTATTTATAATGATTTTAAAATTAAGGGAAATTTAGAATACAAAAAATATCCGTTAGGTATTGCACATTTCTTGGAACATAAATTATTTGAATCAGAAACCAAAGAAGAACCTATGGAATATTTTTCTAAATCAGGAACCGATTCAAATGCATATACATCATTTGTTCAAACCTGTTATTACATAGAAGGAAGCAATAATTATGAAAACAATTTAAATTATTTGATTGATTTTGTTCAAGAACCTTATTTTACAGATTCAAATGTAGAAAAAGAAAAGGGTATTATTGAGCAAGAATTAAATATGTATAATGATAATCCTAATCATGTGTTATTAACAAAAAGTTTATATAACTTAATGCATAATCATAATATAAAATATGATATAGGTGGTACTGTAGAAACTATAAATGAAATAACTAAAGAAATGCTTTATGATTGTTATAATACATTTTATTCTACAAACAATATGACTATAGTAGTAAGTGGAAATATTGATGTAGATGATACTATGCGTATTATTGAAAACAATCAAAACAGCAAGAATTTAAAAAGAGTAGAGTATGAATTAAATTCTGTTTCTGAACCAGATAATGTCTATTTAGAAGAAGAAATAATAAATATGAATGTAGATATACCTTTATTTTCGTTTTCAATTAAAATACCTAATAAATTCAATTTAGATCAAAACATATTAGAATACTATATAGATATGATTTTTGAAGAAAACTTTGGAAAAAAATCCGACTTTTTTATACAGTCTTTAGAAGATGGTTTACTTTCATATGGTCTATCATTTGATATGATGTTTACAGATAAACATATATTAATTATATTAAGCACAAAAACTAAAAAGTATGATGAACTAAAAGATGCTATTAAGCTAATTCTAAACAAATTAAAAATAAGTGAAGAATTCTTCAATAGACAAAAGAAAAAATATATAAGTTCTTTAATATATGCTTTTGAAAATCATTCTACTATTAACTCAATTATAGAAGATTATATTATAGAATATAACAAAACAATGGAAAATATGTATTCTGATATTTTAGATTTAAACTATGAAAAATTAAATCAAGTGCATAAATTATTAAATGTAAATAATTTTACAACAACTATAGTAAAAAGCAATGGAAATATTTAAAAATATGGACTAATTTCTTATAATGTGATAATATTTATATTGTCATTAAAAATAAGGAAGAGATAATTTATGGAACACATATACAATGATATAGACTTTATGAATATAGTAGAACCTATATTAAAAAATAAATATTTTATTAGAACACAATCAACAATACATCATGGGAAAAAGAAGTTAGACCATTCTATTAAGATTGCATATTATTCGTATAATATTGCAAAAAAATATAATCTTGATTATGTTTCTGTTGCAAGAGGTGGAATGTTACACGACTTTTATTATTCAAATACAGGTGGAAAAAGTTTGGCTAAAGATTCAATTAAATTAACGTTTACTCATTATAATATAGCATTATATAATGCATTAAATTCGTTTAAATTAAATGATATAGAAAAAGATATAATTGTAAAACACATGTTTCCTGTTGTACCAACTATTCCTAAATATAAAGAATCTTTATTAGTATCACTAATTGATAAGGGAATAGGTACTTTTGAATTGTTAATAAAATTTAAATCATTAGTTAACTTTAAAGTTTTAGCTAAAGCTATTCCAATATATATATTATTAACAGACACATTTAAATAGAATTAGATGTGTTTTTGTTATATAATACATGTATGTCCTTGTAGCTCAGTAGGAAGAGCAATCC
>CAYXGK010000008.1:0-19579 GCA_964464565.1 uncultured Muribaculaceae bacterium | reverse complement strand
GTTAGCTTTTCTTTGTCCTTTTAACAACCATTCATACTCGCCAGATTTTAAAGTCTCATAATTATACTTAACCCATTCCTCTTTATATTTTGTAACATCTTTATATGTATCAACTACCTCATAACAAGTCTCCAATAAACTGCCTTTAGTTAGATTTGTAGAATTAGTTTTTACACATTGAGTTTTATAAGTTGCTGGCTCTTGTATAACATAACTTATATTTTGTTTTATATAATATTGGAAACTAACTATTTCCTTTAATCGTCCTTTCAAATCTTTAAATTCTGCGTCGTCAAATAACTTACCATCTTGATATAAAACAGCTTTACCATAAGTCTCTGCATTAACAATTGACACATCGTTTCTTATTATTTTATATTCTGCGATTTTGTCTGTTTCAACCCATAAAAAAGTTTTAGAAATCCTTACAACAGGCAAATCTAAACTTTTTTCAGATAACATAAACGAATCTTTGTTTATCTTTTCATCAGTAATAGATTCTAAAATTATTTTTTTATTACCGAATGGACTAATACTTGTTTTTGTTCCTATTGTTTGTAGTTCTGCACTAACTAAACTTAATAGTAATAACACTCCAACAATCCAAATAAAAGATTTATTCATTTTAATGATTTCCTTACATTATTTATTTTGTCTTGTATCTCTGTTAATTTTTTATGTAGAACTTCTTTTTTAGTTTGTAGTTCTTCGTTAAATATAGCTCTATATTTTTCTGAATAATTAATTAACTTTTGTTTATCTAAGCTACACGAATTAGGATAATACTCATTAACTAATGCGTTAACTCTGGCACTTAATTTATTCATTTTTCTCCTCTAAGGTTTTAATTAAAAATCTATATTCTTTTAATACACTATTAACTACTTCTTTATTTAATGTTAAATCTTTTTTCTTAAGAGTATTCCAAACTTCATACCTTTTATTAATAGCGTTTGCTATCCTGTTATAATCCCTTAACCTATTAATTCCCATGATATTTATAATGATAGCAATTATTTAAATCTATCATTAGAACTTAGATAACACGTATTTTAGTTCTTTAATTAAAGGCGTTTTTCTGTCTAAAGTATGTTTACTTGTATACTTCAAACTTTTAATATAATAACTGATACGTTTAGTTAAATTCTTTTTAGCATATAACTTAGAACGGTTTAAATCTTCTAATACAAAAAATAACTCGCTTGCTATCTGTGAATACTTTGTTTTTGTTGATCTACTACAATATTTTTTATTAAGTAGTAATAATTTTATATGTTTCTTAATTAATAATTGAATTTGGTCCTTTCTCATTTTTAGTAATCCAAATCTCCAGATGTTACTTGATTAACTGGAGACCTTTGATAATTTACTATTGATATTAATAATGAAAATGCGGATACGAAAAACATAAACCATGGGAAATAAAGCATAATACTATTATACACATTAAACGGCTGCATGATAGCTACAAATGTTGCATTCTCTAGCATTATTCTATAAATATTACTAACTTCAATAGCTAGATAAGTCACAATAACTATAGCTACTACTAGAACTCCGATTAAAGCGGGACTTCTTCCGGACTGATAACCTAGAACTAATAAACCGATAACCAACGCAAATATGAAAAAGTAACTAACCCAAACTAATATTTCTCTTAATGCTAAAAATGGATATATGGATAAGTCGAACATCTCTTGACACGTATCAAAATAAACGTTATCTGATATTTGACAATCTAACGTTTGAAACGATGATTCTGTTATATCCATTATGTAATATGTAACTCCAAAAAATAAACCGGATACGAATATCGCAAACATGCTAAATATTATTGCTCCGATACTACCATACTGTCTAAGATCCATCTTTTTTGTTCTCCATTTTTAAATATCTTAAATACTGATCGTTATTAAGTTTAAAGAATTTGACTAATAAATCAACGGCGTCTATAAAACTTATTGGCCTTTCTTCTGTCCCGACTCTGATTCTATTGGTTTTAATCTTTTTTAAGAACTCCATCGCATCGTTACTTATTCTTACAGGATAGCTTATCATGATTTAAACCCCCATTTCATATCTGAAATTTCTTTAATAATATCCATTACCCACTCTTGAACATTTGAAAAGAATACTGCACCTAAAATTATTACTCCAAAAGTATAAATGAATGATAATGTAGGAGCGAATAATATTAAACTTTCGATATTAAATGTGAACGCTAGTTCATTAATTAGAGATATTATTGGAAATCCAATTAAATAATATAAAACGTATGAGTTTTTCATTACTACATAAATAATAGATCCTAATACAAACTTAATAAAATTTCTAGTTTCATACTGTCTCATTATCTTATTATGCCATTGTTCAAAATTAACTTTATGTGTTAACTGGAATAATCCAAAAAATAAAAAACAAAAAAATACTAATAGGCCTATTATAACTCCTGCTGTATATTCGTTATAATCATTACCATTTTCTGTAACATATAAACTACCAGCTAATGCTCCACCTTTACCATCTTCACAATCAACACCATAATTATAATATCCTCTTTTAGATAATACTCCGTCTGGAATAACTACATTCCAATAACCATTTATTGTATATGTAATATTTTTTTGGAAAACTAAATCTCCGGAAGAATTAGCTATAAACATTCTACATATTATTCCTGTAGAATTATCCAAACTAATACCATTTGAAGAATTGTATAAAATAAAGTTATAAGTAAAACTTTCATTTATTTTTAATTGTGAGTGTTGTGCTTCTATTACAGAATAACCCTCCGGAAAATATTCTACAGTAGTAACAGGAGGGACACAACTACCAAATGTTATTAATAAAACTAGTAATAACAAACAATATGTAAAAATATTATTATTTTTCATATAAAATATATGTCTATGTAATTTATATACTTTTACTTTACTACTACACCACTGTTACGAACTTGTGCTAAAGCGTTCTTGTAACACTTCTTATGAAAATATTTTCCCTGTTGTTTAGAATAATGTTCAAGCCCAATAGTTTTTTTACATAATTCACATTCTTTATCTATGAATTTTTTAAGATCTAAGTCTTGTGAAACTTCTTCAATAACAGGCTCAACAATTTTCTTACGTTTCAAAAAATCAAATAATCCCATACATTAAAACTTAATGGTTTAATTATTTAAATCTATGTTTTTTATTTCTTTATTAGATAAAATATCTTTTTATTGTTATCGTAATACAATTTAAGTTTATCAATTTTTCTTATAAAGTAATTATCTGGTATTGATATCTTTCTTTTTATAATAGAAATAGGATACCTCTTCATGTCAGAAAATATTACGGCAAGTTTAGATTTACTATTAAGTAAATTATAAGCACTTAAATTTAAAGTTCTATTAAAACTCAAAGCTCTTCTGTTTAATATTTTAAATTTATTTGTTCCTACTTGTAAGTTAGACACAAACCCTTTATTTAATTTCTCATACATACCTATAACCATTGGATATCTATACGTAGGAATTAAAACTCTTCTAGTAGTTTTTGTAATGCTTTTTATAGAAGTCTTTGGAGATTTTACAGGATAATATTTTTGTGTCGATGGTGTTCTTTTAGGAGACACGGAAGTTATTCTTCTTATCATATTTGGTTTATATGATTGTGTTATACTTTTACCGTTAGTTTTTATATAATTAGTTAAAGAGTATCTATTAATGTTTGGTAGTAATTTTCTTAAAAGACTACTTGCACTATATGCAACTCTGTTCACAGATAAATAAGGTTTTGTAATTGGAAGTTTTGAAGAACTTAATCCATAATTTATATTTGTTTCTTTATATAATATTTTATTTAACGTATCTATTTGTTGTTTAGATAACTTCCCTTTTTGTAAATCATTCAATGCTTTTTTTATACTAGGAGATGGATTATATATTTCAGTTTGAACTAGATTAATAACCCTACCTTTAGAAGTAACTTTACCGACTACTTTATTTCTTTTAATTAAATTACCTGCCGGAATTGTTATCTCATTCTCTCTAGTTAAAAAACCTACTGGTTTAAACTTTCCAGAATTTGTTAATTGCCATTTTAATAATTTAGCTTGTTCTAGTTCTGTTAATGGGATGTTTTTCTTTAATTTTATTTCTACGTCTTTTAAGAATGATGGGAATTTCTCTATTTCTGCATTCATGAATAATAGGATTTGTGGCCTTTGACGTTTGAAAGTAATATTCCCAGTAATTAAATCTTTTAATGTTGCTATCTTCTGAGAACTTTCTTTCCCTAATCTTGACGGTCTTATAATTCCAGAAGGATCAGCAAAGAAAGATGTCTCTAATAATCCCTTTGCTCCTTGTTTTTTAATTAGCATATCTAACTGAATTAGTTCATTCACTTTTATTGTTCCATTATCAAACTTCTTTAATAGGTTTTTAGTAATTATATTAAATGAGGATTCATTCGGAATTGGTTTTCTTATTAATATCTTTTTTCTAATTGATGTTAGTAACTGATCCGCTTGGGAAGATATAGCCGTTACTTCTTTACCAGATAGCATAACTTGTTTTCTTAACGATATCTTAGGGATACTCTTACTTACCTTTAATCTTATTTGGTCTAGCTTTTTATAATCCTTTAATAATTGTGTTGCTTTAATTCTATTGCCTGACTTTATAGCATCTAGTATTCTTTTATCTAATAAATTTAAAGAGTTATCTAACTTTATTTTCTTTATATCTAAGTCCGTTAATGTCCTACTTATCTTTCTATTGCCTACCTGCACTATAATATCGTCTCCTACATCTAAGTCGCCTAAGAACTTTGGAGATAATCTTACTAATTTAGATGTTCCTTTCTTACTATATTTTACAACAACGTCAGTAACTAAATCTGTTATGTCTGGGATACCTATTGCTCCAACTACATATGCTAATGAGGATAAGTCTCCACGTAAAATTTTATTTTTCGCTAAATTTAAACTATTTGATACAGAAGATAATACTTCTCTTCTAACATCTTTATCTTTAGCTATCTTTGGAAGAGCAGTCAATGTTCTAGGCAAATAAACAAAATCTTCTTGATTTTCTAAGATACCTAACGCAAACCCGGATAAAGTTTTTACTGCATATGGATTTATGGCAAATGTTTTTATCTTATCTTTTAAGTTTGGCTCTTTTGTATATAAATCATTTAAGTAACCTCTAACTACTTTATAGTCATTACCTAGAACTATTTCTTCTGGGATATTATTCCCGTATTCTAATGCTCTGTTTGCTATATAATTATTCATTTTATCTAATGTTTTTGTAATATTGTTTTTTAATTTCTCGTTAGTAACAGCATCTCTTAATTTAGATAAAGCTGTTATGAATTTATTATTTCCTAAAAATAAAGTTAAATATTTGTTTGTTGGTTTAGTATCAGTTTTTTGGACTTTAATTAATTCAGACAATATTCTATTAAATGCTAGTTGTCTATTCTTTTGTTCTGTTTGTTTTAGATCAGAATATAAAACATTATCAAATCTATAATTACCTCGTGATACTTTATATTGATTTTCTATTTGTTTATTAAACGCGTTAGCTGTCATGTTTAACTCTGGGATAAATGCATTACCTGCGTATGTCCTAGTTTGCCCGTTCTTTATAATAGTAATAGTTCCACCAGTTGTTATAACCCTAAACGCTTTTGTTGGGACGGCTGTAAAGTTAGGGGTTGTTTGACCTGCACCATAAGATACTCTAGTAAATCCGTATTGTTGTGGTGTTGGTCTACGTGTTAATAATGATAATTTAGCTTGTTCTTGTTTTTGTAATATTTCCTTAACTCTTTGCGTGTCTAATAATGATGGTTTAGATTTACTACTTGAACTTGCAGTTTGTGTTGTAATTGAAACGATAGGAGAAGTAGTTATAGTTCTTGATCCACTCCCAGAAGAACTTCTTCCACTAACTAATGGATTAACTACAACAGCACCAATCTTTTTAGCGTTCTCTAAGTTCATTGAATATTTAGCACCAGTAGGAGAAGTATATGTTCCAGTTCGTTGATTATATGTGCCTTTGTTTTTTATCAGTGAAACCATAAAAAATCTAAGTATATCTACTTTATATTTTTAACTATTTATTTAACAACAAAGGATTAATTTCTACACTCTTATTTAAGTTTGTTAATAAAGGACTTATTGGTAGTGGATCGTCTTCCTTTATTCCAAAAGTTATATTATCATGATATGCGTCTATTGCTTCTTTGGAACATGCACATCTCCATTTTTCAGTATTAAAGCCACAATTAACTGATATTTCTTTATTGAGTTTAACTTCTTGGTATAAGAAATATGATACTATTATTAGAAAAATTAATACTCCAATGCCTATACATAAGTTTATTTTGTCTTTTAATTCTTTTTCCATTGTTAATATTATATCCTTTTACTATATAAATATTGCGTGGGTTGGTATAAATCCCCACTTAAACCATAAAACTATTGTTAAAATGCTTTAAAACGCTAAATTAAGGCATTTATTTTACTATCACGTATCTTGTATTAGCTTGAGTTCCGGTTTGAAGTATCTTAACTTTATTTGTTCCTGCAACGCCTAAAGCTAAAATGTCCCTATAAATCGGATTTGCTACATTAACCCACCAATTCATCTTAGTTCCGTTAACAGTTACAGGGATGATCTTCTTAACTATTGTTTTACCGGATTGTTCGCCTGACCATTTCTCAAACTGTTTTGAGAAATCAATAGTTAATTCTGTGACTACATTAGGAGTTAATTTCAAACTTGGGAGTTGTTCATAATCAGTATGTGTTGATTGTTGTCCCAATTCTTCATTAAGCCAATTTGTATTATTTTCTGTCATTTTTGTTTAACCTCCATATTTAATTTAGATATTTTTATTTCTTCAAAATTTTTTTTAAATAACTTCTTATCAAAAAGAAACTTTTTATTAACTTGCGGACAGTAACACAAAATACCTCCAGATTGAACTTTTACTAATTCCCATAAAATACCCGTTTCTTTATTTTTATATTGTGTCATTTTGAATCCTCCGGGTTACAAATAAAAACGCCTAAATAATACCCATAATTTCTACAGGACTTTCTAAACCTTATTTCTTCTTGTTGTTGTTTTTTAGTAGTAGTTTTATCCATTTTTTAACTTATTAACAGGATTAACAGGATTAACACCCACTTCATATCACCCTTCACATGTGGCTATAGAGTGGGAACGGGTGTTAAAGGTGTTAATGGTGTTAATTTTTCCAGTTTATGCCATTCCAAACCCTTAAAAATGGTGTTTTTCCACTATCATCAGTCCAAGTTGCATATTTTTGACTGGTTTTAATATTTTTTTCCTCCATGAATTTACTTATAGTTCTATCAGAAATTTCTCTAAATCGGTTTTCTTTGCAAAAATCAGATAGTTTTTTCCTAAAATCATGCTTAAAAATTGAACTATCAAAATCCTCATTTATGTTTTCTTTCCAAAATTTATCTAAAGGATTGCTATGATCTTCATACTTTTTCTTTCTATCTTCTAAACTTCCTTCTTTATCAAATTCCCTATTTTTTAATAAATCTATTAAAATACCTATTAATTGTAAACTTAAATTTTCATATTCTACTTTTGGAATTTCGGCTAATATGTCTTTTTTTTCAGTGAATCGATTAGGAAAATCAATAATAATCCATCTTCTATACCATCCATCTGTCTTATCAGTAGTATCTGGAATATTGTTTGTTGCCATTATTATTTTAGCATAATTAATATAATCTAAACTACCCTTATTTTTATATTCAAGAGAAATTGGATCTTTACCGGATACTAATCTTTTAAGAATTTGAGTTTTTTCTAACACATTAAAATCTATTTCTCCCATCATACAGGCTAATTTATTTCTAAGTTTTGCAGTTTCAAACCTGGAAGAAGTCAATAAATATAAATCAGTAGATGTAATATTTTCATCTCCTAAGAATTTACGTAATAAAGATAAAAAACAAGATTTACCATTACTTCCTGCACCATAAAAACAAAATATTCTTTCTAAAGGATAATCTTTAAACATACAATAAGCCATTATTTGTTTTAATTGTAACACATATTCACAACCTACCCACTCACTAAACACTTTATCAATTATTGGAGTTTCTTCATTCTTACCTATTTTAAAAGGGAGTGGGCACGTAAAGAAGTAATTTCTATTCGCCTCAAATCTATCACCCGTCTCTATATCAACAACCTCTTTTTGAAATTGAATCCATGTTTTAGGAACAATTAATGGTTTATATTTTCTTGATACTTGTTTAAGAGCTTGTAATATTTCGCCTCTTTCTTTACTATTTATTGTGTTTGCAGAGGATGAATTTGTTACTATATTCATCAAATCAACCTCATCTATTATGTCCCATTTATTATCTATAAAAATCCATCTCCACCATATACCAGAATCATCATAATAAATCGGCATAACCTCGATTAATTGTTCCGCTAAATCAACTCTTGAGAAGAAAGACGTTATTAATTTTTCTACTTTTGTGTCTTCTTTCTTTTTATTATCAATCTCTTCTATAATATCAGATACTTTTTCTTTATCCTCTTCTTTTGAAAGTTCGTATTTTTTAAATAAATTATTAATAAAATCAGAGTTTTCCATCATCTATCCACCTCTTCATAACTTTCCAGATTCTTTTTATTCACAGAAATTTTTTTATCAAATCTATCTAAAAAAGTAATAAAAGTATCATCTTCAGAAATAATTTTACCGGTATAAGTAAGTAACCTATTATCTATTGTTATTCGTAGAATGTATGTTTTGTTCAGTTCCATGTTTCTTTTAATATCGTGGTCTTTATATATTTTGCTTAAACTACTTTAAAATTATAACAACATCTACAGAACATGGAGCTAATAAGATATGCCTTCTTATGTCATCGCCCCAATCGGCTTATCAAAAAGAGAGATGGTGTTATATACCTGCAGTCCCTACAAGTCTTAGTTGTTGCTCCGGGAATTTAGTTCTGTAGTATCTTCAAACTTGATCCTTTCAACAAGTATTGGACATTCTTTTTTATCTTTGTATAAGCATTTTGGCAGTCCTTTTATATGATTATTAAACGTCTTATAAGTGCATTCGCCCGTTTTAGTCTTTAGAAACTTGCACTTGGGTTTATTTTTTCGTGGTCTTCCTACCATTTGAATTCTTTTGTTATTGTTGTTTTCATTCTAATTTTCCTCCAAAACTATTGTTAGTTCTTTATCATCACCATACATACATTTGAATCCTAAAGGAAATATTTCAGATTCTCCTCCTTGATTACATCCGTCTTCTTCAAAAAATACATCTGATTCTAAATTTATTTTTGATAGCATTTTTATTAATTCTTTTACTTTCATTCTGTTTGCTCTCTTAAACATTTATATAAATTCTCATCGGCGAGTTTTTGATAACAACGAATATTATTTAACTCGTTGTATTCATCAACTCTTTTTTTAAGCTCCCCAACAGTAAATCCAAAATCTGAAAATTCTTTTATTTGATCAAACGATAAAATGTATTTGTCTTTTTCCATAATATACATTAGAATAATTACTATTTAAATCTTTATAACCACTAAAAAATAACATATAGAAGTCGACACAACTATTACAAAATTGTATTATGGAATAAAAGACATAATAGGTTTACGTGTCGACTATTATAAATATGATAATCAGAAACATTAGTTTTATCGTCGATGAATAATTTCATTTTTTCTTTTTTTTGTTTTTAGGTTTATCTTTAGCGTTCGTCTTAGATTCAACCTTTGTCTTTTTCTTGCTTCCCATACAGATTAGAACTCGTCGAAGTATTTAAATTTAACCTTCCTTTATTTCTATATAATGTTATAACATTATCATAATAATACTAATATTACACCTATTAAGGAATGGAAACCTTATAATTTGAGGAGTATAGAGCCTATAAACGCATAATTTATATTATATATTAAGATAAACTAACCTATTAAGGAATGGAAACCTTATAATTTGAGGAGTATAGAGCCTATAAACGCATAATTATTTTATTTTGTAGTAAAGAACTACAAGTCACATCCCCCTACTCATTTATTTCTAATGGCAGGTTAAAAAAATTATTTTTTTTAGATAGGTGTTACTTCAACATATATATGTATGTTGAAAAGGTTTATAAAGTTTGTAGTGCTTGAAAAATTATGAATGAATTAGCCCTCACACAAGAACTACTATCTAATATTAGAGTATGGATGGTCCCCAAGTATGCTATTGGAACTATTAATACTAGGGTTAATTTGCTTAAACAAATATTTAGAACTTATAAAATATTAAATAAGGATAACTTAAAATCAATAATGAAACGTTTTAAATACCAATATCAAAGAGCGTCATTAGTAATGATTAATAATTATTGTTATGATAATAATATTGATTTTCATTTAATAATACCGTCGCTAAAAAGAACGCCAATTAAATTACCAGAGATACTTTCACTGGAAGAAATAAAACTAATAATCGAATCTGCACCTTATCCTTATAATTTAGCGATAAGATGTATTTTTAATATGGGTGCTGGATTAAGAGTTTCTGAAATAATAAAATTTTCATGGGGACATATAAGATGGGTTGACTGGTTACAAAACCAAAACAATTATGGTGTTGCATTAATCAAAAGCGGAAAGGGTAGTAAAGATAGGGTTGTTAATATTCCTCAAAAATTAATGAGCGATTTATATCAATATGCAAAAGAACTGAATGTTTTAAATGAGTATTCTATACCTACCGGCTCTATGATTTTTAAATTTGGTTTTGAAGATAAATATATTAGAGAACGTAGAAAAAGGTTAAAAATTCCATCAATAGATGAAAATTGGAAATTTGATTATGTTCATTATTCGTATGATTGGTTTAGGTATAATATTATTAAAAGGTATTGCGAAAAAGCATTAAACAAACATATTAAGATACATAGTTTGAGGCATTCCAGATCTACTTATTTATATGAGTATGAAAATGTTCCAGTTGAAAAATTACAAGTTTTATTAGGACATTCTTCACTAAATACAACAATGTTATACACAAAAGTTAATCCACGTAAGATATTCGAACAAATCAAAGAAACTAAAGAATTATAGTCTTTTAGGGGGTATAATTATATTAACTCAACAAAAATACCCCTCGTTTTTTGCCTCTAAACGAGCCGTTTTTTTACCAATTTACCTCAACTTGTTCTAGTTTCTTCTTATCGAACAATTTACCGAAATTATCAAAGCCTTCTAGTTTTAAATAGAAATTAAGTGTAGTTAATAATTTTTTATCGTCTAATTGAGTGTTTTCTTTGAGCATATTCCATAAATCCCTTTTATTTCTAATCTTACCACTTTTAATGTCATCAATAGAATTATTAATTATTCTTTCCGGAGTTAACTTCTCAACTATCCCATAAGCTAGTTTTTCTTCTTCTGTTAATTCTCCAATAGCCTTTTTATCTTCAACAAGTTTATCATACTCTTTTTTAAATCCTGGAGTTAATTTACTGAAATATATTTTACCTATATACTCTGGGTGTATCCATGGCAAGACATAATTCATTTTAGGATTTTCTTTTAAAAAACGTTCTTCCCTATCTAATATCTCTTGAATATTTAATCCATGTCCACCTTTACGCCCCTGCGTTTTACAATATATTTCACAAACTCCTCTTCTTACCCATAACCATAAACATAAATGTGAAGCTAGTTTTGGATCTATTTCCCTTTCATAAGGCATTAATAAAAAATAAATATTATAGTTTTTACGATTACGATTCTTTCTAGATGCGATGGTTTGATTAATATCAGAAAACCATTTCTGACGGTTAACAGCGTCTCTACCTTCATCAATCCAAAGAACACTCCCCTTTTGTGTTATCATTTTTACTGCAAACTCGCTAGGCTCAACTATAAAGTTTTCTTTCTCAAACATCATTGAGCCATCGTTTAAAACAAAATTCGGTATCTTAGAAAAATATCTTAAACACATGGTCCCGGCGAAATTTGATTTTCCGCTATTATGCGTGACCATATAATCATTAGTTATATACCATTTTGAATCACTGTCTATAGAAAAGCCATAAACCTTTTGTGATTCCGCTTTCTGTGTATAAATGGCTATTCTATTTGGTGCTAGATAAGATATTTTTTCTTTACGTTTTCGTCTTTCTGTAACTATTGGTAGCTTTAAATTCCCAAGATAAAAATTAATACTATAATACTCTCCTACAAATCCAGAGGATTTTATACGTTTCTTTATTTTCTTAATATCATATGCCCTGCCACCTACAGAGAAAACTAATTCTTTTATGTCTTCTATCAACTGTTTAGATTTAGAGACATAGTTGTAACCACCATTCTTATAATAAGAATCACTATCTATTAATCCCGCTAATAATTTTAATCTATAATCTAAATCAGAATATAAGGCCTCTTTTGGTATAAACTTAAAACCACTCTTTTTATATTTCAATCCGTAATTTTCTAAATCCCTAGAAAAATCCCCCAAAATAGAAAAGTTATAACTTTTACAAGTAGTTCCATCTTTTCCATATATACTCATAACAAGATAATCCTGTTTTACTCGTTCTATTACTTCTGGATCATTAGTCGTTATACTTAAATTTTTACAGAATGATCCGTCCCCTAGCCAAACACCTAAAGAATAAGGTTTTATATTACAATTAATTCTATCTTTGAATTTTTCTATAGGGTATGATGAAAAGCCTATATTTATATGAGAAAACCCGTTTCTACACATATTATTAATATCTTCCGCTTTGTATTGTTTTATATCCCATTTAGAACTTTTATAATATCTTTTTTTGTTCTCATCAGTTCCTCTGTTATAGTATTTATGATAAAAAGGTATTACATGGTTATTAGAACATGAATAAAGTTTATTATGAGAACGGTTATTTTGAACTACATCGAACATGTTATCACAAAACCAATTCGTAACAGATGTTACTTTTGAAAATATATTCTTTCCGTCTTTCTGTGGAGAAATAACCTCATCCCCTACTTTAATATCTTCAATATTTTTCCAGTCTCCATTTGACATTAATACTTTATCTCCTGCTGGTTGACATCCCGTGTCTCCGGTTATTAATACAAATGCGTCCTTTTCTAGTTTTAGTCTTTGTGTTAATCCCTCGATAAACGCTTTATGTGTCATTTCAAAATGTCTAAACTTTATAGCTTCTTTATTAGAAAAAACTGTCTTTTTCTTCATCCCAGAATATTCATGCGTTTTCATTTTACGCCTCTGCGATTCTTCGTATAGCTTCCTGTTCTAGTTCCTTTTCTGTTAATTCCTCATCATCTTCTAATCCAGAGCTAACGATTTTATTTAAAATCATTAATAAATATATTTTCTCATAACTTTCCTCTAGATCATCTAACATATCCCTAAAATTATCCGTTAATTCAAAAATTTGATTACCTTCTTTATCAATATATGTTTTTAGAAAATCGTCACTGATATCTTTTGTTTTATCGGCATAAGCTATAGCTTCCTGACACTCTTTTAAGAATGATAACCAATTCATTAATTTATTATAATCACAATTATAATCTTCAAATGGCGTTTTTTCTCTTTTTTCTTCTGTTGGATTAGCTTTTTGCCATCTTTTAGTGGAATTATGGACTATTATCGGCCTTGAGATAGTAATCATTTCTCTTTGAGCAGATATAATTAATGATAAAGCTTGAACTTGATTTAATCTTCTATCATTATCTGTAATCTTATTCATATCAACGCCTATCTTTTCGCCTGTCCTGGCTTGTTTAAATGCGTCCCTGTGTCTTATTATAGTTTCTAGAATAACCTCTTTAGATACTTCCTTCTGCGGATTAAATATCTTAACATCTCCGGGCTCAAATGCCATCTTTAGAAATACCTCTTTGCACCGAATAAATCATTCCCTGAATTGTTTAAACTTTCCTGTCCTTTAATAGTATCATGTGTATATTTATTTTCTGAACCTTCAATAGCTCTTGAATAATTAGCTTGTATTCGTGTCCAAAGTTCTATTAATATCTTTAAATTTTGTGTTTTCATTTCATACTGAGTGTTTTCGTCTCCATATCTTCCATATCTATACTCTGCTATTGATCTAAATATGAATAAAAACTGTTCGTATAAACCTACCATATAATCCCCGAAAGTATCTTTACGAATATAAGATAATTTAATATCTGACGACAAATGGCTCTCTGCTGTCCTTAAAATATCTTCTGCCTCTTCTTCAGTAAAACAATGATTCTTTTTTTTGATGGATATAAATTTCTGTTGACTTTTATCCCAGACATCTTTTATACCTCGAATTGAACGTTCTAAATCTCTATATTGATTATCTAAAACCCATCTATGAAAGCTCTCCGGTTTTTGAGCCTGGTTTTGTATTGGGTATTCATCCATGAAATCATTACCAAAATCACTAAACATATCATTCTCGCTCTTCTTTTGTTTTAATTCTACATCGTTTAACTTGTTTAGATTTTTTTCTATAACAGACTTTCCTGTTCTGAATCTATCGATAAATTTACCCATTGTTTAATATGAAATCATTTAGTTTAGAAGTAATCTTATTTTTTCCCTTAAGAAAGTCCCATATATACTCATATTTATCTATTATATAAGTAGTGGCGATAGATAAGATACTTATCACTAATATTATAATTGTTGGATTAAAAGTTATCTTAAACATTCGTAGAACTAAACTTATTAAACATATAATTGCAGTAATCCAAGTCATAACAGGCATTACACTTTTGTTAATTTCTTTTATTGTTTTTTCCATTTTTTCTAATATGTTGAAGAACATATAAATAAAAGAAAACAAAGTATATTCCAAATATAAATCCAATAGCCATAATCTCGTCTAATATTAAAAATATAGATAATAAAATCACATACATTAATACAAACACGACTACTATATCATTATTATTCGACTTGTCCATCTTCTTCACTCTCGTTTAATTCTTCTTCTACTACTTCTGTTTCTTCTTCTGCTAAATCTTCGGAGTCCTCTATTTCCTCTGGAGAGTCGTTTTCTTCTTCGATTATTGTCTCTTCTGGGTGTTCTTCTTCCACTTCTTCTTTTACATCTTCTTGAGTATCTTCTTCACTATCATACTCAAAATCCTCATCAGTGAACTCGTCGTTTAATCCGTTTTCCTCTTTAAAATTATCTATTAATTCCTCATCATCACTGGCCAACTCAACATTAATTATATTATTATTAACATAATCCATAAAAGCCGTTCTATCTTGTTTTGGAAGTGTCTTACATATTTTCAAATATCCTTCTAGTTCTTTTTCTTTTTCACTTTTTTGTTTAAATAGTTTTATCATTTTACAGTCCTTGTTGCATTTATTAGAGCTTGAATGTTTGAAGTATTATACATCAATTTAATCATAGGTGTTATTTCTAACTGTTGTGTATTAACAACTCCCTGCATAGTCTCCATAGCCTTAGATAATTGCGTCATGGCTTCCGCTTGTGCAGTTTCACTTTGAGCTCTTGCGTTTTGAGTCTCGCCCCATTCTTGAATCCCACTTATTGCTATAATAGATACTGCAATAATTGCGATTAATATTATACCATATTTAGCTATCTGACTCCAGTCTAATTTTTTAGAAGTTTGATTAACTAATTTAACTGTTTTAGTTAAACCGTCTACTTGTAAGTCTATTTCTGCATGTCTTCCAGAAACATTAATAGAATTAGTTATCGGGTTAAATATTTCGCCCGTATTCATATAAATTCTGTTAGAAGTTGTTATAATTATAGAATATTCATTTAATCCAGAGTATTCTGGTAGTTCTGGGATTAAATAAGAACCCATTAATGCCTTTTGTAATTGGAATAATTTTGTTATTCTTTTATCTTGATCAACAAACCTTTTCATTTTTATTCTAGTTTCTGAAGATAGTCTATGATTTGGTAGTTCTCTTTTAACTACTAGAACATGTGTCCATTGTTTTTTAACAGCATGTGCTTTAGATAATAATCCACCAATAGCGAAGAAAATACCTATAATAACAAAAACTCCTAATACCCACCAATATTTAGCAATATTAGAAAACACACTTTGTGATACCGGGTTATTAATTAATTGTTCAGTAATAGGCATATAGTAATTAATTATAACGACTATATAAATATTTCTCTTTTGTAGTAAGTTACTACATAATTATAAAAAAAAAGAGGGAGAAAATCTCCCTCATCAACTTAATAAACAACTTGTTTTATCATAAATAATTTTTTAGTTTATTTATGCTGCAATGCCTTGTAAACCGTCTTTCTTATCGAATAATGGTTTTATTACTGAAACTAACCAAGCGATACCTGCTACTGTTCCCATTATTGCTAAGAATGCGATAAGACCTGTAACGAATAATCCGAATGACTCAGATAATGCAGTTGTGTTTATAATTGTTAAGCTAGAGAAAACTGATTGAGACAAAAATGTTCCAACAATTAAAGCAGCTAAAACAACCATAATAACAACAACCATAACAGTTGTTACTGTCTTTATGATTCCTTTTCCTTCCATTTTAAAAATAACCTCCTTGTAAAGACCACTCTTCGTGATGTTTGTAATAATAATTCATAAAATAGTATATTAAAAATAGTATATAAATAAATGTAGTTTTATACTACAAACATATTTTTACTTGTAACTACTTAAAACTAAGAAGCTAACAACTGATAATATTAAATAAAATATTACCCAATAGCCAGGAAGTATTGTTATTGTTAAAGTATTCATTGACGCTAATAATAAGCCAACTAAGAAACAAACAAAACTCATAGATGTTAGCGAATGCCAAAACCTCTTTTTCCCAGTAGTTTTTAAAATAGCAAAATAAATAGATGAAGTCCCTAGAATATAAATTAAAAATAATAATACAGGCCAGAACACAGGCACAGCTAGAGATACGGATTGAAGTAATGGCTGTATACCGATTGACTCATTAGATATAGTCGTTATTGTTTGATATTTTTCAACCATTATTTATGTTCCAACTCTTAATAATTTAATTATAAAATACACCATTGAAAATATAACTATTCCAGAAAATACGGCTATCAACACAGGATAGTCTCCTAGAACAATACTTAACATCTTCTTACTTGCTTCAAACGAAGTCTTAGCACTTCCGGCCATTTTGTATGCTGTATCAACTTGATCCTTACTTCCTAAATAAGAGGCCTCTGGGTTAGTGAAACTTGTAGTATTAGATATAGAATCGCCTGTCCCCTCAATAGCCACTAGGTTAGAATTAACACTAACGACAGAACTATTAGCCGTGTCTAATAAATCAGATCCAATAGCATTACTATTATTGCTTGTTATGAATAATACTGTAAATGTGGATAAAGATAAAAACAATAACCCATACAATATAAAGTTAATTGAAAAATCTTTTATATTATCGTTCGCCATTTTATCTATCCTCTTGTTGTGATAATTTATATATAAGTATTCCTGCTGCGACTACTAACCACAATAAAGCACCTAGGCCTATTGCGAAATTCATTCCCTGGAATAACCAAATACTACCGGCTAATAAGAATGTTAAAACAGCATTAAATATTACTAACTCTGGAGAAGTGAACGCCATTCCAACAACAGATAATAATAAAATTATTACAATAAAGTAGTTATTATTATCCCAACCCATATCTTGATTATTTAGTAAGAAATCTTTAATCGCTATAACCTCACCATCCTTTACTAATACAAAATTATAAACATTACTACCTATACCTAGTGTAGTATTAGTATCCATTCCTATAACAAAACTACCTGCAGAAGAATAAATAGTATTATTATATATTTGGCTTTGGCCTGTTATTGAGTTCTCTTCTACTGTTAACTGAACTGTTGCAGGTGTTCCAGATGAAGTGCTAAACGTAACCATTACATGCGTTTCATTAATAGTAGAAATACTATATTGTATATCCGTTAATTGTTCTACTGTGATACTATTATAAGGATTTATTATTCCGTCTAAATTGAATGTGCATAAGCCTGTTAATTCACTATCGCATGCAAAAACTATATTCTCATAAGTGTCTAGAACAACCCCATCTTCTGAAATTATAATATTGTATAAGTTATTATTAAGATCAACATGTAAGATAACTTCTCCTAACGAACTTGTAACTGGTGCTTCTACTACTTTATAACTATCTTCTCCTATATATTTTCTCAATAATTGAACCAGAACTCCTTCTTTAATTACGAAGTTATTCCCTTTATATGTAACCTTAAAGGTTGTAGATTCGTTCTCTGCTATATTATATAATATTATTGATTGTGGATAATCAGATAAATTAGCGTTTTGGATATTATATAATTCATAAACATAACCAGGAGAATAATATCTTATTTGTGCGTTTAACTCGAATAAGTTTTTATCCGTATCATTTGGAGCTAAACAAAACTGAACGTTATTTCTATTAGTAAACGTATTATTATACGTGATAACATTAGTTCCTAATGGAGAAATGATATTTAATAATACCTCGAAAGTCCCATTAATATTAGTTTGCGTTTTTTCGTCTTTTAATGTTAGATTTAATAATGTTCCGTTAGAACAATTTGTAACACTAACCGCTTTTACTAATTGAGTATTATTTATGCTCTGTATCCATGTGTCGTTTATTAATATCCACCAGAAGAAAGTATTATTAACGTTCACTTCTATATTTGGGATAGATATACTATTGTATAAATAATTATAACCATTAGTAGTAATCGAAGATGTATAGTTAACTCCGGCATATTCTAAATAAGCATTTTGTATTAATCCGTTTAATGTAACATTATTAATAAATATACTATTTAATCCCTCAAAAGTTTCGTTATCAAATATAAAATTATTTTGTAATATTGATATATTCCAACTTCTAACCGAACTATTTACATTTCCGAAAGTATCATTAGCGTAAAATGTTAATGTGTCTAAATTAGATATATAATTAAATGTTGTATTTTCTGAACAGTTAATTGAAGCATTATAAAGCCCTTTATATATAGAGACAGGATATTGATATCCAAAATCTCCTCTAGCACTTGCAATTTCTACTGTTTCATTCCCATAAATATAAGTAGTTGTTGATGTGCAAAAGAGTTCACAAACGGAAGTATTTATTGTTATATTATTATAATTACTTATATCATAATAAACACCGTCCATTTCGGCAGCCATTTGTCCACTCACATTATAATTTGTTGTTGTAATAAAAGTCTCCAATAATTCATTATTGTTATAATCAACCCAACAGCTATCCAAATGTTCTGAGGCATCTGTAACAGTGAAATTTAAATCAAGTGTTTGATTATCTGATAAATAATCATAGTGTGTTAATGGACTTGTAATATTTATTACTGGTGGTAGAATATCTATTATTACATTTCTTGTTTCTGTTGTTACACAATTTGTAGTATTGCCTTTTGATTCTAAATAACATAATGTAACATTAAAAGCCCAATTATCACAAGTGCATGA
>CAYXGK010000007.1:0-21022 GCA_964464565.1 uncultured Muribaculaceae bacterium | reverse complement strand
GATATCTGAAATAGAAAAACAAAAAGAAGAATATAATGAGAACAAATTATTGGAATCAGATTCTATCCAATAGAGTAACACACTACGCTATTGGCAGAGCCAATAACGATGTGTGCAAAGGGAGAACCCTTTTGATACCCCTTTAATGCATAATTTAGCAAGGCAAGAGCCAAGCCAAATTATGTTGATTAAAAAACAAGTTTTTAATCAATTAAAGTCTATTGCCAATTTCATTTTTACTTCGTAAAAACAAAACTTGCCACGACTTTTAAAAATAATTAGCAAATCTTACGAAATGTTAATTTTTTTAATTATATATCATTTAACGATAAAAAGATTCTATACAAGTATAGTATAATTGGATCGTCAACAAAAGAAATTCATTAAACTCTACGGTTCGTTTGGTGTATTTTTAACATATATATATATTATAATTAATTTATGAGAGGAGAAAATATATGAATCAACAAAAAATAGGTAAATTTATTTTAGAACTTCGTAAAGAAAAAAATATGACACAACAAGAATTAGCAGATAAAATTGGTGTTACAGACAGAGCAATATCTAAATGGGAAAATGGGAGGGGAATGCCTGATTTATCTCTTTTTAATCTTATATGCAAAGAATTAGATATTACAATAAATGAATTAATGTGTGGTGAAAAATTAGAGCAAAGAAGTTATCAAAAAAAATTCGAAGAAAATTTAATGAATGTAATTGTTGACGAAAAGAATAAAAACAAAAAAAAGAGAAAAATTTGTATTTTAATTTTTACTTGTGTATTGGTAATATCTTTATTACTAACATGTCTTTATAATGTTGTAGAATTAGATATTGATTATGATAAAAGAATAATGACCTGTAATTTTGAAAATAATAAACTTACATATCAAATAAAAGGTGTTAGTGTTTTAAATACTAATTATGTTGAAAAGATTATTAATAATAACAAATATTTAATATTTCATAGCACAATAAATTTGTATAATAAAAGACATAGTAATTGGGAATATAGAGAGAGTTTAGCCAACTCAATTGTGAATAAAAAAATACCTTTTGGTTTAAGTTGGGAGTTTGATGAAGAAAGTGAAAATTATGATAATATAATTGTATATTATTCAAATAAATCTTTAAAAAAGATTTCTAAAATGTCTGATTCAGAATTAAAAAAAGAACTAAATAACTTAAATAAAATGTGTAGTCAGAATAATTAAAAGGAGTTATATATGAAAAAATCATTTATTTTTATTAGTTACATTTTATTAACTATTTCAATTATATTGTTTGGAATAGTAAATTTTATTCAAGTATACAACTTTACATATTCATTTGCTTTAATGTTTTTTATTTTATTATCATCATTAACATTTGTTATTGGTATAATTAAAAATCAAAAAGAAAATTACAAGAGGAATATAAAAATTTATATGATTATGTATTTTGTCTTATTATTTTCACTTACCATTTTTATAAGTAGAACAAAAATTTCTTTTGATTTACTTAATAAAGAATATTTAAAATATTACATTGAATCAATAAATATTATTCCATTTAAAACTATAATAGGATATTTAACAGGTAATTTTAGTACAAAAATAATTTTATATAATATTGTTGGTAATTTATTTGCACTTATGCCTTTATCTTTATTGTTAATTATTAAAGATAAAAAATACGAAAATATTAAATATCAATTTATATATTTAGTAATAGTAGTTTTATTGATTGAGGTTTTACAATTTGTTTCATCAACTGGTAGATTTGATATCGATGATTTTATTTTAAATGTTATTGGTGGGTTACTTTTTTTAATAGTTATAAAAAAAGTAAAAGTAACTGATAAAATAAGAAATTTATTCTACACAGATTTTAATATTAGTAAATTAATTAAGTATATTTCTTTACTTTTGATTTGTATAGTTATAATAGTAATTGATATTTTTATTGTTGTTGGAATAGCAGATGCAAATAATTATCAAAAAAATACTATAAATCAATCATTCTATGTTGAAACATTTGATGAATGTGATGAAATGCAAAAGATAAATTTAGATGGTTATAATTTGTATATAAATTGTGTTAATGTAATTTATGAAGATGAACTTGGAACACAAATGACAATTAAAAATGCCTTAGAGAATAATTATTTAACAAGAGATTATATAAAAGAAAAATTGATATTAAAGGAATCTTTAAAGGATGGTGGCACACAAATTTATATTAATAAAGAAGAAAATATTTCAATAGTATTGTGTAATACAATCAATGGAAATCAAGACATTTATGTAGGAAATGCTATGATGAATTATCAAGAACACTTTTGTAATTAACGATTGTAATTTATATATCATATAATGTATTTTTTATTAAAAATAGTAAAAAGTGTGATATACTAATAATAGTTAGTAAGTTATTACTTACTATCATACTTTGTCTAGTGGTTGTTGTACTTCCACCATAAGGGCACCAAATTTGTAAATTTTAACCACTCTTAAGTGTGTTTTTTTTAAAATATAATAACTTATATTGAAAATATATATTGTTATGTAAAGTAAAAAATATTATATATTGTATATATGATTGATTATGATATAATAATACTAATTATAGATGGAGGTTACCATGATTGATACAAACAAATCTGAATTTCTTAACTACATGTTAGACAAAGAACAACAAATAATGGAACAAATTAATAGACTTAAAAATAAAACAAGTGACCTTGAGTTTGCTGAAGATGGAAAATTGACTGGTTATTATGATGAGTTTAATCCTTATTATTTAAGAGCACAAGAAAGTGCAGATGTTTTTAATATTCTAACAATTCCTGATGAAATTAAAAGAGCTCAACAAGAAAAAGAAAACTTAGAGAAACAAAAAGAAGACAATAAGGAATTATTGAGAGAAGCGCATAGAGTTCTAAAAGAAGAAAAAAATGCGTTAAGACTAATTGAAAAAGAAATTGCTGAAATGCCTTCTAAATTTGTGACAGCTGATGATTCTGTGTTGGAACAATTGGGAGCTGAATTAGAAGCAAAAAGATCTCTAAAAGAACAAACCGAGAAAATGATAGAGCTTCTTAATGGAGATATAAATTTCTTTAATTCAGAAATATTGAATTCAAATGAAAAAATAAAGGAAAATAGTTTGACTATTTTAGAATTAAGGGCATCTCAAAAAGCACTAAGAGAAAGAAGAAAATCTCCAACAGCATATATGGATGAACTTAGAATACAAGAAGATTTAAAGGAAATTAGTGACAAAGAAACAGAATTAAATAATTTAAGAGTTACTATTGAAACTGTAATAAAATATGATGAAGATTATTTGAAAACTGTAAACCCAAATAGAGATAAAACTATTATTGAATCCAATAGTATTGCTGCAGAAGATCTTGCTGGTAGAACTCCTGAAGCATCAACACCTGTTGCAATAGAATTGCCCGCAGTAACTACGGTTGAAAATCCTATTTTGGATACCACTCCAGAAGTATATGGACCACCGGTAGCGCCATTTGGGCCTCCAGTTGCACCGCCAGAAGAAAGTGGTGAAAGTGTTGCTCCAGATACATATTCAAGACCAGAAGAAATAGATTATACAGGTTCTACAGTTACTCCATATTCTCCGCCGGGAGAACCAATAATAGTTGATACTTTACTTTCATCAAGAGATATAGATTGGCATATCCCAGGGAAAAAATTTGATTTTCTTGAAAAATTCCATTATCTTCCAAGCGAAGAAGAAATGGAATTAAATAGAGACTATAATGGAGATGTTAGCACTTTAATTTCTCATTCAAAAGACAAAAAAAATGGATTTAATCAAAATAGAATTGTTGTAAAGATTAAGGAAATAGCATCTAATATAGTTGAATCTTTAAGGGGAACAAAAAATAAAAAATTTGAATCAAGAGAACCATATTTTAAAGAAAGTTTTAAAGAAATATATGATCCGTCTATTGAATCAGAAACACCTCGTTTCGATGATAGCTTTGTTGAAATACCAAAAGCTTTTGAAGGAAGATAGGAGAATAATATGATAAATGTAAATCAATTAGTAGAACTTTTTGATGGTACAAATTATGTTGTGCTTGATAAATCAAACTACGATAACAATAATTATCTATATGTAGCAAAAGTAGATGAAAATATGAATTCAACTGGAGATTTCGATATAGTATTGGAAACTATAGTTGATGGGGTACCAGTATTAGACTACGTTAAAGATGAAGAACTATATGAAAATTTAAAATTAATGTTTGTAGATAAAGACTCTAATATTTAGAGTTTTTTTTCTTCTATATAAAGGAAAAATAATGTTTTTGTAAAATATTATAATATAGGAGAAAGAATGGAAATATTAAAATTAATAAACATAAAAAAGGATTACAAGTATAAGAAATTAAATCAAAAAATATTAAATAATATAAGCTTTTCATTTAATAAAGGAGAAATAATCGCTATTTTAGGGGAAAGTGGAAGTGGTAAATCTACATTACTTAATATCATAAGTGGAATAGATCAAAACTTTGAAGGAGAGGTTTTATTTGAAGGAAACAATATAAAACAAAACATAGATGAATATAGAAAAAAACATGTTGGTTTTATTTTTCAAAATTTTAACTTAATTCCATATTTAAATATAATAGAAAATGTTGAAATTCCATTGTTGTTAACAAATATTGGGCATAAAAAAAGAAGAAAAATGGCAAAAGAAGCTCTTATGAAAGTCGGATTAATAGATCAAATGTTAAAAAAACCTAATGAGTTATCCGGAGGAGAAAAACAAAGAGTGGCCATTGCTAGAGCAATAGTTAAAAAACCTAAAATATTAATTTGTGACGAACCAACCGGTTCTTTAGATTCAAATAATACAAGAGAAATATTGAATATTTTCTTAGAACTATCACAAAATGGTCATACAATAATTATTGCAACTCATTCAAATCAAGTATGTAAAATTTGCAATAGGGTAATAGATATTAAGGATGGCCAAATAACAAATACATCAGTATTAAATGAATATCTAGAGTTTTTTGAAGAAAAACCTATAAATATAAAATATAAAAAAATATCATTTACATCTACAATTGGCATTTCGATAAAAAATTACATAAGGAAACCCACAAGAAATATACTAGTATCTATAGGAACATCTATTAGCTTGATGGCATTGTTAATAGTATTATCATTAAGTAGTAGTATAAAAAAGTACATTAACGAAGTAATAGATTATTCAAATAATAATAAAATTGTAGAAATCTATAATGAAAAACAAACAGGATCAAATATTATTTCAAAATCATTTACAATTAATCAAATAACTGAATTAAATGGTATTAAAGGAATAGAAAAAATAGATTTGGGCTATAACGAGAAGGGAATTTTTCATATATATGATAAAGAATATAGATACGATTTTGATAACATAAAAACATATTCCATAAAAAATAATATTGAATTTATAATGGAAGGAAGATATCCAAACGAAGGAGAAATTGTACTAAATTATTATATGTATGAAAAAATATATAAAAATATAATTAATGATTATGTTGTTTTTAAATACAAGACACAGGAAAAACAATTTAAAATTGTTGGAATATATGAAGATGTTCTTAGTGAAAGTAATATTTATTTTAATTATAATGATATAAAAGAGATGTTTAGTATTGAACCCAATGTAGCGTATTTGTATACTAGTAATCAACAAGAAATTAAGCGTGAAGTTACAAAAAACGGTTATTTCTTTTCTTATATAGAAGAATCACTAAACATATTTAATGATTCATTTGACATTGTAATATATTTATTAACCATATTTACTATACTATCTTTAATTATTTCTTTTATTATGATAATTGTAGTGTTGTATATAAGCGTTTTAGAAAGAACACGGGAAATTGGAATATTGAGAGCTTTTGGATTTGTGAAGAAGGACATAAAAAAGATGTTTTTATCTGATGGGGTTATTTTTGGAATTATATCGGGTATATTAGGTGTTGGATTATCGACATTTATTATATTGATAGTAGATAATTTTATTAAAAAATATTATCTAATAGAATTAAAAAGCATTAATGCTAAATATATATTATTTATAATAGTTATAAGTATTTTTATAAGTTTGTTTTCAAGTGTGTATCCTTCAAAAAAAGCATCAAAATTAAATGTCGTTGATGCTTTAAGATATGAATAAATTTTGCTATAATATTATAGATTGGAGAATATATGAACGAAATAGTAATTGAACAAATAAAAGTTGATTTAGGAATATCAAGTAAACAAATAGAGGTGGTTTTAAATCTTTTAAAAGATGGCAACACAATTCCATTTATATCAAGATATAGAAAAGAAATGACTGGTAATTTAGATGAAGAACAAATTAGAAGTATAAGTGAAGTCTATGAATATCAAGTAAATTTATTGAATAAAAAAGAAAACACTATAAAACTAATTGAAGAAAAAGGATTACTTACTGATGAACTAAGAGATAGCATATTAAAGTGTAATAAGTTAATTGAAGTAGAAGATATATATAGACCATTTAAAGAAAAGAAAAAAACAAAAGCAACAGAAGCAATAAAACATGGTTTAGAACCGCTTGCTAAATATATATTAACTTTTCCAAAAGAAATAAAAGAAGTTGATAAATATATAAATGAATTTATAAAAACAGAAGAAGAAGCAATAGAGGGCGCAAAACATATAATATCTGAAATTATTAGTGATAATCCATTCTATAGGAAGTGGATTAGAAAACAAATATATATGGATGGAATCATATTTTCTAAAAAGAAAAAAGATGCATTAGATAACGATAAAATTTATGAAATGTATTATGAATATTCTGAACCAGTAAAATTAATTAAACCGCACAGAATATTGGCGATTAATCGAGGAGAAAAAGAAAAAATATTGACTATTAATATTGATTTTGACACTTCAAGAGTAATTGATTACATTGCGAAAGACACTATTAAAAATTCTAGTTTGATAGCATCAAAGTATGTTTTAGAATCGATTGTAGATGCATATAAGAGATTGATATTTCCAAGCATAGAAAGAGAAATTAGAACAGAATTAACCGATGAAGCAAATGAACAGGCAATTAAAATATTTTCAAATAATTTGGAAAATTTACTATTACAACCACCAATGAAAGGTAAGGTTGTTTTGGGATTAGATCCAGCATTTAGAACGGGATGTAAATTAGCAGTTATTGATCAAACTGGAAAGCTGCTTGAAAAAACAGTGATATATCCCCATGAACCAGTCAATGATTATGATAACGCTATTAAAGAAATGATTAGATTAATTGATAAACACAAAATAGATATTGTTGCAATAGGAAATGGTACAGCATCAAGAGAATCAGAAAGTTTTGTTGCATCTATTATTACGGAACATAATAAAGACATTAAATATATTATTGTAAATGAAGCTGGAGCATCTGTTTATTCAGCAAGTAAATTAGCAATAGAGGAGTTTCCAAATTTGCACGTAGAAGAAAGAAGTGCTATTAGTATTGCAAGAAGGCTTCAAGATCCTTTGTCAGAATTAGTTAAAGTTGAACCAAAAAGCATTGGTGTTGGTCAGTATCAACATGATGTTCCTCAAAAGAGGTTAGATGAATCTTTAGATTTTGTTGTGAGTAAGGCGGTAAATAGCGTTGGAGTTAATATTAATACTGCAAGCGTACCTCTCTTAAAATATGTCTCGGGATTATCAAATAAAAATATTGAAAAAATTATTGAATATAGAGAAAAAAATGGAAAGATAAATTCTAGGAAAGAATTAGAAAAATTATTAAACGAAAAAACATATGAACAAGCTATTGGCTTTATAAGAATAATGGAAGGTACTAATCCTTTAGATAAGACAAGCATTCACCCTGAAAGTTATGAAATAGTTTTAAATATATTAAACAATTTAGATTTAACTGTTGAAGACATTGGAACAGACACTTTAGCAACAAAAATTGATAAAATAAATAAAGAAGAAGTAACTACCGATTCTTATACTTTGGACGATATAATTAATTCTCTTAAACAACCCCTTAGAGATTTAAGAGATAACTTAGCATCTCCTATTTTAAAAAGTGATGTACTTTCAATTGATGATTTAAAAGTAGGAATGAAATTACAAGGAACAATAAGAAATGTTGTTGATTTTGGAGTGTTTATTGATATTGGATTGAAAAATGACGGTTTGGCACATATTTCTAAACTTAGTAATAAATTTATAAAACACCCGAGTGAATTGTTTTCAGTTGGTGATATTGTTGATTGCTATGTTTATGATATTTTGAAAGATAAAAACAAAGTAAATTTATCTTTAATAGAAAAATAATAATGTGTTATAATATTCTATATAAGATAAAAAAGAGGTGAGTATGAGTAATTTTACATTTAATAGGGAAGCGATGCTTCAAGTAAAAGGAAAAATGACAAATACAAAAGAACAATTAAAAAAATTAATCAATGATAATAATATAAATTTAGATAAAATAGAAAAGGAGTGGCAAGGAAAAAAATCAAAAACCGCTCTATCTTCGCTAGACAAAATGAAGAAGAATAGTTTAACATTGATTGATAAATTTGAAGAGCATATTACTTATATTGACGAAGTAATAAAAATATACGATGAAGCAGGCGGAACTGTTGTTAGTTCTGATACCTTTAAAGAATCAATTTCTAAAAGAATTAATTCACTTCTTTTCTCAATCCAAACTAACGGTAAAGTTATGGGTTATGAATATAATGGTAGTGATTTTTTCGTTGTTAACACATCTATAAGTCCCGTTGAATATGCAAAAAGAGTTCAAGAACAAAATTTATGGCAAAGATATGCAAATGGAGATAAATGTGCAATGATATCTCAATTATATGCTATGGATATGTTGAGTGGAAGATGGACCACTTTTGATGAGTATAAAAGTTTGTCGGGTGCGCCAACTAAAAAAATTAGTAAAACTGTTGGTTCAACTGAAGTAAGCGAAATTCAAGGAGCAATGTTTGAATGGCTTAATAACGGATATCCGGTAGCGTTAACTGTTACTCAAAGAGATTTTACTAAGGGACGCCATGTTGTTACGGTAATTGGTTATGATAGTTCTGTATCTAGTGCTGATCAACTTACACCAGAAACAATATTAGTGCTTGATAATGCCGACGGAAAGATTCAAACTCTAAGCGAAAGAAATAGAGAATTTTATATGCATAATGGAAAATATCGTGTCACAGGCCCGAGTGATGATTTTGTTAGTTCTATAAAGAAACCAGGAGAACAAGTTTAAAATAATCAATTGTTTTCTTTTTTTTCATTGCAATTTAGCCCTATTTAATATATAATAAATATGGATAGTAAGGGGTTATCTAAGAGGTGGTATTTTGCAGTTATTACTAATAAAAAAAGACAAAATTGATACCATTAAGTTGCCATCAAATGTTTTTGGAAGTTACTGGATTGTTGACAAAAATGTATCTAAAAAACATACTAATTTAATTAATGTTTTTGAAGAATCTGGAAGATGGAAAATAGTAAGTAATGATGAAAACAAAATCATTGGAAGTGATGGAACAGTGGTTGATTCAGCTATATTATCAGAATATAGTTTTTATTATATTCAAACAAAAGAAAAAGTTATATACATACTTTATACTTCTCCAATATATGATAAAAGTACGATAAAATTAGATATTAATACGTTTAATGAAATAAAAATAGGAAGTGATCCTACTAATGATATTGTTTATAACATCCCATTAGTAGATAAACAAAACACCACATTAATTTTTAACGAAGATAAGTGGATTGTAAAAGATACAGAGTCCAAATTTGGAACATATGTTAATGGATTATCTGTAAAAGAACAAAAATTATTAAATGGAGACATAGTTTTTATTATGGGATTAAAAGTAATGATTATAGGTAATAATTTATTTATTAATAATCCGTTTAATGCTGTGTCTTACAATCAAACGGTGTTCAATATATCAAAGCCAGTTGTATTTAATTATGAAAATGAAGTTGAAGAAGAAAATATAGAATTATACAAAGAAGAAGATTATTTTTCAAGATCACCAAGATTTAAAACGCTAATTGAAAAAGAGGTTTTAGTAATTGACGCTCCTCCTTCTAAAGAGTCAATTGAAGAAGTTCCAATTATGTATGTAATTGGACCAATGCTTACAATGAGTATGATGTCACTTATGACAGTATTTACCTCTTTGAATAGATACCTTTCTGGTGAAGCAGAATTTAATACCGTTTTACCGTCTTTAGTTGTTGGATTTGCAATGATGATAAGTATGATATTATGGCCACTACTTAATAAAAGTTATCAAAAAAAGAAAAAATTACAATATGAAAGAGAACGACAAAAAAAATATGGTGGATATATTGATTCTAGAAGAGATTTATTAGAAAATATGGCAACAAAACAAAAACAAATTTTAATAGAAAATTATCTACCATCTCAAACTTGTGAAGCAATAATATTAGGAAAAAATAGGCAACTATGGGAAAGAAAAATAGAACAACCAGATTTTTTGTCTACCCGTTTAGGAATAGGCAATGTTCCTCTTGAAATAGATATCAGATATCCTGAAACTCATTTTTCTATGAGCGAGGACAATTTAAAGGATGAACTTAATAGAGTGGTTAATGTATCAAAAGATTTAAAAGATGTTCCAATAAGCATATCTTTTGTAGAAAAAAATTACTCTGCCATTGTAGGTAAAAGACAAATTACTAATTCGTTTTTAAAAGAAATAATATTGCAATTCGTTACTTTTCATAGTTATGAAGATTTAAAATTAGTGTTTTTAATGGACCCGGAATATGAAGAAGATTTTGAATATGTAAAAATATTGCCACACGTTTGGTCAGATGATAAGACAATAAGATTTTTTGCAACAGGATATGAAGAAATGAAGGAAATATCTTCTTATTTAGAACAAGAATTACAAGAAAGATTGTCAAAAGAAAATGATTCTAATAAAACTTACAAATCATATTATCCGTATTATATATTGATAACAAATAATTATAAAACAGCAAAAAACATTCAAATTTTATCAAATGTTTTGAAGCAAAAGATAAATGTTGGTTATAGTGTGATTGTAACAAATGAAACGTTATCCAATTTGCCAAATGAATGTACAACATTTATAAGTATTGATAGTAATAAGGGTGGAGTCTTTGAAAGTGAACTTGTTTCTACAAAACAAAAGGAATTTTTTTTGGATAAAGCACCATTAACAAATATAAATAATAGTTTTAGAGTTATTGCAAATACACCTTTAAAATTATCGAAAGAAATGTATACTTTACCCAAAACTTATACATTTTTGGAAATGTTTTCGGTAGGTAAGGTTGAACAATTAAATTCCTTATATAGATGGAAAACAAACGATTCAATTGTGTCACTTCAAACGCCAATTGGAATTGATAGTCATGGAATGACTTCTATATTAGATATTCACGAAAAAGCACATGGACCACACGGACTTATAGCCGGAATGACTGGTTCTGGCAAAAGTGAATTGATACTTTCTTATATTTTATCTTTAGCAGTAAATTATCATCCTGATGATGTTTCGTTTGTACTAATAGATTATAAAGGTGGGTTTTTAGTAGGAGCTCTTCAAAATAATGAACTTGGAATTAAACTTCCACATTTGGCTGGAACTATAACAAATTTAGATACTGTTGAAATGAATAGGTCTTTGGTATCTATTCAAAGTGAGTTAAAAAGAAGACAAAGATTATTTAATGAAGTTAGAGAAGAATTAAATGAAAGTACTATAGACATTTATAAATATCAAAAATTGTATCATGAGGGTCTTGTAAAAGAACCAATGCCTCATTTACTAATTATTTCTGATGAGTTTGCCGAATTAAAAACACAGCAATCCGAATTTATGGATCAATTGATAAGCACAGCTCGTATCGGGCGTAGTTTGGGTGTTCATTTGATATTAGCAACACAAAAACCATCGGGTGTAGTAAATGATCAAATATGGAGTAACAGTAGATTTAAAATATGCTTAAAGGTTCAAGAAAAATCAGACAGTATGGATGTAATAAAATCTCCTGATGCGGCTAGTTTAAAACAAGTGGGTAGGTATTACTTACAAGTTGGATATAATGAATATTTTTCATTAGGACAATCAGCTTGGACCGGAGCTGCTTATATACCATCTGATAAGATAAAAAAAGAAGTAGATACTTCAATTGACTTTATTAACAATACTGGAACAGTAGTCAAAGAAGTTGAAGAACAAAAGAAAAATCAAGATTTTATTCAAGGAGAACAAATAACTTCAATAGTTAACTATTTATCAGATTTATCAAAAAAAGAAAACATCAAAGTTAGACAATTATGGTTAGATAGAATCCCCGATAAAATATATATAGATAAACTTGTTAACAAGTATAATTATAAAGCAGAACGTGATGTAATAAATCCTATAATTGGAGAATATGATGATCCATTTAATCAAGAACAAGGATTACTTACACTTCCTCTTTCAACTGATGGTAATGTAGTAATTTATGGTGCTGCAGATAGCGGTAAAGAATTGTTACTTAATAGCTTAATATATTCTACAATTACAAATCATTCGGTTGATGAAGTTAACTTTTATATTTTGGATTTAGGTACAGAATCGCTAAGAATATTTAAAGATGCTCCACATGTGGGCGATGTATTATTTAGTGAAGATGTAGAAAAAGTAAATAATATATTTAAAATGATTAGAAAAGAAATTTCAAATAGAAAAAAATTATTTGTTGATTACTATGGTGATTATAACCATTATATAAAAAATAGTAAAAATTCGCTGCCAACAATAGTCATTATAATTAATAATTTTGAAGTTTTTCAAGAAACTTACATTAATTTTGAAGAAGAAATATTGCAATTAACTAGAGAGGGTTTAAAATATGGAATAATATTTATATTGACTGTTAGTTCTTCTAGTGCAATAAGATATAAACTTGCAAAAAACTTCAGACAAAAATTATCTTTACAATTAAATGATGACAATGATTATTCAAACATATTCGATAGAATAAAGGGTAAATTACCTTCTAAAGCATATGGTAGAGGTTTAATTGAACTTAATGAGCTATATGAATTTCAAACATCCCATATAGTTGAAGAAGAAAATATTAATGAGTATATTTTACAAACATGTAATGAATTAAAGAGCAAATATGACAAAAGGGCAAAAGGAGTACTTGTATTACCAGAAAAAGTAACACTAGATTTAGTGATGTCAGAATATAAAGGTATATCATCTGTTCCAATTGGAATCGAAAAAGAAAGCTTGGAAATTTCTACATACAATTTTGAACAAAATTTCTCGACATTAATTACTTCACAAGATTTTTCTTTATCAAGCAAGTTCTTAAATACTTTGATAAATCAATTAAAAAAACAAGATAGTTCAAATATAGTAATACTAGATAATGAAGATGTTATTAAAATGAATGATAAAACTGGTATTAAGTATTATAATTCTGATTCAAATCAATTCTTTAATGATTTATATACTGAAGTTAATGAACAATACGAGATATATAAATCTAATAATTACAATAAAAACATTTTAGGAAACTATAAAAATAAAGTAGTAATTATATTTGGGCTTGAAAAGTTTAAAAATAGATTATCAAGCGAAAATCAATTACTTCTAGAATCATATTTTTCTAGGTCTCAAGAGGTGTCAAAGCAAACGTATATCTTTATAGATAATGTTGACAAAATAAAGAAATTAGAATACGATAATTGGTATAGGAGTATAGTTAATACTAGCCAGGGAATTTGGCTTGGAAATGGTATTGCAGATCAATTTAGTTTAAAACTAGTTAAAATTGGAAAAGAATTATACTATGAGATTGGTAAAAACTTTGGTTATGTTGTAAAAAGAGGTTTACCTATTTTAGTAAAATTTATTGAAGATGAAGATAGCGAGGATGAAGTATTATGAATAAAGTATATGTAATATTATTTGTTCCTCAAATTGGTGAAAAATATGAATTATTTCTTCCAATTAGTAAAAAAATTGGAACAGTATTAAAACTTTTAACCAAATCAGTAAACGAAATGTCTGATGGATCATTCCCTATAAAAGATTCTCTCCTATATGACAAAGAAACTGGTAAAATTTACGATTTAAATGTTACAGTAAAAGAATCTAATATAAAAAATGGTTCTGAATTAATTTTGGTATAGTAAGGAGGTGAAAATATATGGAAATAAGTTATAATTCTACTCAACTAGAACAAGAATTTGCTGGCATTTCTAATGAATTACAAAATGCAAATAACATATTAACAGAAATGGTTAAAGAAATTGAAAACTTAGTTAATAATGGATTACTTAAGGCTTCTGAATCAGGGCCATTAACAAATTCAATTAAATTAAAAGCTAATAAAATGACTTCTGAAATGAACGCTTTAATTAGTGAAACACAAACTGCATTTGATACAACTGCTCAAAATATTGTAAATGCAAGTAGAGCAAATGCAAGTAATATACCTTATTAATTAGAAAGGAGAAATTATGGATTATAAAATTGATATTGTGGCTCTTAAAACAGCTAGATCGAATTTTGCTGCAAAAAAAGAAGAGTTCGTTACTGCACTAAATAAAATGAACAGTGCTGTTGAAAGCGTAAAAGGTGTTGTAAGTAGAAGCGCCTCTAATGTTATTAAAAAATATGAAGATGCTGCAGCAAGCCAAAGTGAATTAAAAGCCGCTGTTGATTCATATATAGCATATTTGGATAAAACCATTTCAAATTATGAAGAAGCTGATGCTGGTTCTTCATTTGCCGCAGGTGGTGGAAATACAACTGTTTCAATTAACTAAAATATGTCTCTATAATAGAGACTATTTCTAATTAAATAGGCATCTATTTTATTAGAAATGGTTTTTATGAAAGGATGATTAATTATGGCTACAAATAAATTGAGAGTTAATTTTTTTAGCGTTAAAGAAGGCGCTATAAAACTAAAAGATGAATCAAATAATTTAAATGCAAATATAAATAACGATGGTAACTTGTCAAATGCAGTTAGTCCATTGATTGATGTAGGTTTAGTTCCTACATATTTTTCGAAATATTCTGATTATGTAAGCAAAACTATAACTTATATGGAAAACTTATCATCAGGTGTTTTAAAATATCATGATCAATTAGTGAATATTGAAGGATATTTGACTGAAGAACAACTAAAAGAATTGGAAAATAAAAATAAAAATAAAAATGGATATAATCCTAATGGAGTACATGGACCTGGAGGCGTAGATGTTGAAACCGGCTCTGGTGATGAACAAGTTAATCTAAATGAAATAAGAATTCCAGAAAACATTGTATTGGAGACTGGATATGGAAAATTATCTATATATGCAGATCCTGCAGAGGTAAATAAAATTATTGAAAAAATAATAAGCAAGTACAATATTACTTTAGCACAATTATTTTCTGGAGATTATAATCCGGCTATTACGGATATTACGACATCTTCTCCAAATTTAAGTGTATATATTACTACCATTACTCAATTGGATAAAATTGAATTGCAAAATTATATTAAAGAACTATCGGATGCAGAAACAACTCCTCCGTTATTTTCCAATCTTGCTTTATTTATAACATTTTTAGCAAAAAACTTAAATAAAAGCTACAATGCGTTGGTATCTGATTTACAATATGCAGATAAATTAAAGGATTCAATAATTGAACATAAAAACTCTTTAGTTACATTAAATGACATTGCTCTAAAAGATAGTCAGACAATTCAAACAGAATTAAATAAAATAATATATGAAAATAGTAATAAAACTGACAATGTAACAAATGAAATGTTAAAGCAATATTTAGAGTTAGTTGCAGAAGAAAACGGTATTTCACTTAGCGATCTTTTAAACAAAACAGAATATCAAAATTTAGCAAAACAATCATTACAAAATTTTGTAAACACAATATTGTATGGTGAATACAATGAAATTCCGCTACTTGAATTAACAGAAATTGTTCAACCTATATTAGATGAAACGGGTGCAACAATAGAAGATGTAATAAATGGCGATAATAATGATGCATTAACAAATATAATTGAAAATTCAAATTCGCAAACATCAACAGGAATAATAAACAATATGGATGATAATGCATTACAAGATTATATTAAAGAAGTTGTAGACGGGAAATATCCTACGGTAATTGATAAGCCAATAATAAAGGAAATAATCAAAACTATCGTAGTTAATAAAGATAAAATAACAAATAACGATCCAATTCCGCCGATTGACTTAAATAAACCGCTACCGGAAGACGTGAATAAAGAGATTATTGATGAAAAACCAGTAATTGTAGACGACGATGTAAAAGAAATACTAAAAAATCAAAAATATGCTTCTCAAGTAAAAAGTGCTGTAAAAAATAACGGTTCTTTAGGTTGGCTGGTACTTTTACCTATAGCTGGATTAGGATTAATACCGTTATATGGTATGTATAAAAAGAAAAAAGATAACAATCAAGATGATTTTGAACAATATTACGAAAAAGAACCAGTTACAAAGAAAATAATTGTGGATGATGCTTTTTCAAATTTTGCAAAATCTAATTCTACCAGCGAAGAAAAATTATTGGATGGATCAAATTTTGAAGCTCTTACTATGTATTTAAGCACAATAGATAATATTAATTATATATTGAATATTTTGTCATTAATGAAGGATGAGGTATTACAAAAATATTTATTTGAATTATATAATTTAAAATTTGAACACATATGGAGTAAGAATACTACAAATTTAAGATTGATATTTAATTATTTGAATAAAACAGCTATAATGCATTCATTAGAATTAGAAAAGTTATTGAACAATTCAAATTATGTTGTGTGGATAAAAAGCACAATTATCGATTTATCTAAGGCATATAATAAATATGAAGAAGATATAAAATATAATGGTGGTTTTGTAACTTATGTTAATAATATTTTAAATAAATCAATTCAAATAACAGAAGAAAATTATGAAATATTAAAGACATATATAGAAGAAAATTCAAAAAATAAAGGGTTAAGTATAAAAGAATATTTAGAAAAACTAACTGACAATGATAATAGAATGAAAATATTTTCAATTATACAGTTTGGTGATGGATACGATAAATATGCATTTGGTTTTTTAAGCATAGTAAAAATGATAATAAATCAAAACACAGAAAGTCAAAATCCACAAGACGTATTATTTGGAATAATGGATAATTCCGGTTATTTATCATTGCTGTTCAATTCGACAGAATTACAGATTTCACAAGCAATTGATAAAATATTAGAAAAAATAAATGTAAAAAAAGAAGATTTATTTAATGGTAAAAAAGAAGATATTCTTGATATATTAATTCAAAAAGCCCCAAATGTTATGGTAATTTTATCAATATTATCAAATTTTGATCAAATTAGTTTACAAAAATATCTAAACAAAGTTCAATTGTTAGAAAAAAACAAATTTGTATTATTTATATTTAAATTTTTAGAATACCTTGCAAAATCAGAAAATACGACACTATCTGTTTTGTTAGTTGATGCACAATATGCAGAACTAATAAAAAGTTCTTTATTAAATTTAAAAGAATCAGTAATTAAATTATATGCTCTAAGTAAGAAGGATGATAAAATTCTAAATGAAGAAATTAATAATATTTTCTTTATGGAAGATCCAGCTATATTTGGCATTGATAAGATTACTATTTCGTTATTGAAAACATATTTTGCTAATTCAGCTGAAAAAATGGGAGTAGGGTTAAACTATTTATTAGATATAAAAAATGTTAATTTATTGAAAAAATTTATTAACGAATTAGTACAAAACATAATATATTTTAGTATTAATAAAGACATAAAAGATAGTAATGAAAAGAAAAACATATTAACTGAAACTATTTCTTTACAAGAAGCAAAAAATAGTAAAAATGGTATTATAGTTAAGATTAAAAAATCAATAGAAAATGAAATAAATGATTCTTTAAAAAATAAATTTAAAAAATATATAGAGATTTTTGGAAGAGATACAAATATGACTTTTAATGAGTATATTGATAGCAACGAATTCTATAATTTTATTAATATAAATTTTGAAAATTCGAATATTATGGAATTAGTTTATAAATATATTTCCCATGAATTAGATTATTCTTTTGATATAGAAGAAAAATTCAATTACTATTCTAAAAATAATAATATAGAAATAGATGAATTTAAATCAGTGGCATCTTCTAAAGCAATTGTTGAATCAATTGTTAAAGAAGATAATATATTATATTCTTTAGAATCACTGATAAATATAAAAAATGATTCATATGAACACGTAGTTAGGGAACTTAATTTGGTAAAAGAAAATACAAACTTAAACAATTTGTTTATATATATTGAAGAACATTTAAAAAGACCTAGACAAACACCAATTGAAGAATACATAAATGAGAAAAGTAATTTAAAGAATATATGGATGCTAATTTTAAAAGTATTGATAATTATATTAATTATTTTGTTGATATCTAGCAAAGAAGAGGTGAAATAATGGAAGATGTAGTAGTTAATTTTGCTGAAGTAGAAGCTGCTGTTGCAAAAATTGAAACTAATTATACCAACATAAACACTCAAATTGCAGAATTTAATACACTTGTACAAAGTATAAGAGATGGTATTTGGGTAGATGATTTTCATAAATCTTATGAGAAGTATCAAGAAGTTGCATCTCTTTTAGCAAAGAGTTTTGAAAAAAATAATAACGATATTAATTCGCTAGCACAAGAAGTAAAAAAAGCTATGAAAACATACTTAGATAATGAAGCATCAAGTGTTAAAGATATTGGATCGATTAATTTTTAAGGAGGAATTATGGATAAGAAAGATATATATAATGGATATTTGAATGCGATTAATAATTCCGCTGCTGGTTTAAGTAAAATTACGTCAATATCTTCAAATATTAGTAATTTAAATCTAAATAGATTTGATCTTAATTTGGATTGGAACAGCGATGTTAGAGAAGTGTTGGATGGTAAAATAAATGATTTAAAGGCAAAAATAAATACTATTAGTTTACAATCTACAAACTTAAAAAATATTGTAAGCTATTGCAACCAATTAAAAGAAAAAATTACTAAGTATAATGAAATATATAATTCAATAACAAACGCTACTATGCCTAGAACTTTATCTGCAAATGCAACCGAAGAAGAAAAAATCGTCTATAATTCAAAAATGAACGAATATAATGCAAATCAAAGAAGAAAAACAACTTTATCTATTCTTGTTCAAGAAATTGAACGAACAATATCTTTACTAAAATCTGTGAGCTTCGATGGTGCGGTGTCAACTGTTTCAAATATTAACCCACTAGGTCCATTAAATCCCGCCTTTGATCTAGGAACAAATACAGCATCGGTGTTTACAGGAGGACTTCCAACTGTTGAAAGTATTGGTTATTACGATAATCTTATTTCAGGTCTAGGTGGCAGCAATGTAAATCCACCTACTGAGCCAGTAGTGAATGCACCTGTTGAACCAGTAGTGAATGCACCTGTTGAACCAGTAGTGAATCCACCTACTGAACCAGTAGTGAATCCACCTGTTGAGCCAGTAGTAGTTCCACAACATACTACATCCAAATATACAATTACATACGATGATATAGCTTACTTAAAAGTAAGTGATTTAAATGATTATTTTGGGAATAGAGAAAGAGAAGTACAGTCTAATATATCAGCTTTAGAATTAAGTATGAGATCATGGCAAAATCTTGCACATCTTAGTAGTATTGTTGGTAACAATATGAAAGGATCGGATCAATTAGAATACCAAGTTGCGGTAAGAATTTCAGAAAAATCAAATCCAAAATTCAATAAATTAAGAGATGGTGCAGAATATGCTTATAACCAACAAAAACAAATTTTAAATATATATAAAGATGCTAATCATAATGGATTTATTACTACGGATGGGTATTTGAGACAATCTTTTAAAACTAATGATGAAAGCAAAATCCAATCTAATTTAGATACAATGAATGGAAAAATAGCTTCTGTTGACCCAATGCCATTGGAAGAAGTAGTGGCGCCTCAAATATATTCAATTGTTAAAGGAGAGGACTCTATAGTGGCTGAAAACACTAATGTTGCTTATGCAGAAGGTTTATTTATAGAAGCGTTATATAATTCTCCAAGAGAAGGTGTTACTCTTAATAAAAATTATGATAGTAATAATCAACTTATAGGATATACTCTTACTGATAACACAAACAATAAGAGTAATGTTTATATAACAGATTTAGAGGGTAATGTTGTACCTGTAAAATAAAAAAAACAATAGTAAATAACATGTTTTTATGTTATTATATAACAGTATAGGGAAGTGTGATATGAATCAAATTTTAGATTTTTTAGTTAAAAATTATATTTATGTGGCGGGAATATCAGTTTTTTTTATAATTGTATTGATAGGTTTTTTAGTAAAGGATTCTAGGAAGAAGAAAAATATAAAAAATAAAGAAAAAATAGTTAAAGAAAGTAAAGATATAAAGAATGCTCCTATTGTAGCAGAGCAAACTATAATCAATAATAATGATAAAGATGTTTCAGTTACAACTGAAGTAAAAGAAGTTGCCCCCGTTTTATTAGAGCAAACCACAATCAATAATAATGATAAAATAGTCCCACTTACAACTGATGTGAAAGAAGTTACTCCTGTTTTGGAACCAGTAATTGATTTAAACAATGCTCAGTTGGCAAATCAAAGATTTAAAGTTGTTTTGGACAGTAATAAACCAGAAATTCTTGATTTTGATGAAAGCATTGTATTTGATCATAAAAAATTAGATGAACAAGTTGATATAATCGATTTAACTACTTTGAATAATTTTCAATCAAAAGAAGAAGTTGCTTCACCAAAAGAGTAAAAAAAAGACAATTATTGTTGACAATTATTGTCTTTTT
>CAYXGK010000006.1:0-21035 GCA_964464565.1 uncultured Muribaculaceae bacterium | reverse complement strand
ATTACATATCTTAATGACTCTACTTTATCAAATCTACCGATTTTTTTATAATAGTTTATTACATCTTTTTTTGAATAAGTTCCTTTTTGAAATGCAATATTTTCTTTTACATACTCAGATAATTTGTTTTTTATCTTTTGTATATCTTCCTCTTTTATCTGACCTGATAAAACCTCACAATAAATACCTTTGTCTAAAGAATGTTTTATGATTAAGTCTAAATTTAATGACGCTTTAACTGCACCAATAACCATAAAAATTAATCCTCTTTCATATACTTTATTTCCTATATTAGAGGATAAATCAAAAAAACTAACTTTAGAATCTTCAACTATTTTATAATTCAAGCTATGCATATCTCCATTTACTTGACCAACTAAAATTTCAAAATTAAAATCTTTTTGAAAATCTTTACTTATTTCTAAAAGAGTTGTATCTTTTTCATATTCATAATTTGTATCATTTATTGTTATCTTAATCATTAACTACCTCATTCTTTTATAATTATAACAAATTATATTTATAATAAAATAAAAAGATATATAAAATATATTTATTTACATTATCTTTTTCTATTTGCAATATTTAATAACCTTATAATTTGCATCATTGTTATAAAAAATGATGCCAAATAAGTAAATGCCGCTGATTTTAACATTTTATCTACACTATGCAATTCATCTTTGGTTATCATATTACCTTCATACAATGATTGTTTTGCCCTTTTTGATGCATTAAATTCAACGGGCAGTGTAATTAATTGAAATATAAGTGATCCGCTCATCAAAAATAAACCAATATATATGATATTCAATATAGCAGATGCCATTCCGATTACAAACATAATATATCCTATTTGAGATGAGAAATTTACTAATGGTACCAATAGACTTCTAATTTTTAATGGTAAATATGCATTTTTATATTGTATAACATGCCCAACTTCATGAGCAGCTACGGAAATTGAAGCTATTGTATTTCCATTATAAATGTCTTCAGATAATCTTATTACTTTATTTTTAGGATCAAAATGATCAGTTAATGTACCTTCTGTTTTTAAAATTTTTATGTCACTTATTTTGTTGTTTTCTAATATTTTTTGGGTCACTTCATAACCTGTCAAATTCTTTTTATTTTTTTCTAGTTTATACTTTTGATATGTTGAATTAATATACCATTGTGATATATACATTAATATCAAAGGTACCAATATATATATTATATCCATATTACTTCCTTTCTATTATAGTACCATCTTTTGTATCTTTTATTATTATACCCATATTCAATAATTGATTTCTAAGTTCATCAGATTTTTGATAGTTCTTATCATTTTTAGCCTTATTTCTTTCTTCCACTAGTTTTAATACTTCATCATCAATATCGTGATTAGTTTTCATAGTTAAATTTAAAGATAATACACGTTCAAAATCTTTTATTAAATAAATTTTATTATAATCATCTAACAATTCGTCTTTTAGAATATCAAAAATTATAGTGATTGAGTTAGATGTATTTAAATTATCCATTAAAGTTTCTTTGAATTGTAATTTGTATTTTTCTATTAAATCATTATTTAACTCTGTTTCTTCGTTGTTTAATAAAAGAACTCTAGATTTTAGTTTATTATAAGATTGTTGTGCTATATCTAACGATTCAAAACTAAACTGTAATTGTTTTCTATAATGAGATTGTAAGCACATAAATCTATATGACATTGGGTCATATCCTTTATCAATAAGTAAATTTATTGTTAGAAATTCGCCTTTTGATTTAGACATCTTTCCTGTTGTATCAGTTAGGTGTTCACCGTGCACCCAGTAGTTACACCATTTATGTCCAAAATATGCTTCACTTTGTGCTATTTCGTTAGTGTGATGCGGGAAAATATTATCTACCGCTCCACAATGTATATCTAAATATTCTCCTAAAGTAGAGTATGCAATTGTAGAACATTCTATATGCCAACCTGGATATCCTATTCCCCAAGGTGATTCCCATAACATGGATTGATTTTCGAATTTTGATTTTGTAAACCATAATACAAAGTCAAAAGGATTTCTTTTAGACTCATCTAGAGTAACATCATCTCTTACTCCAACCATTAATTCTTCTTCTTTTTTACCTGACAATTTATAGTATTCTTTTGCCTTACTAATATCAAAGTAAATATTTCCGTTAGATAAATATGCAAAGTCTTTCTCAATTAAACTAGAAATTATTTTTATGTATTCATCTATTTGATCTGATGCTTTTTTTATTATATTTGGTTTTTTTATATTTAATTTTTCTATATCATTAAAAAATGCATTTGTATAATACTCTGCAATTTCATATACAGTTTTATTTTCTCTTTTTGCTCCAAGTAACATTTTGTCTTCCCCAGTATCTCCATCACTTTGAAGATGACCAACATCAGTAATATTCATTACTCTATCAACTTTATAACCAATATAATTTAAAGTTTTTTCTAGGATATCTTCAAATATATAAGTTCTTAAATTCCCAATATGTGCATAATGATAAACTGTTGGACCACAAGTATACATTTTTACTACTCCTGGTTCTTTCGAAATGAAATCTTCTACTTTTCTAGTTAATGTATTATATATTTTCATAATTACCTCACAAATAAATTATATCATAAAAAAAGAATTGATTTCTCAATTCTTACATTAATGATGATACTATTACTGCAATAAATGCTAGTATTAATAATACAACCGCTAATTTCCATATATATGTAATCCAGCTTTTTAAACTTTTTTGAGTATATACTAGTCCGGCAACTAATATTGAACTTGTTGGTACAATAAGCATTGTAATACCATAAGTTATTTGTGCAATTAGCGATATTTGTGCTGAATTAGGAGTCTTTATTGCTGCTGAAATTACTTGAACATTATAATTCGCAATATATGCTTGTTCACCAATAAAAGGTGCTCCAACTATATTTCCAAGTGCAACTAGTGCTGCATTTCCAGAAGATACTATTAATTTTAATAAAGTAGCTAAGAATCCAGAATTTATTGTGAATATTGTTACTAAACTCATAATTCCTACTACTAATGCAGGTACTATAAATTTTTTAATTCCATCCTCTAAACCATCAACTACTTCTTCAAAACTTAATTTGAATAGTATTGTTATTAATAGTAATGTAAGAGCAAGTAGTGTATAAAATTCTGAAGTGAACCATGCTCCGAATTGACCAAATCCACCAAATATAGCTTTAAATATTTCTAATTTTCCAACTGTCACTCCCATTATAGATGAGTGCATTTTTGTTAAAAATTCAAAATTCCACGGTGCGAATCCTAGAACAAAGAATACAAACATTATAATTAAAGGTATATATAATTTTTTTAATGCATTATCTACTTTTTTACCTTTTCTATTTTCCAGTTCTAACATTTCATCTTCTTCGTCTTTTTCTTTTTCAGGTTTGAACTTAAGTGCATATAGTACAGTAAGTACTGAAGATATAACCATAAACCCTACTTTAACCCATAGATATGTATTTGTTGTTGATTGAACTGCACTAGCAAATATTTTACTAGATATTTGTCCACTCATTCCTATTAATATAGAACCAACTGTTGCAAGTAACATAACATTTTTTTTATATCCTAATTGTTTTAATACTTCCATAAAGAAAGGTACAAACAAGAACATAAAGAAATATATATTAGTTAGTGCTGGAAATAATATAAAGAATACTATACTTAATATTAAAAATAATTCTTCTTTCTTTTTGAAAGCTTTAGCTATTTTTTCTACTAATTCTTTATAAGCTCCGGTTTTATTAATTACTCCATAGAACATACCTACCATTAAAATAATAAGTGTGTTTTGAAAAAAGTATGATGCAATTACGTCAAATGTACCAAATATTCCCAACAAACCTTCCGGTAATGTTGTACCTAATTCTAATTCTCCTGATTGTGTTAATGATGTACCCGGTACTACCCAAGTGAATGCTACTACCATCATTATTATTAACAGCAAAGTTTTTAATAATTTTTTGTTTTTCATATTACTCTCCTCCTATTTTTTTGTTTTTCATATGTGGGAACAAAATTATTTCCCTTATATTTTCAGATTGAGTAACTAACATTACCAATCTGTCAATACCTATTCCAATTCCACCTGTAGGTGGCATACCATGTTCCAAAGCATTTAAAAAATCATAATCTATTCCTTCTGCTTCTTCATTGCCCAACTCTTTTTCTTTTGTTTGGTTTTCTAATCTATCTTTTTGATCTATCGGGTCATTTAATTCGCTATATGCATTTCCATATTCTGAACCACATATAAACAATTCGAATCTTTCTGTAAATCTTGGATCTTTAGATTTTTTAGCAAGAGGAGTTATTTCGATTGGGTGTCCATATAAAAATGTCGGTTCTATTAACTTTTCCTCACAATATTTTTCGAAAAACTCATTAATTATATGCCCAATTCCAAAATGCTTTTCAACATTAATGTCGTGTTCTTCCGCTATTTTTTTTGCTTCTTCAAAGTTTACTATTTTATTGAAATCTATATTTGTAACTTCCTTTATTAAATCTACCATACTTATTCTTTTGAATGGTTTTTTGAAATCTAGCATATTACCTTTCCATTCCAATTCACAAGTACCATTTAAATCCATTAAAACATTTCTAAATATATTTTCACACAAATCCATCATTCCTTCTAAATCTGTATATGCCTTATATATTTCTATTGTAGTAAATTCTGGGTTATGGTTTCTATCCATTCCTTCGTTTCTAAATAATCTACCTATTTCATATATAGAATCCATCCCACCTACTATTAATTTTTTTAGTGCTATTTCGGTTGCAATTCTTAAATACATATCTTGATTTAAGGTGTTGTGATGAGTTATAAATGGTCTTGCAGAAGCACCACTAGATACATTTGCAAGTATTGGAGTTTCAACTTCCACATATCCTAAATTATCTAAATATCTTTGAATACTTCTTATTATTTTAGGACGTGCAAACGCAAGCCTTCTTGCATCTTCATTCATTATTAAATCTAAATATTTTTTTCTAAATCTATCCTCTATATCTACTAATCCATGAAATTTTTCGGGTAGTGGCTTTAAAGCTTTTACAAGGTGAGTATAAGTTGTTGCTTTTACGCTTAATTCTCCCATATGTGTTCTAAATACTTTTCCACTTATTCCAACTATATCACCTAAATCGGCGTCTTCAAACAGTTCATAGTTGAACTCTCCAACATTATCTATTTTTATATATATTTGTATTTGACCAAATTTATCTTGGATGTGCATAAATCCAGCTTTGCCCTTTATTCTCTTTGTCATTATTCTGCCGGCAACTACAACTTCTATATCTTTTTGTTCTAATTCTTCATTAGAATAATTATCATATTTTTCTTTTATATCTTTAGAATTAGCTGTCACATCATAACGAGATCCAAAAGGATCTATCCCTTTTTGGATTAACTTATTCATTTTTTCTCTTCTTACTAATTCTTGTTCTGTTAATTCTTCCATAGTTACTCCTCTTATATATTCTATAACAATTTATAAATTATGTAAATAATTATCAATTATTTGAATAAATTGTTTTTTTGTCTTAGCATCATTTATTTCTTTTTTTAAAGTATTTGAATCAGGTACTCCTTTAAAATACCATGCTGAATGAGTTCTCATTTCTAATATAGCGATTTTTTCTGTTTTTATTTCTAATAAATAATTTAGATGTTTTTTACACATGTTAATTCTATCTTGAGTTGTTATGTCTTCTTTTTTATTATTTATTATTTCTTTTACTAACCAGGGATTGCCTAACACACCTCTTCCTATCATAATAAAATCGCAATTGGTTTCTTCAAGCATTTTATTTGCATCCTCATATGTTTTTACATCACCATTTCCAATTACCGGAATAGATACAGCTTCCTTAACCAACTTAATAATATTCCAATCAGCTTTACCACTATAACCTTGACTTCTAGTTCTTGGATGAACACATATTGCACTTGCACCAGCTTTCTCTATTACTTTTGCTACTTCAACAGCATTTATACTTTTATTATCCCAACCACTTCTAATTTTCACTGTCACTGGAATGGGAACACTTTTAACGACAGCTGATACAATGTCATATATCTTGTTAATATCTTTTAATAACGCTGACCCTGCTTGAGCTCTAAGTGCCACTTTTGGTACTGGACATCCCATATTAATATCAATAATATCGGGTTTCATTTCATTATAAATAATCCTTGCCGCTTCTACAAAAGATTCTTTATCGCTCCCAAAAATTTGTTGAACAATTGGTCTTTCATATTCGGTCATAAATAATAACTCTTTAGTCTTCTTGTTATTGTATACTAAAGCCTTGTCACTGACCATCTCTGCATAAATAAGACCGCATCCCATTTCTTTTATTATTCTTCTAAACGCACTATTACAAACTCCTGCCATAGGAGCTAATACTACTCTATTATTCAATTCAATATTTCCAATTTTATAAGTCATTATTAATCTCCTAGTAAAAAAAGTTACTTACTGCATCAATAAAATATTGTACCACCACACGCTATAATAGTATATAATAACTTAATAAAAATATAAAAGAATTGAAATCTCAATTCTCAATCATCTTTTTTATTTTTTCTATTAAAAAATCTATATTTTCATCCATTACAAGAATTCCATTTACTATTACAAAAGGTCTTTTTGATCCTATTGCACACATAGATTGACATTTTATATCTATTGTTGCATTAGGGTCTAATTCCTTTAGTCTCTCGTTTAGTAGGTTTCCGTCAAACCCAGTACATATGTTGCAAATTTTAAATTCATTCATATAATTAGTTCTCCAATATCACCGTTTTTTATTAAATGCGCATTCGCGTCATCTATGTCAATGTGTAGTTCAAAAGTATAACTTTCTTTTGATTTAATAAAAACATTATTCATTGTACCGCCTTTTTCTCCAGGTACCTTAACGCTTACTAATTGTCCTTCTTTTAAATTATATTTTTCTAATTCGTCTTTAGAAATATGTATATGTCTTGTTGCAATTATGCACCCTTCTTCTTTATATAATTTTTTATTCCCATCCGATAAAGTAACACTTTGGGAACCAGTTAAATCACCAGAGTTTCTAATTGGAGGATTAACTCCAATATTTACTGCGTCCGTTTTACTTATTTCTATTTGAGTATATTTTCTAACTGGTCCAAGTATTCTAACGCTTAATTCGCCTTTTGGACCTATTATTATTAATTTATCTGTTGATGCATATTCTTCTTCCTGAGATAATGGTTTTTCTTTTTTTAACTCATAACCGCTTCCAAAAAAGTATTCTAAATCTTCTTTGCAAATATGCATGTGTCTTGCTGAAACACCAATTTTAATATTCATACTGCCTCCATAAATAAAGTATACCACAAAACAAATTGAAATATATTTGTTTTTTTGTTATAATCTTTTTAGAATAGTAGGTGTTATATGGAATTGTTTTACTTTATAATAATTTTAATTTTGTTATTATCACTTATGGCAATTTTTTATGTTTCTACATACAATAATTTAAAAGATAAGCTTCTTAAGAAAAGAGAAGTAGAGAGCGAAATTGATGAAACACTTAGAAATAAATATGATGAATTAATTAAGATAAAAATTTTACTTAATAACACATTAAAAGGAAAAGATGCATCAAATTTAGATACCTTAACCAAACTGGAAAAACTTCCGGACGAAAAATTAACTTCATTTGAGTTCTATAGATCGTTAATTGATTATGAAAACAAAATTTTAAAAATAAAAGAAAATGCAAAAAAAATTATGAATCCTAATGAAATTGAAGAAAAAATCGAAAAAATAGAAGATTATAATATACGATTAAATGGAGAAATTAGATATTATAACGATGCTATATCAAACTATATGAGAATATTATCAAAATTTCCTGGTAGCGTAGTTGCAAAATTTTCGAAATTAAAAGAAGAAAGATATTTTGATAATAGAAATTTAGATGATAATTACGAAAAAGATTTTAAAATATAAAAACTCACATTATGTGAGTTTTATTCTTCATCTATTATTTAGGCTGATTATTCAGAAGAATCAACGATAGGATAAAAATCATTTTAATAATTGTCTCTTAACGAAAAATAAACTACAAGCGATACTAACCCAACCGCAATTGATAATATAAACGAAATAATTATTCCATATAAGCAAGCATCAGCTTTTTTTCGTTTTTATCAACTTCAATAAAGTAAAACACAATTCCAATAGCTGGGAACAATACAGAAAAAAACTTTATCCATCCATAATTTTTCTCTTTTATCATTATTATCTACTTATTAATCGTTATTAATATCATAAAAAACAAAAAAATCTCGCTATTCGCGTGATTTTTTGAATCTATATTTTGGATCTAATTCTTTTTTTCTTAGCCTTATTGAATCTGGTGTTATTTCAATTAACTCGTCATCTTCAATAAAGTCCATTGCTTCTTCTAGTGTAAATATTTTTTTAGGAGGTAATACAATAGCTTCGTCACTTGATGATGATCTTGTATTTGTTAATTGTTTATTTTTACAAGGATTTACATTTAAGTCTTCAACTCTATTGTTGATACCAATTATCATTCCTATATAGACTTCTTCAGAAGGGCCAATGCAAAGTGTGCCTCTTTCTCCCAAGTTCCATAAAGAATACCCCATAGTTTTTCCGTTTTCCATAGAAATAAGAACACCATTTTTTCTAGAAATTATTTCACCTACATATGGTCTGTATTCCAAAAAGGTCCTAAACATTGTTCCTTCTCCTCTAGTTGAATTTGTAAATATATTTCTATATCCAAGTAATCCCCTAGTTGGAGCAATATATTCTATTTTTGCAAACTCTCCATTTGATTGTAGTGTTTGAAGTAATCCTTTTCTTTCGTTTAATGCTCCTATTACAGTTCCACTATAACTATCCGGAACAGTAATATAAACTCTTTCAAAAGGTTCATAAATCTTACCATTTGTTTCTTTTAATATTACCTCAGGTTTAGAAACAGACAACTCATATCCTTCTCTTCTCATTGTTTCTAGAAGTATAGATAAGTGCAATTCACCTTTCCCGCTCACTTTATAACCTTCGTTTTTAGAAAGAGCTTCAATCTTCAGTCCTACATTTGTTTTTATTTCTTGCTCTAATCTATCTTTAATATGTCTGATTGTTAAAAATTTGCCGGATCTACCTACGAATGGTGAAGAATTTACTAAAAAGTTTACTGACAGTGTTGGTTCATCAATATATATCTTTTCCATAGGATTAATAGCATCTATTGAACAAATTGTATCTCCAATAGAAGCATCTTCAATACCTGCAACTATTACTATTTCTCCATATTGTGCTTCTTTTACCTCGGTCTTTTTTATTCCCTCATTTATATATAATTTTGTAATTTTATAATTTTTACAATAGTCTTGATTACACAAAGCAACCATTTCGCCCTGTTTAATAGAACCTTTTGTTATTCTTCCAATTGACAATAATCCAACATAATCGTCATATGCCAAAGAAGAAATTTGCATTTGTAATTTGTCGTTTATCGATCCTACATATGGTTCAATTTTATTATATAAATATTCAAATAAGGGAGTCATATTTTCGCTCGGATCATCTTCAGAAGTTTTTACTATTCCTTGTTTTGCAACTCCATAAAATATTGGAAAATCCAATTGCTCATCTGATGCATTTAAACTTACGAATAAATCAAAAGACATATCCATAACTTCTTTTATTCTTGCATCTTTTTTATCAATTTTATTAATAAATAGAATAGGTTTAACTCCTACTTCCAATGCTTTTTCTAACACAAATCTAGTTTGCGGCATTGGACCTTCTGCTGAGTCTACTAACAAAATAACTGTATCTACCGTTTTTATTATTCTTTCAACTTCAGAAGAAAAATCAGCATGTCCTGGAGTATCAACTATATTTATTTTTAAATCTTTATATTTTATTGAACAATTCTTAGAATAAATTGTAATTCCTCTTTCTCTTTCTAAATCATTAGAATCCATTACTTGAGTAACTACTTCTTCATTTTGTCTAAACACTCCGCTTTGTTTTAACATTGCATCCACTAATGTAGATTTCCCAGCATCAACGTGAGCTATTATTGCGATATTTATTATTTTCATGAAAACACTTCCTTTTTCAGCCACCGCTTAATAATACCACAAACAACAAAAAAATCAATAAAAAATTATCGATTTTTATTTTATTTTACTATTCCCCTTGATATCAATATCAATTCTTTTTCAAAAATTTCTATCTTTTTGTCCTTTGGAACATTCCTATTATACGTTTCTACTATATTATGAATCATAAGCGATTCAATTATATCTAAGACATATCCAATTTGATGTTTACCCTGTATATTCAATTTATTTACATCTACCATACTAATTATATTATTTAGTCCGTCATTAAAGTTTGGAGTAAACATTTTTTGTATTTTATAATTCATATTTAAAAACAAATTTTCAAAATACTCTTTGTTTTTTTCTTGATCCATCATATCCAAAATATATAAGAATACTCCATGATATGACTTTATTAAATCACCATTGAACTCCTTAATATTGCTAATTAATTTTGTTTTTATTTGTTTTGAATATTCATCTACAACAAAATAAAAACAATCTTCAATATCATCAAAATATTGATAAAAACTTCCCCTTGGAATTTTTGCATCTATTATAATATTTGAAACCAGGGCATTAGCAAGAGGCACTCTACTAAATTCTTTTTTTGAAGCTTCAATGACTAAATTTCTTTTTGCCTCAGATAATCCGAAAAATGTTTTTTTAGGCATTTTATCACTCCCTCATCTAATATATTAATTATATCTTTATAATTAATTAAAGTCAATTAACTCCATGACCACAATTAATCTGTAGTCATCATTTTTTTTGTCGCAAGTCATCAATGTAAGTATTGTTTTTTCTACAATATTGTTTAATATAGTGAAATCTTTTTCGTGAACTAAAAATTTTTCTATAACCTTATAATTGTATTCAACTCCATTATAGTAAAATTTTGCTTTATCGTTCAAAGACAATTTATCTAAATTTTTAAATTTCGCCTTATTTCCAGATCCAGAATGCGCTGCTAATAATGTATTGGTATTTTTTATATTTGGCTTACCAAAGTCTTTAAACATTACAACTTGCATTATATTTTTTGAATATATGCTTTCATATTTTACTATTTCAATTAAATCAATTTTATTTATAGAAAGAATATTATAATTTAATTTATCTTTTAAATAATTTTGTTTTATGTATTTTTCTTTTTGATTATCAAACAAATTAATTGTTAATACAATTAATAGTAATAAAAATGTAAGAGTGATAATAATCCAACGCATATTATTTCCCATATGCTTTCTATAGAATTTAATTGGGGTAACTCATATATTTCTATATTAACAGTATCTTCGTATTTAATTTTTTCTTCTTGATTTGTTATTTTTGTTTCTTCGATATATGACTCGTCTTTATTTGCTGTAGGTTCTTTTTCACCAGTTGTTGTTTCGTCGTTTGGAATTTGCACATTATTTTCTTCTTTTTCTTCAATAATTTTAGGATTTGTATTTTTTTCTTTTATAAATAAAAAATCTAAATTATTTTCACTTTCATTTATAATAACATTAAACTGTGGTTCAACATCAAAACCTTCTTTTGAATTTATTTGTTTAATATTATATACTCCATACTCTAATTCAGTTTGAATTTTTCCCATATTATCCGTTGAAAATGTTCCAATCAAATAATCATCCCTATATATTTCAAAGTTTATATTCTGATCCTTATATTCTACTCCGTCTATTTTATATATATTTTCAATACTTAATTTTTTTAGAATAGGATATGCATATAGTCTTTCAAATCCGGGCGCATTTCCCATATGAATAGATGTACAAACATATTCAGAAAAAGGTGAATAACCATAACTTGGCGTTATTTCCTTTACCTTATATGAACCCATTGGTAAATCATCTATTATAGCTTTACCCTCTTCGTCTGTTGTAAATGTTGTTAAGTAATTAAATGCAATATCATATAATTCATATACTGCATTATCTAATTTTAAGTAATTATTTTTTAAATTGGGTTTTTCTGTTATATTTGTTCTAGCAAATTGGATTGAGGAATTTTTTACATCAATATTTATGAATCTATTAACGCTTTGAGTATGACCGGGTTTTAAAACCGGTTGATATCCCGGTTCTATAAATAATTCGGATGGAAATGCAGCTCCAATATGCCTAATTAAATGTATACTTTCTTGTCCCTTATATAAGGCATTTATCATTATTCCTTCACTAGTTTGAATAACTTCGTTATTACCATAATACCAGTATGTATAGGGATTTAAATATACATTAGGATCCTCAATAAAATATGAATTTCCTACTTCCATACTATAGTTTTCTATTGAAATAGGTTCCTCGCTAATATGTTCATTATAAAATCTTAATATTATGTTTTTATATGGTGTTAAATCAATTATATCTGTCCCATTTAATGATCTAGTCCAGTACATGTCTATTCCAAGAGAGTTCCATATTAATTCTTGTGCTGCAAGATAATAATTAATATCATAGTTATAATTGTATCCATATCCAAAATATGCAATTATTTCTATATATACTTTTTTTTCATATTCATAGTCCGGATAATTATAGAAATTATACTCTGAATAACCCAATTGTTTTGATATAGGTATTCCAAAACCCAAACAATATAAAGGATTTGAATCGTGTTCCATATACATAGCATTATATGAAATTTTTTGTCCATTTACATAGCCGTTATAATAAACGTTATCAATATATTCATATTCAATAAACGTTTTTTCTGTGGCATTTACTTTTATACAAAATAATATAAAAAATAAAAATATAACTTTCTTCATGATTTCTCCTTTCAAAAGTTATATTCTATATTAATTATCTATTTCTTTTATTTTTTAATTCATTAAGTATTTTTTCAAGCAATACTTCTTCATTTGATTTAACTGGTAAAACTTCTTCTCTTTTCTCTTCCTCTTTTTTATTAATTTTTGAAAGTTTATTAATTATTTTTATAATTAGAAAAACAACAGCAGCCATTATCAAAAATTCAATTATACCATTTATGAATAAACCTATGGACATATAAACCCCTTCCTTAGGTACATCATTGCCTAGTACTCTTGCTAATTCTGATAAATCAATTTTTATATTTTCAAAACTAACTCCTGCAGTAAGAACTCCCAAGAAAGGCATTATTACATTATTTACTAATGAATTTACTATTCCTGTAAAAGCTCCCCCAATTATAATACCAACAGATAAATCTATTACATTTCCTCTTAAAATAAATTTTTTGAATTCTTTAATCATATTTTCTCCTTATATTTTAAACATTAATAAATTTGGTGCAAATAACATAAGAATACCTATTAACAACATTATTATACCACCAACCAGGGAAGAATATCTAGAATATTTTGTAGTAACTCCTGTGACCTTTAGTGTTAACATTGCAATTAAGAATATTATTAAATCATCCAACATAAAGAAAAATATATAAACAAAAATATATAATAAATAATTAACTCCATCGACATTATTAATCGCTAAGATATTTGTAAATGTAAATGGTAACCCTAAAGAACATAATAATTCTATAATGTTAACAGACACAGCAAGTGTAATAATTCCAATAATAGATAAAATAAAACTTTTATTTGATGTTAAATCTTTTATCTTTGTAATTATAGAAATTCTTTTTTTTGAACTTACAACTTCGCAACCATCTTTTGGCTTTTTTGTAAATTTATAAATATTGTAAATACCAAATACCAAAGCAAATATTGAAATTGCATTTCTAATAAAATCAACTTGTGTTGCAAATATAGCCGTTTTCAACCAAGCAAGCATAAATATCATATACACTAAAGCTGAAGTAATAATAAATACCAGCCCTAAAATCCACATTTTTTTCTTATCTTTCATACCAATAAGCATAGAAATTAAGAATAACAATATCCACATTGCACATGGATTGAATCCATCTACAAACCCTATTGTTGCAGCAACCAGTAATATAGAAGCTTCTTTTATATTTATTTTACCAATTATTGGTAGCTCTGTTTCACTTTTTTCATCTAAATTTTTACTTTCAATTTTAATATTTGGATTTTTTTTGTATTCTTCTATAACGTTTATTGATTCTTCTATCTCAAACATTTTAATTAAAAATTCTATATCACTTTTTATAGAAGTAGAATAACCCATTAATACATATTCACCTATTACAGTATATGGAACACCTAAACTTGGTTTATTTAATAATTCTTGAATATTTTTATATAATATATTGTTTTTATTTTCGTTTATTTCATATAAGTGTATAACAATATTTGGGTTATTTTTTTTGGTTTCATTTAAAAACTTTATTTCTTCATGACAATGAGTGCATGTCTCACTGTAAAATAAATTAATATCTATTTGTTTTGCATTAACATTTAATAAAAACGCAAATGAAAAAACAAAAAATAATGCAAACTTTTTAATCATGTTTATCTCCACTTTTCTATTTCTTCCTTAATTTCTTTATAAGTTCTTTCTCCAATTAATCTAGAAATTTCTGTACCTTCTTTTTCTATTATCAATACTGGCAAAATATTTCCAACATTATATTTAATTACTTCTTCATCAAAATCATAATCATACTCTAATACTTCTAAAGAATATTCGTCTTTTAATTTGTTAATTGCATTATTTATTATCAAGCACCCAGGGCACCATAATGCTCCTATTTTTATTATCTTCATATTATTTCCAACTCAAATTTTGATAACATATTTTGAAAAATCTCAAAAATTCTTTAATTTCTTCTTCCGTTGTTTTATACGATAAACTTATTCTAAGTGAATAACTACTGGTTTCTTTGTCCTTAGTTACCGCCATTACAGAATGAGATAATTCACCACTTTTTGAACAAGCACTTTTTGTTGATATATATATATCAAATTCTTCTAAAGCATGTACAAAAGTTTCTGGTTTTATACCAATTATACTTATATTCAATATATGGGGTATAGATTTATCTGTACTATTTATTTTAATATTTTTATAATTTATTAAATTATCTTTAATTAAATTATTTAATTTAAGCACATGCTTATATTTTTCGTCTAAATCTTTAAAAGATAATCTTATAGCTTTTGAAAACGATGCAATTAATTCAGTTTGCGGAGTTCCACTTCTGTATATCGTTGTACTTTTCCCACCATGAATTAGCGGCTCTATTACAATGTTTTTCTTTTTATATAGCCCAGCTATTCCCTTAAAACAATATATTTTATGGCCGGAAAATGATGCTAAATCAACATATTTTAGATCCATTTTAGCCTTACCAAGACACTGCGTCATATCTACATGGAAAAAGCATTTTGGGTATTTATCGATAATTTTTCCTATTTTTTCTATATCTTGTTTAATACCAAGTTCGCTATCTACAGCAGAAATTGTTACAAGAATAGTATCTTCTCTAAGTAATTTTTTTAAATGATTAAGATTTATAGTGCCATCACTATTTAAATCAACTATAGATATTTCATAACCTAAAGTAGATAAATAATTAAGAGTTGCTACGGTAGAGGAATGCTCTAAAGAAGTAGTAATTATATGTTTTCCTCTATCTTTATATTTAAAACATACACCTTTTATAGCCATATTGTTTGACTCTGAAGCACTTGATGTATATATTATTTCATCTTGTTCTATATTTAATTCATTAGAAATTTGTTTTGTCGCTTCATCTATTAATTCCTTTGATCTACATCCCAATTTATGAATTGAATTAGGATTAGCAAAAAATGTTTTAGCAACAGAATTAAATGTTTCTAAAATTTCTGAATCTATCATAGTTGTTGCTGAATAATCTAAATATATCATTATTAACACCCTTCAAAATTATAACATTTATTTTAATTTGTGTATATAAACTTTATTTCTTACAGTTATTATAAGTTCTATACTATTTGAATTTTCTGTTTCAGCAGGTACTGATAAATATAAATTAGAATCTAAGTATTTTAACGGAGTAACATCTCTATATTTTAATACAACTTGCTTTTTATCTTTTTCATATTTAATTACTCCATAAGTTTTTATTAAATCTGATATTTTACTTATATTTTTAATGTTCTTATCCGGCTTATAATCATAATTAATCCTTAATATGATTCTATTATCCAGGGGATCATTAATATAGTTAATTAAGTCACCTATTTTATATGAATATTTATCTTTAAAATCAATTTCATTTATAGTAAGACGTGTTTTTTTTATATTAGATAATTCATAAGTTATTTCGTTTTTTAATTCTGCCTTAGGGAATATTGCCTTTTCATCAATAGAGATTGGTTTTATTTTGTGCTTTATATAATTTGGACCAAAAGAATTATCAAAATATATTCTATCCGTGTATCTCAATATTGTTTCTTTATTTAAATCTACATCTAATATTTTATATATAAATAGATATGTTTTTTCCTCATCGCTATTTATTTTTTGATTTTCGTATTTAACCCCTAGATCTATAAAAGATGTATATTTTTTTGATACTGGTACGTAAATACTTTCTCCTATAACAACATTCATATTTCTAGAGATTATTTGCCTTGGAACATTATTTCCATTATAAAAAGTAATTGAAATTATCATAAATGTAGTATTTTTTTCTTTAATTAATTCACCTTTATAGTTATAATTAGTTAAAAAAACTTCATTTAATTTATAAGATATATTATTTATCCTAACAGTTTCATCCATATTATATACTTTTCTTAATACGACATAATTATAATACGAATAAGATATAGCAATCAATAAGATTATTGTTAGTATTCCAATAATGAAAGCTTTGTGTTCTAAATAAAAATATCTTAATTCTCTTTTATTTTTTCTATATAATCTAGAAAGTTTACCTGAATCAGTTCCAATTGTTAACTCAAATTCTTCATTATCAGATACGTCGATTTGTAAATCTTCTATGTCTTTACTAAAATTAAACTGTTTAATATTAAATCCAATTGCTCTAATGAAAACAATAATAGAAAGTACGATTTGAGGAATTAGTACAATATAGTTTATATCTCTAAGCATTCTTGATGTTCTTGGAGAAAGTTGTTGTAAGACTATAGTTCTCAAATATCCACTATCGACAATTAATATAATCATAAGGACAATGTATGCAACACATATTATTGAGTATAATTTTATTTGTTTATCTTTTTGTTTCATTAATATTAATACAATTAATGAAATAACAACAATTGAAATAAAACTCAAATAGAAAAGAAAATTAATATATGTATCTGACAAAGTACTTTCAAAAAAACCTGAAGAATGTGTAACATAGTTATTAAAAAAACCTGACAGATTGTTTGTTTTATAAATACCATATAACATTATAATTAATAATAATATATGTATTTTTTTGAAATTCTTAATTAAAAAAGCATATGGTTTTCTAAGTATCACTTTATCACTCCCTATTTTATTAATTATACTATATATTATAAAATAAAAAAACTCTATTTTATAGAGTCTTTTTTAACTTTTTCATCTATCATATATTTTGTTATTGCTGTTTCAATTTCGTCAAGACAATTTCTTGACAAATTTGAAATGGTTACTAATTCCTTTACTGTATCAATTATAATTTTTCCCCATATTAAGTCTGCTCTTATTTTAACATCGTTTAACATATCGGGTGTAACAGCATAAAATAAATATCCATATAACAGTCTCTTCCTTGCAAATAACATTCTTTTATTAGTTAAAGCAATCAAAAAAGAATTTGGAACGCTAAAATTAGTATCGTTTTTTTGTCCTACAAATACATATTTTAATTCCTCATCAGCATCCAAATGTTTTTTTGCAATTGTTGCATGTGAGTTTATTCTAAATGCAACCGTAGTTGGATACTTCTTTTTAAACTTTAATGCTTCATCTAAAATATTATTCATTTTCTGATGCACTCTTTGCAGTTTTAACAAATTCTCTAATAGCTTCGATTTCTCCATAGCCATTTAAACTTGAATGTTCTTTTCCATTTACAATTGCTACTAACGTTGGTGTTCCCCATTCTCCTTCAAAAGCTTTTGCTGTTTTAGGCAAATTGTTTAAGTCGTCTTGAGACATTGTGTCAGTATTTAAGTAATTAAATACTATTTTTTCTTCTTCTTGTATTTGTCCTAATAAAGGTTGAATTTGAACACAGTATTTACATCCTGGTCTTCCAACATATACGAATACTAGTTTATCTTTATTTTCTCCATAATATTTTTCATATTCTTGATATGAAACATTATTAAATTTTATTTCTTCCTTACCTGTCATGCTAGATATAAAAATTGAGAAAGCAATTATAAATATAAGAGCTAGTCCTATAAATAAACTTGTTTTATTTTTCTTCATTATTTTCCTCCTTACTTTAGATATAATACTATTTTTATAAAATAAAATCAAGTATATGAATTTCAAATAATGTTGTATATTTATATATTCTTTTATTACAATTTATACTCTACATAAAATAGAGCCAAATAAAAAATTTGTATGATAAAATAAAATTGTAAGGGGAACATATGATGAATTTGGGTGAAAAATTAAAAAAAATAAGGGAATCAAATAATCTAACACAAAACCAACTAGCAGAAATGCTATTTGTTTCAGAAAAAACTATTTCCAGTTGGGAAAATAACAGAACCTCTCCTGATCTAAATATGATATATAAAATATCAGATTATTTTAAGAAGAGTTTTTTATATTTAATAAACGATAGTTACGATACCGATAATATAAACGAAATAGAAATAAAATTAAAAGTTAATAACAAAGAATATGATAGAATATTAAATCTGATAGAACAAACTTCAATTAATAAAAAGAACGTTAATCAAATAGACACTTATTATACTAAAGATCATCTTTCATTAAATTACGAGTGGTTAAGAATAAGAAATGAAGAAGGAAAATATATATTTAATTATAAAAAGAAAATAAATAACTCTAAATTCGATAAATATGATGTATTAATAGATAACACTAATAATTTGAATAAAATATTACTTGCTTTAGGCTATAAACAAATTGGAACAATTACCAAGAAGAGAGTTAAGTATCTATATAAAGATGTATATGAATTTAGTTTTGACATACTAGATAATATTGGAACGTTTATAGAAATAGAATATATTAATAAAAGTGATGATTCAATAAAAGATTTTACTAATTTACTAGAAATATTAAAAGAATTAAAAATTGATTTGAACATGGTAGATCAAAAAAAATATATCGATTATATTTAGTTTGGGGGATAAATGAGAAAACAAGAATTAATTAGATTAAAAGAATCTTTAGAACACGAAATAAATAGAAGAAATAGAATTAATACTCTACTAAAAAACGATATTATAAAGGAATTTATTACATTAAATGGACTAGATATTAATGAATTTGATCTAAGTAATAATTGGGTTATTTTAGAAGAATTGTTAAAAGAATTTAAAATCACCAAATCAAATGGTATTTTAGTTTGTACTGGAGATTATATAATGGATTGCAGTATTAATTATCAAGAAACAAATTATTATGAAGAAAGAGTTGAATTTGGTTGCAATTATACACAATTTAGAGTTTTTAAAGATATCGAAACAAAAATTAACTATTTAGGTTATGTCGATAATTTTGTCCAAAAAGAATTAGAATATGATACGTATTGGGTAAGTAGAAAAATTTCATTAGGCGACTATTGCCATATGAAATATAATTATTATTTAATTAGCGAATTAAAAGATAAATATATATTACTAAATCCATATAGTTCTATTTATGATGAAAATGGATTTGATGATGTTAGGAAAGATTTCTTTACAGAAGCTCTTAACAAAGGCCAAGTTATAGCAAAAAAAATGTTATTAAAAAAATATCCACGCATATAAAGAGTATTAATTTACTCTTTTGTTTATTGTAATTTCTAGCGCACCACTTATTAATAATTTAATTCTACATTAGAAGCAGACTTAAAGTCAAATATTTTTCTAGGCATTGTGTTTATATTAAAAGAAATATCATTTAAATATATCTGAGGTTTCATTTTTAATGATGAACCTTTTGGTATATATCTTCTTACTATTGCATTCATCCTTTCGTTACTTCCTCTTTGAAAAGAACAATAAGGATCACACTTATATAATTTTACTCCAAGCTTCTTTGCTGCTATTCCAAGTGTACTAAACTCTAAGCCGTTGTCTGTAGTAATTGATCTTACAACTATATTATTATTTACTATAAAATTATATATCAAATTGTTTATATAATATTCATTCTTATAATCTGCTTTTATTAACCATACTTTTCTTGTACATCTATCTACTACTGAAATAATTGAATCTTGTTCATTCCTTTTTCCTAGTATCGAATCTATCTCTAAATGTCCTATCTCATCTCGTTTTTCTATGTATTTTGGCCTTAATCTTATTGGTAATACTGTTTTATTCTCCAAATTCCATTGTGTATGTCTCATCATACTATTTTGTACTTTTCTTTTTCTTTTTTTATAACACAATCCTTCTTTTCGTATATCTATTTTCCCTTGATTAATCCAATTGTATACTTGTTTTACTGTTACACATGGTGAATATGGATATTTTCTCTTATATACTTCTACACATACTTCTATACTGTTATTCTTCCAATTATAGTACTTATACAAATATTCTATAAACCTTTTATATTGTAACTTTATTTCTTGTTTTCTTTGCTTTTGTTTTCTACTTTTATATCTTGATATTGTAGAATGGCTAATTTCTAATATTCTTCCAACTTCTCTCATCGATAATCCTTGCTTTAACAATATATCTATTTCAACTTTCTTTTTTTCTGTTAATCTTGTATAATTCATTTTAGAGCTCCTTC
>CAYXGK010000005.1:0-21815 GCA_964464565.1 uncultured Muribaculaceae bacterium | reverse complement strand
AATACGATCAAATTCTTTTTGAGCTTTTGAATCTTCTTCAGATATTTCATAAAGAAAATAAAAACCACTTTTGTTTCCTTTTATTTCATATGCTAATTCTTTTTGTCCTAGTTCCTTAAATGAATCAATAGTTGCACCATTATCTGTTAAAAGCTTATCATAAGTTTTTAACAAATCTTTTTGTGCACTTTCTTCCATATCAGGTCTTACTATGAACATAATTTCATATTTCATATGTACCTCCTTTCGGTCTTACGGTCTTTCTTTACTGAAAGACAAGGAGTAATTAATACTCGGACTACATTATAACAAAAAAAAGAACATAAGTAAATGTTTTTAACTTATATTTCTTTTATTATAACTGAAGTAAAACTATTCCCTATATATTTGTTATTTATATCAAAGTCATCTTTTGTATCATATGTAAATACTCTTAGTGAGATACTTGAATCTATTTCATTAATTAATTTTCCACCGGTTAATTTTATTGATGTAAAAACAGTTCTATCATTAAACTCTTCATCATCCAAATGATCAAACCATTTTGTTGTAGCATTATAACCATCATACAAATAAACTTCTAAATAATCAAAATATTTATTATCGCTAGGTTTTAAAATTGTTAGTTCGATTTTTTTACCATTTGATAAAGTATAAATTAATTCCATTCCAAATCTATATCCTTTATCGATGTTTGATTTCCAAATGTTTTCCCATATTTGTTTGCTTTCAGTATTTGGCAATTTTTCTTCTTGTGTCGGAAATATACTTAACCATGTAATGTCTTTTTTTGAAACAAATTTTGCACTGTAATTGTTTGTTAATTCTCTATTTTCATTATAAATACCCAGGATTATTGGATTAATATCCTTATATTCAATTACTTCATCATTAAGTTTATCATTTATATTATTATCGTCTATATTTGCCTTCTTGTTACAACCAAATATCGATAATATTAATAATCCAATTAGTATTTTTTTCATTTTACACATTAAACCTAAAGTGACAAATATCTCCGTCTTTCATTAGGTATTCTTTTCCTTCAAGTCTCATTTTGCCAGCTTCTTTTACTTTTAATTCACTACCATATGCAATTAAATCGTCATAACTCATAACTTCTGCTCTAATAAATCCTTTTTCAAAATCGGTATGAATTATTCCTGCACATTCTGGAGCTTTCATTCCAACTTTATATGTCCAAGCTCTTACCTCATCTGGTCCAACAGTAAAATATGTTGCCAAACCCAAAAGACTATATGTAGCTTTTATTAATTGATCCAATCCACTTTCAAATATTCCCAGTTCTTTAAGAAATGACTCTTTGTCATCGGAATTTAATTCACTCAATTCACTTTCAATTTTTGCACACATTACAACACATTCTGAATTATTTTTATTTGCGTGTTCCTTTACCAAATCAATATATTTATTACCTGACAATAAATCATCTTCCTTGATATTAGCAACATAAATTACAGGTTTAAGAGATAACAATCCAAATGATTTTAATAATATTTCTTCTTCTTTGGTGTATTCTAATTTTCTTGCTGAAATTCCATTATCAAGTGATTCTTTAATTTTTCTAAATAATTCTACTTCTAATAAAGATTCTTTATCTTTTGTAGTCATAGCTTTTTTTTCAATTTTTTCTAATCTAGAAGATACTATTTCTAAATCTGAAATCATTAATTCCATTTCGAGTATTTCTATATCTCTAATTGGGTCAACTGAATTTTCTACGTGAATAATTTTGTCATCATCAAAACATCTTACAACTTCGCATATAGCATCTACTTCTCTTATGTGGGTTAAAAATTTATTTCCTAACCCTTCTCCTTTTGAAGCACCCTTTATTAAACCTGCTATATCAATAAATTCATATGTAGCCGGTATTGTTTTTTCTGGAATATACATACTTTCAAGCATCAGCATTCTTTTATCCGGTACAATTACAACTCCTACATTTGGATCTATAGTTGCAAATGGATAATTTGCTGCCAAAATATTTTTTTTTGTTATTGCATTAAATAAAGTAGACTTCCCTACATTTGGCAAACCTACTATTCCTGCTTTTAAACTCATAACCCCCCCTATAGTATTGGATATATACCTATTCCAATAGGTATATTTATTATATACCAACATAGAATATATATCACCCAAAATAATGTTATCCCAATAAAGTAAGGAAATAATCCTTTGTATACTTCCTTGATTTTCAATTCATCATTCTTTTTCCCATATATAAGTATCATTCCCAAAAATACTATGAAATATGGAAATAATGGTGTTATTATATCTGAAGTTGTTCCTGCTAATTTATATACTACTTGTAAAAATTCAGGAGTAACATTAGCTTTCATAAACTCAGGAGTAAGTATTGGACCCAAAACAGATATTTTAGATATTGCTGATGGGTTTAATATATTTACTAACAAAACTAATATAAAAAATATAAAAATAAGCGGTATTGCAGAAAAATTTAGATTTTCAATAAAATTTGCAACCCAAATCGTAAATACGGTTCCAATATTACTCTTTTCAAATAAGGCAATCAACTGTGATGCCAAAAACAATAATATTAATACTCCGCCTATATTGTTTAAAGAATTATATAGATATGTTGGTATACCCTTTGAACTTTTCATAGTACCGGTTATATTTCCAAACATCCAACCACATATCAAAAGAATTGATAATAATACGAATGATAATCCTTCGGCCACATAAGAGTTTGGACTAAATATTCTAGCTATAGGATCTTTAACATCATAATCTAGTAGCAATCCAGATAAAGGTGCTCCTGTTGGAATAAGCATATATACAAAAAACAAAATTAATAATAGTGATACTATTCCACAAAGAAGCAATGCTTTTTTCTTCTTTTTTGGTTGAATTTCTTCTTCGATTAAAACTTCATCAATTTTATACTTAGACAATCTTCTTGTAGTGAATTTTTCTGTTATAAATGTAATTAAAAACGCCAACCCTATAGTTCCAACTACTTCAAAAAACAAATTTCCATATAAGTTAATTGTATATGTTGGATCTATTAATTTAGCACCAATCAAAATACTATTTAATGAATCAAAATCAAGTTGAGAGGTAATAAAATTTATTCCTGAGCCTGCTGTTATACCGACGAAAGATGCAAATATTGCAACCATTGGATTCCTTTTACAAACTAAAAATAATATTGCAGATACCGGAATAATTAATGTAAATGAAACTTCGCCTATTATGTTTGATAATATAGAAATTAATACAACTATAAATGTTAACCAAAACTTACTTATTTTCTTTCCAAATTTTTCAAACAGCGAAGAAAATAATCCTGTTTTCTCTGCAAATCCAACTCCTATCATAATAAATAAAAACATAGCCAGAGGTTTAAAATTTATAAAATTAGAAACCACACTACCAATTAAATATCTAAGACCTTCTCTTGAAAAAAGAGATTCAACAGAAATTAATTTAGAATCCAATGCTCCTGTTATATTATTTGTTATAAAATATGTACCTTCCCAATTTAGCGCATCACCAATTATACTAAATATAAAAGTAAACAATATTAGTCCTATAAAAAAGAAAATTGTATTATTAAACCATACTTTATTTTTATTTTCTTGTATCTCTTCCATTTTATTCAATCACTTTCTTTATTCTTTTTTCAAAATCTATTCTTGGTATCATAACTACTCTATCACATTTTGTACATTTTATCTTTATATCGATTCCTGTTCTTAATACTTCCCATTTATTTTCGCCACATGGATGAACTTTTTTCATAACTACTATAGAACCTTCTTTATAATCCTTCATATTACCTCTAATCAAGATTAATTTCTAATATTTCTAATATTCTATTTAAATCTTCTTTTGATACATAACTAATTTGTATTTTGTTATTAGATATAGAAACTTTTGTGTCCAATTTGTCTTTTAATGCATCTTCTACATACTTATACTCTATACTTTTTGGTTTTCTTATTATTGGTGTTGCTCTTTTATAAGAACCATCAATTAAAGATTCCAAATTTCTAACGCTTAAGTTCTCAGATATAATTCTTCTAGCTAATTGTTCTATTTGATTTATATCTTCAAGTTTACTTAACACTCTTGCATGTCCCATAGATATCGCTCTTTTTAACAGCATATCTTGAACGCTCAATGGTAATTTTAATAATCCAATCATATTAGTTATATGACTTCTACTTTTTCCTAATTTATTTGCCAAATCCTCTTGTGTTATTTGTAAAGAATTTAATATATCTCTATATGCATTTGCTTCTTCTATTGATGTTAAATCTTCTCTTTGAAGATTTTCTAATAGGGCAATTTGCATCATTTGTTCATCAGAAAAATCCTTAATTATAGCCGGTATTGTTGAAAGACCTGCCATTTTACTAGCTCTAACTCTTCTTTCTCCAGCAACTATTTCATATCCTCTAACGCTTCTCTTTACAATTATCGGTTGAAATACACCATATGTTTTTATTGAGTCACTAAGTTCTTTTAGTGCCTCTTCATCAAATATTTTTCTTGGTTGATATGGATTTTTTCTAAGTTCTTCTAAATTAACTTCTACTATTTCATCGCTAGTAGCTGATTGTCTTATTCTCTCCTCTAATTTATCTATTTCTAAACTTTCAGAATTAAATAATTCTTCCAAACCCTTACCTAAAGCTTTTCTTTTAGTTTCCATTTCTAACTATCACTTCCTTCGCTAAGTTTAAGTATGCATCAGTTCCCCTACTAGTAGGATCATATATATTTATTGGTTTACCATAAGATGGTGCTTCTGAAAGTTTTACTAATCTTGGTATAAGAGTATCATACACTCTTTCTTTAAAGTATCCCCTAATTTCTGTTACTACCTCTATTCCAAGTTTTGTCCTTGAATCTAGCATAGTAAGTAATACACCTTCAATATCCAACTTTGGATTAAGATTTTTTTGAACCAACATTATTGTATTAAGCAGTTGCATTATTCCTTCAAGAGCAAAAAATTCACATTGCACCGGAATAATTACTGAATCTGATGCAACCAAAGAATTAGTCGTTAATAATCCCAAAGATGGAGGACAATCAATTATTATGTAATCATAATTTTCTTTTAATTTATATATATGTCTCTTTAATTGAGAAGTTTTAATAAAGTTTGGATCTTTTGCACTCCTATTTAATAATTCAATATCCATACCAGCGAGATTAATTGTAGCAGGAATAACATCTAGATTTCTATATTTGGTTTTCACAATAGTTTGATATATTTCCGTTTTATCTAGCATTACATCATATATTGTAAAAAGTGCATCTCCTTTATTTATACCAACTCCAGTAGATGCATTTCCTTGTGGATCAAAATCAATTAACAATGTTTTTTTACCTAAATAGCCTAAACATGAAGATAAATTTATACTAGTAGTAGTTTTACCTACTCCTCCTTTTTGATTTACTATAGATATTATTTTGCCCATATCATCTTCTCCTTAACTATAGATATATTTTATCAAAAAAAACGTCATTTGAAAACACATTCCGTTATTATAAATCTTTTTCATGTTTTCTTAATTTATCTGCGATTTCTTTTAATTTTCTAAATCTGTGATTTATACCGGATTTAGTTACTTTTTTATTTGTATCTTTAGATATTAATTCACTTAGTTCTAGTAAAGATGCTTCAGTGTATTTTTTTCTATATTCCATTACTTCCAGAATTTTAGGATCTATCGCATCTTTTGATAAATATTTTTCAATAATTTTTATGTCTTTTAATTGACGACTGGCTGTATTAAAAGTTTTTTCAACATTCGCTTGTTCACAGTTATTTAATCTATTGATCATATTCATATAATCTTTATATATTCTTACATCTTCAAAATGCATAACAGCAGTATTTACTTTTAAAATTCTTAAAAAATCCCCAATTTTTTCCCCTTCTTTTATATACACTACAAAATTGTTTTTTCTTTCTATTACTTTACTATTTAAAGAATAACTATCTAACAACTCACACACAAATATAGCATAATCATAGTCATCTAAAGAAAATTCCAAATGATAAGTCGATGACTTTGGATCACTTATTGATGCCTTTGATAGAAATAAACCTTTTAAATATGCTGTTTTCTCTTCATCTCCATAATAAATATATTCATTTGGAATATTAATAAAATATCCGGATTTATTTATTAAAGACAAACTTGTAAGTATTTCATCTTTCTTTATTTTTATTTCCAAAATATATGACAGAGTGTCTTTGAAATTATATTTCTTTCTAACTATTATTTTTGCTCTTGTATTATATATATCACTTAGTAATTCCAATATAAAATCAGAAATTATTTTATTATCTGTTTCAATAACAATTGCATCTTTTGTAACAATCGCATTATTTCTAAGATAAGCTGAAAGAAAAGATATTTGCTCTATCTTTGTCATTTTAGTTTCAATTATTTCTTCTTTTACACCCCTAGAAAAAGACATATTATTTCACCAATTCTATGTAAGATATAGCACTTTTAGCAGCAACCGCTCCCTCACCAACAGCATTGGACACTTGATATAAATTTTTATATACTACATCACCACAAGCAAAAATTCCCTCTTTACTTGTATTCATATTATTATCAACTACTATATAATCATTTATTTTTGATACTTCTATATAATCAGAAGATGGCTTACTGCCTAATATTACAAATAGACCTTCAATATTAATTGTCTTTCCATCACAAACAATACTTTTTAATTTTCCATCTTCATCATTAATTTGTTGAATAGTTGAATTGATAAATTCAATATTATCAAAATTATCATTGCCTAATCCAATGACATACACTTTGCTTGCAATGTTTGATAAATACTTTGCTTCCTCTAATCCTAATTCATTATCTGTATAAACTGCTATTACTCTATCTTTGTATAGCGAACCATCACATACCGCACAATAACTAATTCCTCTTCCAATTAATTTCTTTTCTATATCTAAACCCGTTTCTATAGGATGTCTGCCGCTTGCAATTATTACCGATTTACATTTAATTTCTTCCTTTTCAGTTATTACTGTTTTTGTTACTCCATCATCATTAATTTTTATTACTTTTCCATAAATATATGGGACATGTAAGTCTTGCATTTGCGAAAAAATATTATAGGCAAGTGTTGGACCATCAGAATTTAATACACCAGGATAATTGTCTATGTTATTTATTCTATTTAATTGTCCACCAGGTGCATTAGTTTCGATTATTCCAACACTAACATTTGCTCTTTTTAGATATATAGCCGCAGTCATCCCAGATGGACCAGCACCAATAACCAAAACATCAAAATCTAATTTCATCAGCAAACTCCTCAATATATAAATTTTCAAATCTAGAATAAAACATTTTTTTAATAAATGACGCTAACCCTACTAAAATAAGTAATATCGAAATCACTTGAGCAACCTTTATATCACCGTACATTAAACTATCTGTTCTAAGAGCTTCAATAAAGAACCTACCAATCCCATACCAAACAAAATATAAAGATGTTAGTTGTCCGATTTTTAAATATTTATAAAATTTTCTTACTAATAAAAGAAGGATAAATCCAATAATACACCATAAAGATTCATAATAAAAAGTAGGATGATAATACACATTGTTTATATTCATTCCATTAATTACAAATTCAGGTATTATTTTTATTGCTTCTAAGGTTTTTCTTGAAACTTCAGAACCATATGCTTCACTATTAAAAAAATTACCCCATCTTCCAACTGCTTGTGCAAAAATTAATGCAATCGACATAATATCAAATGTTTTTGAAATATTTACTGCATATTTTTTGCAATATATAACCGCAGTAATTAAACCTAAAGCAATTCCTCCATGTATTGCAAGTCCACCATTCCAAATTTTATAAATTTCAGAAGTGTTTGCTTGATAGTATTCCAAATTAAATACCACATAGTATAATCTTGCACCTATTATTCCAAAAATTATTACCCAAAATAATAAATTGCCTATAAACTCTTTTTTATAGTCATATTTTTTTGCTTCAATCCAAACTAAAAAATATCCTAAAACCATAGCTGTTAAAATTAAAATTGCATAATCCCCTTAACTAATTTTAATAAATCCTAAGTCTAAAAAACTATTCATATATACCTCCCACTTATTATACACTAAATTTATCGTTATTTTTTATAAGAATAAAATAAAATTACAGGTATACTTATTTTAACAATATTTTTTTTAAATATTCTCCCGTATAGGATTCCTTAACTTTTATTATTTCTTCAGGAGTTCCTTGCGCTATTATATATCCGCCTAAATCTCCACCTTCAGGTCCTAAATCTATTATATGGTCAGCAACCTTAATAACATCCAAATTATGTTCTATTACTATTACTGTATCACCATTGTCTACTATGTTATTTAATATAACAAGGAGTTTTTTAATATCATCCGCATGTAGTCCCGTAGTAGGCTCATCAAGTAAAAATAGACTTTTTCCCGTAGGTCTCTTTTGAAGTTCTTTTGATAATTTAACTCTACTTGCTTCTCCTCCACTTAATGTAATTGCGCTTTGACCAAGTTTTAAATATCCTAAACCCACATTATATAAAGTTTGTAATTTGTGTTTTACTTTAGGAATATTATCAAAAAATACTAAAGCATCTTCTACGGTCATTTCTAAAACATCGGAAATGTTTTTATCTTTAAATTTTATTTCTAAAGTTTCTCTATTATATCTAGTTCCATTACATATTTCACATGGCACATATACATCAGGTAAAAAATGCATTTCTATTTTTTTTACTCCATCACCCCAGCACGCCTCACATCTTCCACCTTTAACATTAAAAGAAAACCTTCCTTTTTTATATCCTCTAATTTTTGCTTCTTTTGTGTTTTCAAAAACAGCTCTTATATCATCAAATACTCCAACATATGTAGCAGGATTACTTCTTGGTGTTCTACCTATCGGATCTTGAGAGATATCAACTACTTTGTCAATAAGTTCTAATCCTTTGATACTTTTATATATACCAGGTTTTGCTTTATTAGAATATAAATAATTAGCCATTATTTTATATAATGTTTCATTTATTAGGGAGCTTTTTCCACTTCCCGAAACACCAGTAACACAAACTAACTTACCAAACGGTATTTTCACATCAACATTCTTTAAATTATTATGTTTACATCCTTTTATCTCTAAATACTTACCGTTTCCTTTTCTTCTTTTATTTGGAATTTCTATTTTTTCTTTACCGCTTAAATATCTTCCAGTTATACTAGAGTCATTTTCCATTACTTCTTTTGGAGTTCCTTTTGCAACAACATAACCACCTAGCACTCCGGCTTTGGGCCCTATATCGATTAAATAATCAGCTTGTAACATCGTGTCTTCGTCGTGTTCAACTACTATTAACGTGTTACCAAGATCTCTCATTTCAAATAAAGAATTAATTAATTTTTGATTATCTCTTTGATGAAGACCAATACTTGGTTCATCGAGTACGTAGATCATTCCAGATAACCTTGATCCAATTTGAGTTGCAAGTCTAATTCTTTGAGATTCTCCACCACTTAAAGATCCAGACATTCTATTCAGATTTAAATATTCTAAACCAACATTAAGTAAGAATTTCAGTCTATCCTTTATATCTTTAAGTAATATTTCCGATATTTCTTTTTCCTCTATGTCTAATGATAAATTATTTAGAAAATCATAGGTTTTGCCTATACTTAAATCACATATTTCATATATGTTTTTATTATCAATGTATACAGATAAAGACGATCCCTTAAGCCTTGATCCGTTACATAAATCACATATAGATTCAGACATAAATCCCTCTAACCAACTTCTTATAAATTCACTATTAGTTTCAAGATATCTTCTTTCTAAATTATTACATACTCCTTCATATTCTTCATATTTATTTATTAAATTACCACTTCTAGTATAAAAATTAAATTTTATCTTCTCTTTTGAACCATATAAAACTATATCCAATTCTTTTCTAGATAATTCAATTATTTTTTTATTAATATCGATTTTATAGTGATTACACATTATTTCTAAAGTTTGTTTATAAATATTTACTTCATCCATATTATTAAATGGAACTATACCATTATTTAATGTTTTTTCTTTATCTGGCATTATTAAATCTTCATTAATTTTTAATTTAATTCCAAGTCCTTTACATTCAGGACAAGCCCCATAGGGAGAGTTAAATGAAAAGATACGCGGTTCTAATTCTCCAATAGAATAGTCACAGTGAGGGCACGCAAAGTGTTCACTCATTAATAATTCTTTATCGCCTAATATATCAATTATTACCTTTCCATTAGATAATTTTGTTGCGATTTCTATTGATTCAAAAAGTCTACTTCTAATTCCTTCTTTAATAACAAGTCTATCTATTATTACATCTATATCAGATCTTTTATTTTTTTCTAATTCTATGTTTTCACTTAAATCCTTTTGTTCTTTATTAATTCTAACTTTTGTATATCCACTTTTTCTAAAATCATCCAATAAATCCTTATGGGTACCTTTTTCACCCCTAACAACCGGAGACATAATTATTATTCTTGTATCTATGTCATAATTAAGTATCCTATTTACCATCTCTTCTATACTTTGACGTTTTATTGGAATATTATGGTTGGGGCAATAAGGAACACCTATTCTTGCATACAACAACCTTAGATAATCGTATATTTCTGTAACTGTTCCAACAGTACTCCTAGGATTATTATTAGTTGTTTTTTGGTCAATGCTTATAGCCGGACTAAGCCCTTCTATTGAATCAACATCCGGTTTATCTGATACACCAAGAAATTGTCTAGCATATGAACTCAAACTCTCTACATATCTTCTTTGGCCTTCTGCATATATAGTATCAAATGCCAAAGAACTTTTTCCACTACCAGAAACCCCAGTCATTACGACTAGTTTATTTCTTGGAATTTCAATATCTATATTTTTTAAATTGTTTTCTCTTGCACCTTTAATTACTATCTTATCCATATTCCTACTTTCTAGAACTTTTTATTTCAAATAAAATATCTCTTAATTCCATCGCCTTTTCAAAATCTAAATTACGTGCTGCTTCAAGCATTTCTTCTTCAACTTGTTTAATTAATTTCTCTTCTTGTTTTTTATCTTTTTTATCAATAATCAATATTTCTTCATTAGAAATTAAATCTCTTATTTCTTTTGTAATAGTTTTAGGAATTATATTATTCTTTTCATTATATTCATTTTGTATATTTCTTCTTCTATTAGTTTCATTAATTGCTATTTCCATACTTGGACTTATTGAATCAGCATACATTATAACATGTCCATTTTCATTTCTAGAACATCTTCCAATGGTTTGAATTAAGCTTCTTTCACTTCTTAAAAAACCTTGTTTATCGGCATCCAAAATAGCAACAAGACTTACCTCTGGAATATCTAGCCCTTCTCTAAGAAGATTTATTCCCACCAATACATCATACATACCTAATCTTAAATCTCTAATAATTTTAATTCTTTCTAATGTTTTTATTTCACTATGCAAATAAGCAACCTTTATATCTAAATTTTTTAAATAGTTTGTTAATTCTTCTGACATTTTAATTGTTAAAGTGGTTATTAAAACTCTTTGTTTTTTTGTAATTCTGTTGCTTATTTCTTTAATTAAATCATCTATTTGATTTTTACTTGTTCTTACTTCAATTGTAGGGTCTAACAAACCTGTAGGTCTTATTATTTGTTCTACAACTATATTGTTTACAAGTTCTTTTTCGTAATCTCCTGGAGTAGCAGAAACATAGATTGCTTGATTAATTTTTTTAGTAAATTCTTCGAATTTTAAAGGTCTATTGTCTAAGGCGCTTGGTAATCTAAAACCATAATCGACCAATACTTGTTTTCTTGCTCTATCCCCATTATACATACCTCTTACCTGAGGTAATGTAACATGAGATTCATCTACCACTAACAGAAAATCCTTTGAAAAAAAATCTATCAATGTAGTAGGAGTTTCACCTTCATTTCTAAGAGCTAAATGTCTTGAATAGTTTTCTATTCCAGTACAAAAACCTGTCTCCAACATCATTTCTATGTCATAGTTAGTTCTTTGTTCAAGCCTTTGATGTTCAAGTAATTTATTATTATCTTTTAAATATTCTAATCTATCTTTTAATTCTGCTTTAATTCTTTCAACACTTATTTTTAATTTTTCATAATCTGTGACAAAATGACTTGCAGGGTAAATACTTACCGTTTTCTTTTCCTTTAAAACCAATCCAGTTAATACCTCAAATTCGGTTATTCTTTCTATTTCATCACCAAAAAATTCAATCCTAATTCCATTTGATTTTTCATTACTCGGTATTACTTCAACAACATCACCCTTTGCTCTAAATGTTCCCCTTTTAAAATCTATATCATTTCTTTCATATAGCATATCTACTAGTCTTAGCAATACTTGATTTCTATCAATAACATCATTTATATTTAATATAAGTATATGATTTCTGTACTCTTCAACTTCTCCAATACCATATATACAAGATACAGAAGAAACAACTATTACATCTTTTCTGTCTAGTAGTGATGAAGTTGCACTATGCCTTAATTGATCTATTTCATCATTTATTGAAGAATCCTTTTCTATATATGTATCAGTACTAGGAACATATGCTTCTGGTTGATAATAATCATAATATGAAACAAAATATTCGACTTTATTATCTGGAAAAAGTTCCTTAAACTCGCTGTATAACTGACCAGCAAGTGTTTTATTATGCGCTAAAATTAAAGTGGGTTTATTTACACTTTTTATTACATTTGCTATTGTAAATGTTTTTCCCGTTCCAGTTGCTCCTAAAAGAACTTGGTTTTTTTCTCCCTTATTTATTCCTTCAACTAGTTTTTTAATTGCGTTTGGTTGATCACCTGAAGGTTTATAATTTGATACTAAATTAAACATAATATCACCCACTTAAATAAAATATAAATTTTTAATATAAGAACTTAGAATATTATAACATATTAAGAAAAAAAATCACTTCTTTAAGAAGTGATTATATTATTTGTTTTCTATTTTTATTTTTACTGTTTTTACTTTAGGAGTGTATGTTATTCTCATATCTGAACCTACAATCTTTAATTGTAATTCATGTTCTCCTATACCATAACCACTTAAATCAACTGTTGCTTTTATGGTTGATACATCGATATTTTGAATTACCGAATTAACACCTTTAACAATTACTGCTATTTCAGAATCTTCTTTACTTACAGCTGTTGCTTTATATTTATCACTAAGACCTTCAATGTTAATTCTAACACCTTCTATTTCTTTTGTAACTTCATCATCAACCGTAACATTTACTACAGTACTGTTTTTACTTATATATTTTATACCGTTTGGTTTTTCTATAGTTGCTGTAATACGTTTATCTGTATTAAGCTTATCTATATTAACTTCAATTGGGATAAATGACGTTGCATCTAATACGCTTTGTTCCCCATAAATACTTACTTCAGTAACATCGCTTGTAATAGAGCTTATTGCTTTACCGAAAGTTAATGTTCCTTTTGGAATTAATTTTATAGGAACAACTTTATTTGGAGACGTAATTGTAATTTTTGCAGAAATTCTTGATGGTACAATTTCAGTTTCAACAACATTTCCCTTATTATCATACGCAACTAAAGGAATATCGTTAAGTTCTAATTCTCCTACATCTGGGTTGCTTAAATTATTAATATCAACTAACGCCTTAACACTAGCAACATTTTTTAATTTATGTTCAGCATCTTTAATAATTACTTCTTGTCTATCTATTTTAACGTTACTAACTACTAATCTCGAATTGAGTTTATCTTGATTTACTACATCACTATCTATTGATCTTACTTCAGATACTTTTGTATATATTACAACCGATGCTATAGAGGGATCCAATTTATAATTAATACTATCAATTGCTCCTTTATATTTTAGAGACACCTTATGCGATCCTTGCTTTAAATCTTTTAAATCTATTGATACATCGTGGGTTGGAAGTTGTTTCGCTAAATATAAGTCGGATTTTCTTCCTATTAATGTAATATCTACAGCTTCGGGAAGTCCTTCTATTACATAAGCTTCTTCGTTATAAATTGCGTTTACTTTTTGACCATATATTACTTCGGCAGTGGTTTCAGCTAAAGTAAGTGATTTAGTATCAATAAAAAAGAACACAGTTAAAGCAAGTACAAGCGAAATTAAAATCAAACCGCTTTTATTTGTTAATAATTTTTCAAAACCTTTTAATTTATCCTTAAAGAAATCAAATATTTTAACAAAAAACTTAGTAATTGGTAAAATTAATAATTTATCTATTACTTTTATAACTACTTTGAAAAAATGCCTTATCTTTATCATTCTTCATCACCTTCTTTTGTAATAGTTTCAACTTCTTCAAATACTTCAGTTTTTGGTTCTAGTTCTTCAAAAAGCATATTTTTTGTTTCTTCTAATGTTAAGTTATAGTTTAACTCCCCATTTATTGCAATAGAAACTCTACCAGTTTCTTCTGATACAATTAAAGAAATACAATCAGATTCCTCGCTTATTCCAAGTGCTGCTCTATGTCTTGTTCCTAACCTTTTTCCAATTCTCATGTCTATACTTGTTGGAAAAACTGCTCCAGCAGAAGAAATCTTATCACCTTGTATTATTACTCCTCCATCATGAAGAGGATTATTTGGAAAAAATATAGAAATTAATAATTCACTTGATATTTTAGCATAAATCTTTTTTGAGCGTTCAATGTAATCTCTCAAACTAACATCTCTTTCAATAACAATTAAAGCTCCAATTTTAGATTTTTTCAAATAGTCTACTGCTTGTATTATCTCGAAGACTAATTCTTCTCTTTCGCCTATTGTTAAGGTCTTATGACGTCCTAACAATTGAGTTCTTCCAATTTGTTCTAAAGCTCCTCTAATTTCAGGTTGAAAAATTATTATTAACGCTAATGGTCCCCACATAATTAAATATTCAAATATTAATCCTACAGTAACTAACCCTAAAGCATTACTTAGTAACTTAATAATTAGTAAAGCTGCTATGCCTTTAAACAACAATGTCATTTTAACATTGTTCCTAATACTTTTTAATATGTAATAAAACACAAACCATACTAAGATTACATCTATTATCTTTTTTACAACTGTCCAAACCACTTCGATTGTCATATATCCTCCTAAACTTTATTGTTAGACTTATATTTATACACTGTATAACCAAAGACTAAACAAAACATTGCTACCAATACTACCATAAAATATATACCTGGAGCATCAGACCCTAAACTCATTTTATTAGTGTTAAATTTTATATTAATATCTTTCAATTTGCTATTTTTTGAATAATTCCAAGTATATGTACCTGTATGTGCAATATAACTATCCGCATTATGTTTCTCTACTTGAAAAGGTAATGTGATATTTACTGTCACTTCATCTATTAAACTATCATACAAGGATTCGCTTTCATTAAATATTTTTATTTGATCTTTAGGCTTAATCTTATACTCAAAAGTATAAGTTCCATTATCTTCGTATATATTTAATTTAGAAAATAAATTTTCTTTTACATTATTATTTCTGTTATAGCCTAAAAAATCTAAATATATAGTTTTTGCTTTTACATTAACAAAACTTTCTTTTATGTCTTTTTCATAAACATACATCGAATAATTTGGATCAGTATCAAACTCGTATAATATAGAGTCAATAAAAGAATCTACATTTAAGTTTTGCTTTTTAATATTATATGTAGAATCCCCCAATACTATTGTTTCATCTATAATAAGATCTTTATCTATATTTATATTATACTCAGCTGTACATCCAGAAAGTATTAAAATATATACAAATATTAATACTATTTTTTTAATCATAATGACCCTCTTTATCATTACAATTATATCACAAAAAGAAAACTATTAACAAGTTTATTGTTAATAGTTTAAGTGGATTATTAATATTCCATTACTGGTCCATCAATACATCTATATGTGTATGTTCTAACTGGAGTATTTTCACAAGCATACCCAGTAGTAACGTTTTTCTTACAAGCGTTCATAGCCTCAGTTGAACTAGAATAGACATAATTACTATTAATAGTTCCTGAACCACTTATTCTCTTTTGTTGATATGCATATTTACATCTCTTATATTCATAATCTCCAACTTGACCCGTTGCCTGACATACGCCAGATGTATAGAATGGATCACCATATGCTTGACATGTTGTTGGTTGCTTTGGTGGGGTAGAACTAACGTTTACCGAACAATTTACTGTTTTTACAGTGAAATCATCACTTCCGGGGAATTTTTCTATTGCTTTTACTCGAACAGTCATAACTCCAGAAGATACACCAGTAACTGTACGCGCAGCATTATTTTCAACTCTTACTACCCCTGAATCAAGAGACTCTAGAGATATTGTCGCATTAGAAGTGAATCCGGTTGTTGAAATAGATATAGTTTTTGTTTCTCCTGCTTTTAAATCAATTGGGCAATTAGTTACAGAAACCGATAAGTTGGTTGGTATTGCCCCCCCAGAATTATTTCCTCCCGAATTATTTCCACCAGATGAAGCTGCTTTTACAGTGAAGTTTGTTTGAGAATATGTACCAGATTTATTTCCAGCTTTATCCCAAGCCCAAACTCTCATTTGATAACTTCCCGCTTCAGTAAAGCTTACAGGATTTTCATCATTCTTTGTTATTCCAGCATTAGAGTTTAAGAAATATTCATATTTTCCAAATCCACTTGGTTTTGGACTTACTCCATCTATAAACTTAAATGCTACTTGAACACTTGTTGTATCATTATTTGATAAAGTTAATTCAGGTGCAAGTGGTGCTACAGTATCCATATTTAAATATGATGGTTTTTCTGTCCACGGTCCTAAATTTCCTAATGCATCTACAGCTCTTACATAAACGAATTTATTTAAATTACTTTCTTCAAATGTTAATTCTACTGCTGTTTGTGCATCTGTATATTTTATATCTTCTGGTTTAATATCTTTAGCTTTAACATCATCGTGAGTAAAGTGATATTTTACTATTCCAGAACCATTCATATCATCAGATGCATATTTTACAACTACTTTTGGTTCGCTTACCCATTTATTTGGGTCTTCAATCCAAGCGCTAAATGTTGTTTTTGGCCCTGTATTGTCTAATTTGACATTAACTTGATCAGATGCTTCACTAGATAGCATCGCTTCATTTACGGCTTTAAATGTAACTTGATCACTAATATCTTTATTAATCATAAATACTGCAGTATATATTCCAGAAGTATTAGCATTTATACCCATACATCTAGCTTTTTCTTCTGAAGGTAAATTTGCAGTTATATCATAACACTTACTTACAAGTATTCCAGCCGAATCTATTTTTTCTCCTTTTGAATTATACATTTCAAATGAAGTTACTGCCGATTCAAAGTCTGTTGCCTTAACAGTAATTAATACTTGATTTCCCTTTGTTCCACCCATCCAGTTTCCAGATTTATTGTATGGGTCTGCTTCATTTGCATTATTATACAATACTTCAACCTTAGATGGTGCGGTTGTATCTGTTATATTTGAATCTCTAACTACTACTTTACAATCTTTTGTTTTATTTCCATCTTGAGTTGTAACTTTAATTATTGACTCTCCTATTGCAACACCAGTTACCACTCCTGATGTATTTATTGTTGCAACATCAGTCTTGCTACTTATCCAACTAACAGATTTATTTGATGCATTAGTTGGTGCTACTGCAGCACTTAATGATTTTGATGTACCTTTTGTTAAATTAATTTGTCCTGATTCACAGCCTGTTATATTTACTCCAGTTACTGGAACAGAAACACTTCTTTCTCTAACAACAATTTTACATATTGCTGTTTTGTTTCCTACTACTGTTTTTGCAGTTACATCTGTCGAACCAACCGCTAATGCAGTTACTTCTCCATTTTCTGCAACAGTTGCATATTGAGAAAGTGTTGAAGACCAAGTAACTGAAGAATTTGTTGCGTTTATTGGATATACTTGAACCATTATGTTTGTTTTATCTCCAACAAACATATATAATTCTCCATTTGTTCCACAATTTCCTAATTTTACTTCTGTAGGATCTCCACCATCTAGTGTACTAACTACATATACTTTTGTTTTCTTAACTGTTGAATTTCCACTATTATCCTTTGCGGTAACAGTTAACTCAAAACCATTACTATCTAATGTACAAGCTTTATTATCTCCACCAGCAATAAATACTTCAGGAGCTACTTGATTAGGTGCATCTGAAACTATCATTCCTGATGCCTTTAAATCCTCTACATTTATATTACAATTTTCTGTTCTAACAGGTATAAATATTGGATTAGATAAAGATAAACTTGGAGCCACTTCATCATATATTGTTACTGTTCTTGAACATAATTGTTCTACACCATTTGTTGGTTTAGCAAAGTATTCAGTTGTATAAACACCACTTCTATAATAATTAATTCCTGTTGTAACTATTGCCCCAGTTGAATCTTTTGTTTGTGTTCTAACAGTTAAAACTCTTCCTTGACTATCTTTTGCAGTAGGTACAGGTATTGCTTGTTCAGTACCTAAAGGTATTCTTATATTACCTGGACATCCACCATCAAATGTTGCAACATTTGATACAGCATTTGGATCTTTTACTGTAACTGTTCTTTTTGCTGTTGCTCTAAGACCGCCGCTATCTACAACTGTATATGTTACAGTGTATATTTGAGCAATCTTTGTATTTACATTATTAGTTGTTTTTATTGAACTAGTGATATTACCATCTTCTTTGTCCCAAGCAGTAGCACCTAAGTCTTCGTATAATTCTCCTAGGCTAATTGTAATAGCACTCTTACCAATAACACTTATTACTGGTCTATTATTTACTGGATTATTTATTACAACATCATTAGCACATTTTTCTTTTACCATAACTGATCTATAAGCTATAGCTTTATGTCCAAATGTATCTGATACTGTATAAGTTACTCTAAAGTTTCCAGATCTAGTTCCTGTAACTTGACTAGAATCAACAATGATTCTATTTGTTATATTTCCATCAACGTTATCTGTTGCTGTTGCACCAGGTTCTTTATATTTTGTACCTAATTCTATACAATATGGATTTGATCCTTTTAATTCGATTACTGGAGTTATTGTATCAAAGTGGCTACCTAAAGTAACCTCTAAGTCTTGATATTCTTGTACAATAATCTTTCTTGTAACTGTAGAAGTATTACCTGATGTATCTGATACTGTATAAGTAATTGTATATTCTCCAACAGTAGAGATATCAACTGTTCCACTTCTTACTATTTTATCTGTTATATCTCCGTCAACATCATCTGTTGCTCTTGCTCCTGGGTCTTCAAAGTTTGTACCTTTAGCAATTGTTATTGGAGTTGTACCTTTTAACGAAAGAATTGGCTTATTATGATCATCACTTGTATCAACAAATCCTTCACAATAAGGCTCACCATTTGATGCTACTGCAAGTCTTAAATATGAATCAAATGATATATATTCTTTATAATCACTCTTCTTAAATAAAGAACTTTTATATCTAGGATCTTTTATTGGCTTACTTTCTAACAAGTAATTGTCAACTAGATTTTGAACTCTTATGTAAGCTGTTGCTCCTGGAGTTTTTCTATCTATTATACCCTCTTTGGTTCTTTCATATTCAAGAGCTTTTTCGCACAATTCAGCTGTCAAAGCTTCATATTTTGCATTGCCGCTCGAATTGGATCCATTTCCTAGTAAAAACCACCAAACCAAAAAAATAAATATTAATGCTAATACCACTATTATTACTATCTTCCATGGAAAACTTTTCTTTGGTTCTTCATATTCGTTATATTTATTATCGCTATAGCTTTGTTCATAATAAGTATCATTATACCCACTAGTGTTGTCGGTACTTTGATTTATCGGAACACCCGTTGGCATTTGAAAATCATCTTGATACTTTTCGTTATTGTTCATAAAAAACTCCTCTCATCGAATTATATATAAATTAAATATACCATATCGTTTATATTTTTACAATATTTATATTTGTTATTTCTAGAAAAAACCGCCCCATTCTCCGCCAGAAACAATCGTAAATATTATTTTGGCGATTAACATAGCAAGAAGCGCTATAATAGCTGAAACAGCTCTTTTTGACAAAGTTGCTTTTGCTGATTGCATAGCCTTTTCGTCCTGTGCCCCAGTTGCTTTAAGTAAATCAAGGGTTCCCATAACCAAAAGCGTAATTGGAACTAAAATAATTAATAAATCATATGCTTTTTTTAATACGCCAATAATTATTCCTCCAATTTTATCAAGTTCACCAGTCCATCCATTTAATATTATAATTTTGTTTGAATACTCAAAAAATTTATTAATCATATCTTTCTATACCTTTCTAATTATATTTTTAAATATTTTCTAACTGCTCTAGCACTACCCAATGTACCAACTATTATTCCAATACCAAGTAACATTAGCGATACTACATATATAAAAGGTTCTGGTTCAACTAACTTTAAAAATTTTAAATACGATGCAAACACATCTCCCCCAGAATAATTATATAAATAGTTATATCCATATATCGTCAACAATATTGGAATAATTGAACCTAATATAGATAAAAATATTCCTTCAACTACAAATGGTATTTTGATATTTAAATTTGAAGCTCCGACTACTCGCATTATCTCTATTTCTTTTTTTCTAGAAAAAATTGTAAGTTTAATAGTATTAGAAATTAAGAACGCAGTTACAATTATTAAAGAAATTACAATTACTATCAAAGATTTTTCAACAACATCAAATGTTTTTAACATGTTCTGTATTACATTTTCGCCATATCTCACCAATGATATTCCTTCTATCTTCTTTATTTGTTCTCCCGTTTCATTTATTTTATCAATGTCTTTTACCTTTATCAAAAAAGCTGCTTGTAAGGGATTTTCATCTTTATCCCACCCTGCAATTATCTCCTTAAATACATCATCAGATTTAATCGCCTCTTCGATTACTTCATCTTTGCTTTTATATCTGTATGATTCAACATTATCAATTACTTTTATCTTATCTTCAATTTCCTTTATTTTTTCTTCAGAATATGAGCTTTCTACGAAGCTAACAACAGTAAAATCTCTTTCTATTAATTTTGTTACATTGTCAACGTTATAAGAAAGAATCATTGAAATAGATACAACAATTAAAGTAATTGCAATACACGAAATAGAAGCAATACTTAAACTCATATTTCTAAATACGCTGTTAACAGCATCATTTATACTTCTACCTATTATTCTAAACCACTTCATTTTTATATGTCCCTTCCTTAAAGTCTTTAACTATTTTACCGTTTTCCATTAAGATTACTCTTTTCTTCATTTTTTTCACTATATCAACATTATGGGTTGCCATAATAACAGTTGTTCCAAGCTTGTTTATTTCTTCAATAATATCGTCTTCTGATGGGCGTAATGCATTGATAGTAATAATTCGTCCCTGCTTGTCGAACATCATGAAGCGTGGAATACCTTCTACATGATACAGAGAACTGAGTTTAGACGCTTTGTCGGTAGCAATAAATTGTGACCACATCGGCTTATCTTTTGCAATCATCGCTTTCCATGCTGCAATATTGTTGTCGACAGATACGCTGACGAATCTTATTTTCGGATTGTTTTTATAGTGGGCGGCGACCTTTGCC
>CAYXGK010000004.1:4507-29199 GCA_964464565.1 uncultured Muribaculaceae bacterium | reverse complement strand
CCACTTCTTTAAAAATGCGTTTTTTATTATTGTGAACTATTTGGGGTTCACTTCAAAAAATCGTTTTTTTTATGATATACTTGTATTAGAAAATATGGGTGAAAATATTCTAAAACAAAGTTATAATAAATTAAATGAAATATAAAGGAGTATTATTATGAATTTGAAAGAAATCCAAAAGGAAATTTATCAAAATAAGATTAATAAAGGTTTTAATATAACAGATGTTAATTTAGAGTTTTGTTTATTATATGGAGAAGTAGCAGAAGCAAATGAAGCGTGGAGAAAAAAGAAAGACGATTTAGGTGAAGAACTTGCTGATATTGCTATTTATTTGATGGGGATATCTGAAATATTAGGAATCGATTTAGAAGACCAAATTTTATATAAAGTTAATAAAAACAAAAATAGAGTATATGAAAAAATTAATGGTGTAACTACTAGAATTAGTGATTAATATAATTTAGGAGAGTTAATATGGCAATGTGGAATCCTTGGAGAGGATGTAAAAAATGTAGTGATGGTTGTTTACATTGCTATATTCATAAAGGAGACAAAAAAAGAAATATAAATACAAATGAAATAGTGAAAACAAATGAATTTGATAAACCAATACAAAGATTAAAAAATGGCGGTTATAAAATGAAATCCGGATTAGTTTATACTTGTTTTTCAACGGATTTTTTTATTGAAGAAGCAGACGTTTGGAGAGATGAATGTTGGAAAACAATTAAAGAAAGAAAAGATTGTAATTTTTTATTTCTAACTAAAAGAATTGACAGATTTATAAAATGTATTCCACATGATTGGAATGATGGATATGATAATGTAATAGTTTGTTGTACTATTGAAAATCAAATGAATGCAGATATTAAGTTATCTATATTTAAAGATCTTCCAATAAAACACAAATGCATCACTGCACAACCACTACTAGAAGATATTGATATAAAAAAATATCTTGATGGAATAGAATTAGTAGTAGTAGGAGGTGAATCTGATTATAATGCCAGAGTATTTGATTATACTTGGGCATTAAATATTAGAGAACAGTGTATTAGAAAAAATGTAAGTTTTGAATTTAGACAATTTGGAACATATACAATAAAAGATAAAAAAAAATACAAAATAGAAACAAAAGACTTATGTAAAAAAGCAAAATTGGAAAATATAAAATTTAAAGCCTTATAAAAACACTATGTGGTTTTTATTTTTAGTGTGTAATTAGTTAAATGCAACCAACATTATACAAAAAACAACCTAAAGTTGGTGGTTTGCAACCGGTAGAATATAATAAACTTGTCTCATAGGAGGAAATCACATGAACAATAATTTATCAGAAAATCTTAAAAAGATTAGGAAAGAAAACAATCTATCACAAGAAGATTTAGCAGAAGAATTAAAAGTATCTCGTCAAGCAATATCAAAATGGGAATCCGGATCATCTTATCCTGAAATGGAAAAAATATTACAAATATGTAATAAATTTAATTTAAATATTAATGATTTACTTAATAGTGATATAAAAGAAGTAAAAGGAGAAATAGAATCTAAAAATAATATAAATAAATATATAGATGATTTTTTAAATTTTATTACAAGCAGTATAAGCTTATTTGCTAATTTGAAGTTTAAAGATAAAATAAAATTTATAATTGAACAATTATTGGTTATAAGTATTATATTTATATTGTTTGTTATATTTGGATATATATTATCTAATTTATTTTCTAACATAACTCGTATATTACCTAATCAACTCTATTATTTTACTGTTGGTATTATAAAAGATGCTCTTTATATTATATCTATAATATTAGGAGTAATTGTTTGGATACATGTGTTTAAAACAAGATATTTAGATTATTACGAAACAACAAATCATGAAGAAAAAACAGAAGAAATTATAGAAAAGAAAGAAAAAATAATAATAAGAGATCCTGAAGATAGTGAATATAAATTTGTAAATGGATTATTAAAATTTATAGTATTTTGTATAAAGATATTTGCTTTTTTCTTAACTATATTTGTTTCTTTTTTATTAGCATTCTTAGTTATAATGTTAGTCTCATCTTTCTTAATATCAAAAACAGGTTTATTGTTTATTGGAATAATTGTTGCATTATTAAGTTCAATAATAATAACTATAATAATTACCTTAATTCTAATAAATTTTATCTTTAATAGAAAAAATAATAAGAAATTAATGACTATATTTTTTGTACTTAGTTTAATTACTATGGGTGTAGGCTTAGGTCTATCTTTTGCTGGAACATTAGATTTTGAGATAATAGATTCATATAAGACTGAAATATATGATACAAAAGAAATTGAAATAGATATGAGTAAAAACCTAGTAATACCAAATTATAGAGTAGAATATATAATAGAAGGTATAAACAATGTAAAACTAGAATATAAAGTAAATAAATATTCTGATGTAAGTTATGAAACAGTTGAAAATAATGGATATAATATTTTCAATGTTTATTCTCATAATACTCAAGAATTTAAAATGATAAAAGAATATTTGAAATACATAAATGATAAGAAAATATTAAATTTTGATAGACAAAATATTAACATTATTAAAATATATGCCTCATCAGAAAATATAGAAATATTAAAGAACAATCTAAAAGATTATAATATTTAAAATATTAGATTAACTTCTAATATTTTTTTTATATCGATAAAATATATAGTATAATATTTAAGAAAGGTTTTAAAAAAATATGACTAAAATTTATGTAAAAGTAAATGGTATGACTTGTAATGGTTGTAAGACTACTATAAGTGAAGCTCTATTAAATATAAAAAATGTTAAAGATGTTATTTTTGATAAAGAAATAGCGGAAGTAACTTATTCTAATAAATTATCAAAAGATGAAATAGTAAAAAGGATAGTAGATTTAGATTATTATACTGATTTAACTATGATTAGTGAAAATAAAAAGAAACTAAAGAGAAATATTAGTTTGTTTCAATTTGGATTAATATTAGTTTCTATAGTAGCAATATCATTGTTATTAAATGTAATATTTGGATTTAATATTTTTAATATGATACCCACAATAAACAGTAATACATCATTAATAATGTTATTTGTGATAGGTTTATTAACTAGTATTCATTGTATATCAATGTGTGGCGCTATTAATTTGCTTGCAAGTAATTCAATAAAGAAAGATATTAAAAAACCTATTCTTTATAACCTTGGAAGATTAACGTCATATACATTAATTGGTGGAATAGTCGGCCAATTAGGAAGTGTTATATCAATAAATGGAAATGTTCAAGGAATAATAATATTATTTGCATCTATAGTTATGTTATTAATGGCACTAAATATGATGGGATTAATTAATTTCTCATTTAATTTTAAATTGTTTGACAAATTAAAGGTATCAAATTCATATTTAATAGGTATATTAAATGGTTTTGTTCCATGTGGACCACTTCAAGCAATGCAAATATATGCATTATCTACAGGATCATTTATATATGGAGCGTTATCTATGTTTTTGTTCTGTTTAGGAACAATACCCTTAATGTTAGGTGTTGGTTTATTATCTAATGTTATAACTAAAAAGGGTAGAAATATTATGAATAAAATATCTATGGTATTAATACTTGTGTTATCTATTGCAATGATAAATAGAGGACTACTTAGTTTTGGAATAGATGTTACAGATGTATTTAAACCAAATTATGATAATTATTTAAAAGCAGAAATAAAAGATGGTTATCAGGTAGTAGAATTTGACTTACCATATAGTGGATATGTTGATTTTATTGTACAAGAAGATATACCTTTAAAAATAATTATAAATGTTAAGGGGGGTTATTTAACTGGATGTAATAATTCTTTATTATTTAAAGATTTTAACGTTAAGAAAGATTTAAAATTCGGTGAAAATATAATTGAATTTATTCCAACAGAATCAGGCACATTTACTTATACTTGTTGGATGAATATGATAAAAAATAAAATGGTGGTTGTAAAAGATTTAAATAATTAAGGAGAATTTATGTATGATGTTATTGTAATAGGTGGTGGCCCTTCTGGAATGATTGCGGCAATAATGTCTGCAAAAAACAACAAAGTTTTATTGATAGAAAAAAATGATACATTAGGTAAGAAACTTAAACTTACTGGTGGGGGAAGATGCAACTTAACTAATATAAAAAGTATAGATAATTTCTTAAAGGAAATACCCGTTAATAACAAATTTTTATATAGTTCATTAAATCAGTTTGGTCCTAAGGACATATTTGAGTATTTTACTAATTTAGGAGTACCTCTAAAAGTTGAAGAGAACAATAAAGTATTCCCAAAAGATGATAAATCAACATCAATCATAGAAGCCTTAAAACATGAGTTGATAAAAAATAATGTAGAAATTAAATTTAATGAAGAAGTAATTTCTATAAAAGAAGGCGAAGTAACCACAAATAATAATAATTATAAAACAAATAAATTAATAATATCAACTGGCGGATGTAGTTATCAAAACACTGGTTCAACTGGAGATGGATATAGATTTGCTAATGAATTAAATCAAGAAGTAACAGCAATTTATCCTTCTCAAACGTTTTTATTAACAAAAGATATATTACCTTTAGCGGGTATTACGCTAGATAAGGTAAGAATAAATAATAAAATTGAAGGATCTATGTTATTTACTCATAGTGGTTTAAGTGGACCAGCTATATTTAAGGTAAGTGAATTTGTATATAAAGATTTAGTTGATAAAAAAAATGTGGTTTTATTAATTGATTTAATACCTGATTATGAGATAAATGAAATATTAGATAAATTAAATAATTGTGATTCAAAATTAGATATGTTTACTTTTTTAAAAGAATATTTACCAAAAAGATTAATTGAATATAGATTTAAGGATATTGATTTATTTAGAAAAGTTGTAACTATTTCAAAAATAGAAAGAAACAACATAATTGTTAAACTAAAAGAATATGCTATTAATATTAAAGCAACAGGAACGGTGGAACAAGCAATTGTGACTGGTGGAGGAGTAAGTGTTAAATATATTAATCCTAAAACTATGGAATCGACAATAAATAAGAATATTTATTTTTGTGGTGAAGTACTAGATGTTCATGGCTCAACTGGGGGATATAATTTAACAATAGCATTCTCAACTGGATATGTAGCGGGAATTAATTGTAGAGGATCTTAATTAGAATTGAAAAAGGATTTAGAAAAACTAAATCCTTTTTTATTCATTTATTTCTTCATCTTTTTTTAACGACAGTATTAAATTAATCAATATTCCTACAATAGATGCTGTTGCTAGGGCAGGCAACTCGGTACCAAATATTGGTATCATTCCGCCATTAAAACTAAATGACCCACCAATTCCGATTATTAAGATTACTGCTATAACTGCAAGGTTTTTTGCACTAAACATATCAACTTTTTTATCAATCATTATTGTAATACCTTGAGCTGCTATTACTCCAAATAAATATATTGATAAACCCCCAATAACACAAGTAGGTATAGAATATACTATATTTATTAATGGAGTAAAGCAAGATATAATCATTGTTATTATACTTGCTGCTATTAATACCGGTACAGAGAAATTTTTTGATAATGACATAGCACTAATGTTTTCTCCATAATTGGTTCCGGCAGGTCCACCAATCGCTCCAGAGACAATATCTCCAAGACCATCTCCAATTAAGTTTAATCCTAATTTTGAAGCTAAATCAAATTTTTTATTTGACTTTTTTTTCTTAGCTAATTCATTAACATATATATCTAATTGATAAATATGAGCAGTTGATTCTGGAATGGTAGCTATTGCTATTGGCATTATTGCTAACAATGCTTCCCATGATGCTTTTGGAAATGTGAATATAGGTAAATTAATAATACTACTTGATTCTACGGTATTAAATGATACGAATGGTATTCCAGTTACTGATCCAATTATTACTGCCGCTAAGTAACCTGTTAGTAGACCAAATAGAATAGGTAACTGACTTAATTTCCCTTTTAAGTATACTGAGTATATTATTGTAGAAAACAAAGTGATTAAAGCTATAATCCATGCCATATTTGATGCTAAAGATTCTTTTAATGCATCTACTTCCGGAAATGCTCCAGCATTACTCATAGCACTTCCTGCAAGAGACAATCCTATAATCATAGCAATACTTCCAGTAACTGTTGCGGGTAATATTTTATCTATTATTTTTTGTCCACTTTTTCTAATTATAAGTCCAGCAATAATAGATACAAAACCAGACATTATAATTCCAAATTGTGCTATAGATATTTTTTCATTTAATGTCATCCCACTAAATGCCTTAGCTGTCATTATAGATCCAATTGCAGCAATATATGAAAAACTAGACCCATAATATAATGGTATTTTTTTGCCTGTGACCAAAATAAAAGCCAGAGTTGCTAAACCACTGGCAAATATAGTTGTTGAAACATGAAAACCTGTTATTAATGCTACTAATACTGTTGCTGGAAACATTACTATTATTTGTTGTAAAGCAAACAATATTAGTTCTAAAAATGGTGGTCTCTCATCAGGTAAATAGCCAATTGCTTTTTCTTTTTCTTTCATTTTTACCTCCTAAAAATTTCAAAAAAAAAAATACTGTTTCCAGTAGATTCTATTATCTTATGCATATCAAGTCAGTATTTAATAATACAATCTGACTGGTAGGTTCGGATATCCTAATATTAATTATACATAACTAAGTGAATGTGTCAATAGTATTTTTAAAAAACAAAAAATGTGATAATATAATTATAAGAAAAAATATTGTAATAAACAGGAGTCATTATGAAAAATGGATTTACTCTAATAGAATTACTAGCTGTTATCATAATATTAGCAATAATATTAATTATTGCTGTTCCAAAAATATTGGATGTCTTTAAAATAGCAAGCGAACAAGTTAATAATAAACAAATTGAATTATTCCAGAGAGCTGCAAATTTATATGTAAATAATAAAAAAAATCTTGATCCAGAAAATGTTGAAAAATATATTACAGTTGAAACGTTAATAGAAAACGGATATTTAAAAAATAATATTATTGATCCTAATACAAAGGAGTACTTATCGGGTGTATTAAAAGTGATTGATGATGGAGATTACTTTGATTTAGAATATATTGAAACTAATAATGAAAATGGTGAAATAGTTCAAGTTGAACCAGTTTCTTCAATAAAAAATATTATTGTAAACGGAAATAGTATTCAACATACCAGCGTACAAGGAAAAAATTTAATTCCAACTAAGTTTGAACATTGGGAAAGTGGACATTATTCGCTTTCTGATGGACAAAAAGAGCCACAATCAAATAGAATTAGAGTTCCATATTTAATTTCAACAATTCCATCTACAGAGTATTATTTTAGTATTACTCATCCCCAAGCATCTTTTGTTATAAGAAGTTATGATTCTTCAGGTAATTTTTTAAGAAACAAAGGAAGTATAAAATCTGGAGTAATGTCTTCTTTATCAGATGAACACTATTTTAGTCTTACAATATATAATATTACAGCATCAGAGTATGAAATAAGTTTTAATAATAAAACTCTTTTACCATTAATGTATTTAAATTCTGAATCTGATAAATCATTTCAAGAATTTTCACCAAAAACACCAAGTCTGTATTATCCTAGTGAAGTAAAATCTGTTGAAGATTCAAAATTAATAATTGAAACATGTAATATGTTCGATATAAATACTATGAATATTACGAACACTTCAAAATTAAATGGAATATTGACTTTAAGTCCTTTAGTATATGATAGAATTTTAAATAAAACAACATGGGTTCCAAAGTCAAACACAGATTATACACTAGTTATTGATATTGTGGAAAACACATTTAATAAAAATGTTTCATTAATAACTGATAATAGATTCTATTTTTTAACAAATTTTGGGACCATCCCTGCGGGGGCGACTGGAAAATATGTATTTACCTCTAAAACAAGAGAGGATTTTTCTGGAGTTACAATTGGAAGTCTTTGGTTTCAATCAGATAATACAATAACGGGTTCATTAAAACTAAAACTAGCAATTATAGAAGGAAAGTTTAATTCTTCTGAAATTAATAAATGTAATAAGACGGTGAAAAAAGAAATATCACTTCCAGTTTTAAGAGGTTTTAATGGAACATATGATACATATAATTTAACAACTGGAAAATATACTAAAATATTTGAAAAGAACACTATCAATAATGATAAAGTATGGAATGATTGGAATGCTACCACTAAAAGAGTAGTTGGAGGATCTTATCCAGAAAAAAAAGTTGGATTTAATTCATTAGGTGCATCTAACATAGCAACAGTATTGAATAACACAATGAATGGAATTGATACAATTGGGCTATATAGTACAAACTCTGCATATTATTGGTACCCTGATTGGTTTAGAATGGGGCTAAGAGAGAGTGATACTAAGATTACTGCAGATAATATATTACAAAATTGGTTGTCATCAAATGAAGTATATTATATATATGTTTTACAAACACCAATAGTTCAAAATTTATTGCCAATTCATTATGATCATATTAAATATATTTATGTAGATGGCGAAGTTGATGGTATTTTATCAGTTGAATACAATTAAAAGGATGTAATATGAGAAATAGAGGTTTTACTTTAGTTGAATTACTCGCTGTTATAGTAGTATTGGGAATTATAATGTCAATCGCAATTCCAAGAATAATAAATGTTATTGATTCATCAAAAAGTAATATTTATATAAGTAATATTGGTTTAGTTGAAAAGGGATTTGAACTATATTTATCTAATCATGAGGAAATACTCCCAAAATATGTTGGTGAAACGGTAGAAATAGGAGTTCAAACATTAATTGATAATCAACACCTTAATTCAATAACCAGTCCTTTTAATAAAAATGAAAAATGTACCGGATATATTCTAATAAACAAGACAGAAGATGGATATATAAAAACTCCACATATTAATTGTGTGAAAAACATTAATAATAACGAAGAAGATAAGTTAATTTTGTATTACCCATTTTTTGATTTTCAAGAGCCAACTCAAAATATATTTACTGAGTTAAATCTTAGTACTATTGAAATGGGAGGAATTACATACAATAGCGTTGGGGTAGAAGACGGATGGATTAAGTATTCAATTTCTGGAACAGGATCATCAAGTACATATCCATACACATTTAGAATAAACCCTATGATTATAAATTCGGAATTTTTTTTGAGTACTTCATTTAAATATAAGACTAATGTAATTTCAAAATATAATATTTTTGGAGATCCTAGGATGGTTAACATTTTTTATAAACCAGGATTTAATAGAAACGAAATTAATCGAGGAGAATATGTTGAAGCATCATTAGAAATGATTTCTCCACTTTCTTTAACCGATGGTACACCAATAGTTGGTGAAAAAAATGAAGCAATTTATTTTTTGTCTAGGCCAAATGTAGGAACTGTATTTAATCCGGAAACTGATTATTTGAGTTTTAAAGATATTCAAGTGGAAAAAAAATCGTACTCTACACCTTATACCGAAGGAACAAGAACGGGAATTGTAAAAGACTATTCTGGAAACAATAATAATTCAATTTTAACAATTACAAATACTCCAAGATGGATACATGATAATGAAAGAAAAAGTGGAGTTTATGAATTTAATGGACTTAACTCTATATTAGCATCAAAAATATCAACAACTTTTAACTATCAAAAATTTAATGAATATACAATCTCTTTATGGGCATATAAAAAATCAAATAATACGTTTCAAGTTCTTATTGGGGGAGAAGTTGGTAACAATGCTTCAATGGCGATTATAACATCAACAAATAATGCAATCAATTTTCATTGCTATGATACTACAGATAAGACATTACTTGTTTCAAAAAGTAACGTATTCCCGTTAAATAAATGGACTCATATAGTTGCAACTGTTAAGTATACGACAATAATATCTGATGTTGCTTCAGGAGAAATAATACTTTACGCAAATGGTAATGAAATAGGAAGAAATACTTTTTCAAATATAACATTATTTGATAGAAATACTGTAATTGGTTCTCCATCAAATAATACATATAATAGAGCCTTTGAAGGTAGACTATCAGATATAAGAATATATAATAGATTACTAAGTAAAGATGAAATAAAATTGTTATATGAAGCTACTAAATAAAAAAGATATTACTATCTTTTTTTTCTATTGTAATTCCTTTTATCCGTGGGTTTATTATTATCATTATTTTTTCTATTATCCATAGGTTTTTTAGAATTGTTATTTCTATTATTATTTGGTTTTTTAGCAGGTTTTACTTCCTTTAATACCATTGGATATTTATGCTCTACAACTTTTATTTTTTGGTTTATTAATCTTTCTATAGAATTTAAATTGCTTAATTCTGCACTACTACATAAAGTAATCGCTTTTCCTTCTTTTCCAGCTCTTGCTGTTCTTCCAATTCTGTGAACATATATTTCGCTTTTTTCTGGTAAATCGTAATTTACAACTAACTCTAATTCATTAATATCTATACCACGAGAAGCTATATCTGTTGCTATCATAATTCTTGTTTTTCCAGTTTTAAAATCTTTTAATGCTTTTACTCTATTAGATTGAGTTTTATTTCCGTGTATTACACTTGTTTCTAATCCGAACTCCTTTAATTTTTCAGATAACTTATTCGCACCATGTTTTGTCCTTGTAAATATCAAAGTAGAAGGTTTTTCTTTAACTCCTAATATTTCAAGTAACAATTTGATTTTATTACTACTATCTACATAGTATAGTTCTTGTTTAATTTTATCTGCTGTAACTTCATTAGTTTTAGTTTTAATTGTAATTGGATTATTCATAAATTCTTTTGCTAATTCTTTTACTTCGTTTGGTACAGTAGCAGAAAATAGTAATGTTTGTCTTGAACTAGGCGTTCTTTTTATAATATTTCTAATATCTTTTATAAATCCCATATCTAACATAGTATCTGCTTCATCTAATACAAGTACTTCAACTTGACTAATGTCCGCTATTTTTTGATTCATTAAATCTACTAATCTACCAGGTGTTGCAACTAATATATCAATACCACTTTTTAATACTTTTCTTTGTGATTCTTGATTAACTCCACCTAAAACAACTCCACATCTAATTTTAGTATCCTTAGAATAATCTAATATATTATCTCTAATTTGAATAGCTAATTCTCTAGTTGGACTTATTATTAAAGAACGAATTTTCTTTTCGTTTGTTTTACTTTTTAATATTCTATCTATTATAGGTAGTGAAAAAGCTGCTGTTTTACCAGTGCCTGTTTGAGCAAGACCTATAATATCAAGATTTTTTAATATTTCTGGTATTGCTAGTGATTGAATTGAAGTTGGAGTTTCATATCCCATTTCTTCAATATTTTTTTGTATTTCTTTTGATAATTTAAATTCATTAAAATTCATATAATTCTCTTTCTTTTTTTAGACGCTTACGCAGTATAACATACTTTTATGAAATTCGCTAATTTATTTTTATTTTGATGTATAATATATACGAGGTATTTATGAGAAATATAATCGAGATAAATAATTTAGTAAAAAAATACAATAATAAAAAAGTTGTCGATAATCTTACATTTAACGTAATGGAAGGTTCATTATTTTCTTTTTTAGGATCAAATGGTGCAGGAAAAACAACAACCATAAGCATAATAACTACATTATTAAAAAGAGATTCTGGAACAATAAAAATAGATGGAATTAATTTAGACGATGATAATGATTTGATTAGAAATAAAATTGGAATTGTATTTCAAAATTCATATTTAGATGACTTGCTTACTGTGTATGAAAATTTAATGATAAGGGGATCGTTTTATTATTCAAAAAATACCCTAAAAGAAAAAGTTGACTTTGTAATTAAGTTATTGAAGTTAAATGAGTATTCTAATCAAAGATATGGAACTTTATCTGGTGGAGAAAAAAGAAGGGTAGATATTGCAAGAGCTATATTGCATGAACCAAAGATTTTATTTCTGGATGAACCTACTACTGGACTTGATCCAGCAAATAGAGAATTAGTTTGGAACACAATAAAGAAGTTGCAAAAAGATAGAAAAATGACGGTATTTCTTACTACACATTATATGGAAGAAGCTAATGAATCTGATATAGTTGGTATTATAGAAAAGGGTAAATTAATCGCATATGATACACCTTATAATTTAAAAAAGAAATATGCAAATGATTTAGTTAAAATTAAATTGATAAATAAAGATGATATAAAATTTATTAAAGAAAAATACGAATTAATAAATAATACTGTATTAATAAAAGTAAAAAATAGTATTGAAGGTTTAGAAATTGCTTATAAATATAAAAAACACATAGAAAATATTGAAATATTGAATGGAAATATGGATGATGTATTTTTAAATATTACTGGTTCAAGAATAAAAACAGGTGCTTTATGAATACATTAAAATATTTAATATCTAGAAATATAAAATTATATTTGAAAAACAAATCGACAGTTTTCTTTTCGTTTTTATCTATGTTAATAATAATTGGTTTATATGCTTTATTTATGGGCGATGTTCAAGTTGATTCATTAGTAAAGGAATATAGTGTTAATAGGGATTTAGCAGGTTGGTTAATTAATTCTTGGATAATGGGTGGAATCATTACAGTAAATGCTGTAAATATTACTTTTGTAATATTAATAAATATGGTTGAAGATAAAAGTAATAAGCATATTGATGATTTTTTGGTATCTCCAATAAAAAAATATCAAATTATTGGCGGTTATTTAGGAGCAGCTATAATTGTTGGAATAGTAATGAGTATTGTTTCATTTATAATTGCAGAAATATATATTGTATTAAATGGAGGACAATTATTACCTCTTATTAGCATACTAAAAGTATTAATAGGGATAGTATTTACTGTTATTTCTGTAGCATCGATGGCTTTATTTTTCTTACTTTTTGTAAAGTCAGAAAAAACAGCATCTACTATTACAACAATAATTGGAACTTTAATTGGTTTTATAGTTGGAGTTTATATTCCTATTGGTGTTATGCCGGATTTCGTTCAAAAAATAATGAAAGCGTTCCCGATTACTTATAGCGCTACATTATTTAAGCAAATATTTGTATTAGAGCCGACTAAGCTATTGTTTAGTGATTCTAATGCATTATTAAACTACAATAAAATGTTAGGTAATGTAATATATATTGGTGATAAAGAAGTTATTTATCCAATTTATTTAATTATACTTGGTGTAACCTCTATAGTATTTTTTATATTATCTATTATTAAAATAAAGAAAGATAATAAGTAAAATATTTATTTTATGATATAATATGTGAGGATTTTTAAATCCTTTTATTTATGGAGTGTTTATGATAAAAATTTTAAAATATATGACTAAAAAGCAATGGTTATCAATATTATTGGTATTAATATTAGTAGTTTCACAAGTGTGGTTAGATTTAAAACTGCCTGATTTTATGTCGGAAATAACTGTGTTAATTCAAAGTGAATCTGGAAAATTAAATGATATATTGTTAAATGGTTTATATATGTTACTATGTGCATTTGGAAGCCTTATTTTTGCAAGTATAAATGGTTATGTAATATCTAGATTATCATCTGGTTTTTCACATAATATAAGAGAAAAAATATTTACTAAGGTAACTCGTTTTTCTATGGGTGATGTAAAAGAATTTTCAACAGGTAGTTTAATTACTAGAACTACTAATGATGTTAATCAGGTAGAAATGTTAGTAGCTATGGGTGCTCAAATGTTGTTTAAAGCACCAATTACTGCGGTGTGGGCTATTAGAAAAATATTAAATAAAAGTTTTGAGTGGAGTGCATTAACAGGAGTTGCATTAGTAATTTTACTATTAGTAATAGCGTTTATATTCTATAAAGTATTTCCAAAATTTAGTATAATTCAAAAATTAATTGATAAATTAAATGGAATTACTAGAGAATATTTAAACGGAATAAGAGTTGTTAGAGCATTTAATGCTGAAAAATATCAAGAAGATAAGTTCAATAATATAAACAAAGACTTAACTAGTGAACAAATTTATACTCATAAGAAATTTGCTATTATGCAGCCAATGATGATGTTTGTAATGAATTCATTATCATTAAGTATATTTTTTGTGGGAGCTTTTCTTATAAGCAAGTCTGTTTTAATAGATAAAATATCAATATTTGGTAATATGGTTGTTTTTAGTTCTTATGCAATGCAAGTAATTATGTCCTTTATAATGCTTGCTATGATATTTATGATGACTCCTCGTGCAGAAGTATCCGCTAAGAGGATAAATGAAGTATTAGACAAAGAAATATCTGTAAAAGATGGAAGTGTTGATGTAAAGAATAAAGGTGGAGAAGTTGAATTTAAAAATGTATCGTTTAAATATCCGGATGCTTCTGAATATTTATTAAAAAATATAGATATAAAAATTCAAATAAAGGAGAAGTAGTAGCGTTTATTGGTAGTACTGGAAGTGGTAAGAGTACATTAATTAATTTAATACCTAGATTTTATGATGTAACTGATGGAGAAGTTTTAATAAATGGTGTTAATGTAAAAGAATATAGTGAAAAATCTCTAAATGATAAAATTGGCTATGTATCTCAAAAACCAGTAATATTTAATGGAAGCATTAAATATAATGTTGCTTATGGGAAAAAAATATCTTCAAAGACTATTGAAGAAGCAGTAAAAGTTGCTCAAGCAAGTGATTTTGTAACAAAAATGAAAGATAAATATAATACTAATTTAGCAAAAGATGGAACAAATATTTCTGGAGGTCAAAAACAAAGAATTTCAATAGCAAGAGCAATAGCTAAGTCTCCAAATATATATATTTTTGATGATTCTTTTTCTGCACTAGATTATAAGACGGATTTAAAGTTAAGAAATGCATTAAAAAAATATACAAAAGATTCAACTGTATTAATAGTAGCTCAAAGAATTGGAACAATAATGCATTCTGATAACATAGTTGTATTAGATAAAGGTAAGATAGTTGGAATGGGCACACATAAAGAATTAATAAAAAATAACAATATATATAAAGAAATCGCATACTCTCAATTATCAAAGGAGGAAATAGAAAATGAAAAATAAAATAATAACTCCTAAAAACGAAAAAAATAAAGATATTAAAGGTTCATTTAAACGATTATTAATTGAGATAAAAAAATATAACAAGGTTGTTATATTAGCTTTAGTTTTAGCAATATTTAGTTCTATTATTGCAATTATTTCACCAAAACGATTATCACATTTAACAGATGAAATATCTAAAGGATTAATGATAGATCAAAATAAAATAGCAGAATTAACAAAAAAAATAGTTGGTAATTCAACAACAGAAAGTATAAAAATAGATAATGTCGTAATTTCAAAAGAAGAACAAATTATATATTTAGGTTTAATGAATGAACTAAAAGATGTAAAAGATAAAAATGTAATATTTAAAAAAATAGATGAATTGCCAAATAGTATTAGAGGTTTAATAGAACCTAAAATGAATTTTGATAGCATAAAAAAAATTGCAATTGTTTTATTTATATTATATTTGTCAAGTTCACTATTTAGTTATATACAAGCTATAATTATGGCAAATGTAGGAAATGAATTTGCACTAGACCTTAGAAAAAAAATAGCGTCTAAAATAAACAGATTACCACTAAATTATTATGACAAAACATCTACAGGTGATATATTATCTAGAGTTACAAACGATGTAGACAATATAGTAAATACTATTACTCATTCTTCAACTACATTAATTTCAAGCATAATACTTATTGTTGGAGCAGTTATAATGATGTTTTATACAAATACTATTCTTGCAATATCTGCAATATTGTCAAGTGTAGTTGGTTTTGTATTTATGTTTGTCGTACTAAGTAAGTCACAAAAATATTTTGTAGAAAAACAAGAAGAATTAGGCAAATTAAATGGACATATTGAAGAAATTTACTCTTCATTAAATGTTGTAAAAGTATATAATGGTAGAAAAGACGCAATTGATAAATTTGAAAAATTTAATAATAAAGTAAAGATATCTAATCAAAAAAGTGGATTTTTATCCGGATTAATGATGCCAATGATGATGTTTGTTGGTAACTTTGGATTTGTAGTAGTATGCATTGTTGGGGCTTTATTAGCATTAGATGGTAATATTACATTTGGAGTTATAGTAGCATTTATAATGTATGCTAGACTATTTACTAACCCACTTTCTCAAATAGCAGAAGGGATGACTTATTTACAATCTGTACTTGCTTCTTCACAAAGAGTATTTGAATTTTTAGATGAAGAAGAAATGAACAGTGAAAAAGAAATAGATAAATATTTAGACAAAAAGGATGTAAAAGGAGAAGTTGAATTTAAAAAAGTATCATTTAAATATCCTGATAATAAAAAATTAACTATAAAGAATTTTAGTGCTAAAGCTTCATCAGGTAATAAAATTGCAATAGTCGGCCCAACTGGAGCTGGAAAGACTACTATGGTTAATTTACTTATGAAGTTTTATGAAATTACTGATGGTGATATTACTGTAGATGGCAATTCTATTAAAGAATTAAGTAGAAAAAATATTAGAGATTTATTTACTATGGTATTACAAGACACTTGGATATTTGAAGGTACTGTAATGGATAACATATTATATAATAGAAAAGATATAGACACTAAAAAAGTAGAAGATATATGTAAATCTATAGGGTTAGATCATTTCATAAAAACTCTTCCTAATGGATATGATTCTATGATTACAGATAGCGAATCAATATCTTCTGGCGAAAGACAACTAATGACAATAGCTAGAGCAATGTTAGAAGATTCACCATTATTAATATTAGATGAAGCAACTAGCAATGTAGATACTAGAACTGAAGAATTAGTACAAAAAGCAATGGATAAACTAGTTAAAGGAAAAACATCATTTATTATTGCACATAGATTATCTACTATTAAAAATGCAGATTTAATATTGGTTATGAAAGATGGAAATATAGTAGAACAAGGAACTCACGATAATTTGATAAAACAAAATGGATTTTATGCAGAAATTTATAATTCACAATTTGAACTTTAATATAGTTACTTTTCAAAAAGTATGTTAAAATATTTTTAGAAAGGGTAAGAAATATGAAAGGTGTTATAAAATCAATATTTTTAATTGCATCCCTTTTTTTATTATCCGGATGTATGAAGGTAGAATATAAAGTAGGCATAAGTGATGATAAATCTGTTAATATTGAAGTTATATATTTAATGGATACAAGTGCTTTAGATGAATTTAGTTATACAGAGCAACCACAAGAAGAAATTAACAAAGATGATTATAAAAACCTAATAGAAAAAGGATGGAAAGTAGAGGATTATTCCGAGACAATAGACAATAAGACTTATAAGGGAGTAAAAGTATCAAAATCGTATCCAAATATTGATGATATTACAACTGAAGTTGAAAAGAATATATTATTTACTGATTTATTTAATGAAGAAGTAGCATTTAATGATTCACAATTATTTAGCGGTAAAAATGGGACATATAAAGCTAAACATTCTTTTAATTTTTCTTCAGAAGATGGTGAAGATTATTCAAGTTATTTAAATATGTTCGATTTAAAATATAAGTTAACTTTACCAACACCAGCAATAAAAACCAACGCATCAATTGTATCAGAAGATAAAAAGACATTAACTTGGAATTTTATTATGGGTAGAGTAAATGAAGTTGAATACGAATTTTTTCTAAAAGAAGTATACAATCCTAATCAATTGATTATTTCTTTAGGTTCATTAACGGTATTGTCAATTATGTCAATTGCCGCATTAATAGTAAAAAACAAAAGAGATAAAAATTTAGAAAATAATATTTCCTAATTCTTATTTGAATTAGGTTTTTTTAACAAAAAAAATAATTTACATATAGTAATCGTAGATGTATAATCAATTTAGGAGGATGTATGTTTAAGAAGTTGTTAATCGTTTTATTATTTTTAACATTAATTACTGGATGTACTAAAGAAAAAGAGACAAAAAAAGAAGAAGTAAATACAAAAAATAATGAAAAATTACTAATTAAAACAAAATTAAAAAACACGGAATCTAAAGATGATACTTATCTTGTATTTTTAATGCCTGTTGGATTAAGAAATGAAGAAAAAGGAGCGGCTAATCAAGGTGGTTATTATGGGCCTTTTGAAACAAACGAAAATGGAGAAGTAGAAATAGATTTATCATATAATAGGGATATAACATATTATTTGGAAACTAAAGATAATAAAAAGCAAAATTTTCTAGAAGTTTTTATTACTACTAAAGAAGATAAATATATTAGAAATCCACTTAATTCAAAAACAGAAATAGAATTTATAAAAAACAAAACAGATGAAACTTATCCAGAATATTCGTATTATTCAAAAGTAAGTGAAATTACCATACCTTTTACTGATAAATATCCAGATAATGTTTTGTCATTAACATTTCAAGATGCTAGCTTTGTAATTAAATTTAAATTTGAAAATAACGAAATACCAAAAAAATCATATGAAACAAGTATATTTTGGAATGATCCTAGTGTGCCAAGTGGAATAGGTATAGTTAGAGTAGGTAGAATAAATAGAGAATTTCAATATTGGGATACACCTTTTTATAAATCAGACAATTTAGCAAGTAAAACTGGAACAATAATTGTAAATGATTTTGATACAAACTCAAAAATAAATTATTTAGAATATCCTAAAGTAGTATCTTTTGATAAAGATGGAAAAAGTACTTCAGAAGATATAATTACTATTACAATACCAAACGAAAAATAAAAAGTTGAAAATTAATTTCAACTTTTTTTAATTAATTGTTTATACTTGCTGATATAAATGAATCAAATAATGGATGTGGTTTATTTGGTCTAGATTTAAATTCCGGATGAAATTGACAAGCAATAAAATATTTTAATTTTGGATTTTCGACTAATTCAATTAAATTAGATTGTTCATTTATTCCCGAAAATATTAAACCATGTTGTTCTAATAATTCTTTATATTTGTTGTTGAATTCATATCTATGTCTGTGACGTTCCTTTATATTTAGCTCTTTATAAGCTTTGTAAGCAAGAGTATTTTTTGTTATTTTACAATCGAAATTTCCCAATCTTAATGTTCCGCCCTTACTTATAATAGCTTTTTGATTGTCCATTAAATCTATAATAGGATTTGGAGTATTTTCGTTAAATTCGGTAGAATTAGCGTCTTTTATATTACATACATTTCTTGCGAATTCTATAATTGATAACTGTAGTCCTAAGCAAATACCTAAGAATGGAATATCATTTACTCTAGCGTATGATATTGCTTTTATTTTTCCTTCTATTCCTCGACTTCCAAATCCACCAGGAACAATAATACCTTTAGAATTTTTAAATATTTCTTTTAGATTAGCGGTATCTTTTTCTAATTCTTCAGAACTTACCCAATTAATTATTACCTTTTTATTATATTTATATCCGGCATGTATTAGTGCTTCTTTAACTGATAAATAAGCATCGTGTAATTCTACATATTTACCAACTAAAGATATTTCTATTTCTTCTTTTAAATTATCTACAGTATTGATTAAATCTTTCCAATACTCAATATTTGCTTTTCTAATTGGTAATTCAAATTGTTTTAATATGATTTCATCAAATTTTTGTTCATAGTAATTAATTGGTATTTGATAAATGTTTTTTACATCTAGAGAATCTATTATATTATCTTTTGGAATTGAGGAGAATAGTGATAATTTATTTTTAATTTGTTCTCCAGTATCAAAAGGACTCCTACATACTAAAGCATCAGGAATAATTCCAGAATTTCTTAAATCTTTTACACTATTTTGAGTGGGTTTTGTTTTTAATTCCCAAGAACCATATAAATAGGGTATTAAAGTACAATGTACGAAGAATGTATTAGTTCTACCTAATTCATATTGTATTTGTCTTATTGCTTCAATAAAAGGTTCAGACTCAATATCTCCAACAGTACCACCAATTTCAGTTATTACAACATCTGCTTTACTTGATATTCCTGCTTCAAATACTTTATTTTTAATCTCATTAGTAATATGAGGTACCATTTGAACGGTAGATCCTAAATAATCTCCCTTTCTTTCTTTTTCAATTACTTGAGAATATATTTTTCCACTAGTAATATTAGAACTATAATTTAATTCTTCGTCAATAAATCTCTCATAATGACCTAAATCCAAATCAGTTTCGCATCCATCGTAGGTTACAAAAACTTCACCATGTTGAATTGGATTCATGGTTCCGGGATCAACATTAAAATAAGGATCAAACTTTTGCATAAATACTTTATATCCCCTAGATTTTAATAATAAGGCTATTGATGAAGCTGTTATTCCTTTTCCTAAACCAGAAACAACTCCACCAGTTACAAATACATATTTTGTCATAAAAAAATCACCTCTAATATATTTTGAGAGTGATGCTCTTTATAATTATAACATAAAAATTAATAATTAATATTATAAATCGGGTAGAGGTGTAACCTTTACATTATCATCCATTTTTGTTAATATTTTTTTATATTTTTCATAATGAGTTCTATAATTAGGCAATACCTTATCAGTTAATTCAGTATATGGATATAATTCATAATTTTTAAAACCAACATAGCTAGTATATATTAAATCAGCAGAAACATCATCTATTGTAATACTAGATGTTGTATCCTCGTTTACTATCTTTTTAATATTAAATGATACCAAAGCACCAGTTAATTTTTCTACTCCAATTTGAGCAGAAATATAATTACCTAGTGAATAAATTACTAAAGTATTATTTATCCTTGTTATGGGTTGTAATACATGAGGATGATGACCTATTATAACATCAACTCCAAGCTCTGAAAGATATGAAGCTATTTCAACTTGGGTTGAATGTGGAGTTGTAGCATATTCATTTCCAAAGTGCATTGATACAAAAAGTACATCAACTTCTTCTTTAATTCTATTTATATCTTCAAATGCTTTTTCTTTTGAATATATATTTGTTAAATATTCTTTTCCTTTATTAGGTAATAAACCATTAGTAACAGTAGTATAAGCTAAAAGGCCATATTTGATATTGTTTTTTTCTTTTATTCTCAATTCATTTCTATCTTCTAAACTAGAATAAGAACCAGCCGTTAAAACATCTTTTTTCTTCCAATATTCAGTTGAATAAAGTACAGCTTTTTCTCCTCTATCTAATGTGTGATTGTTAGTTAAACTAACTAAATTGAAACCTAAATCTACCATACAATCTCCAATTTCATCAGGAGAATTAAATCTAGGGTAGGTAGATAAACCTAAATCCTTACCACCAATAATTGATTCTTGATTGTAAAAAGCTAAATCATATTTTTTTATTATCGGTTTTATTCTATTCATCATTTTACAAAAATTATAAGTACCATCATTATTATTTGCGTCATTATATACCGAACTATGTATTAATGCATCCCCAGTTGTTACCATACTTAAAGTATATTCTTTTGGCCATACTTCTTTTACAACAGGCTTCTTTTCTTCTTCTGGTAAAACTTTTTTCTTACCAAATAACAGCATAAAAGAAATACCTAAAATTATAAGTATTATTAAAGTAAATATTATTTTAAAGGACCTTTTTATTTTTCTTCTTTTCATGTGTTCATTATATAACAATTTTTAAATAGTATCAACTTTAAAAATGTATGTTACAATAAATTTGGTGATGATATGAAAGAGTTTTTGCGAGAATTTAAAATAATAGTAAAAAAACATCCTTTAGAGTATATTGAAAAACTATTTATTTCTATAATGCTTAGAGGTTTACTATTGTTAATACCAGTAGTATTTAGCAATATAGTAAATGAAATTACAAAGAAAAATTTTGATAAAGCAATATTGTTTGTTGCTATATCAATAGGTATCACTATTTTTTATAGACTCTTTGAAGCAATAAACCAAAAATCATATTATAATTTATATACAAAGCTTTATCATAATTACTATGATATTTCTATAAAAGCAACAAATAATAATTCTATATTTAGTTTGTCTAGATTTACAATGGGAGAATATTCAAATATATTAATAGATGACGCAAATGTAATATCTACATTTTTTTCTAATATAGTAATCAGAATTGTTCAAATACTAGAGTTTTTATTCATATATTTTTATTTTTATAAATTAAATATATATTTATTTTTTGTAGTAATAATATTTAGTATAATAATTTTGATATTTAGTTTAAAAACAAGTAAAAAACTTCAAACATTAAATAATAATACAAAATTAGGTTTAGATGATGTTTTATCAAAAACTAATGAATACTTTATGGGGATAAAAGAAATAAAAAGTTTTAATATTTTTAATTCAATATTAAATAAAGTAACAACTAGTATGAATAATTATATGAATTCAATAAAAAAATATAATGTTAAATCATCATACTTGACTCATACTTACTTATTACTATTTGAAATAGTGAGACTTTTATCTGTTTTATATGGAATCTTTTTAATTAAAGAAGGTTCAATAGAAATTGGAGTGTTACTCATAATATATAATTATTATCAAAAAATAATAGATAATTTTTCTATGGTATTAACAATAAATGTAGATTATAGAGTATTAAATGTATCTTTGTCTAGAATAAATAAAATACTAGAACATAGTGACAAAAAAGAAAAAACATCAAAAACAGTTTTTATGATTGAAGGAAATATTAAATTTGATAATGTGCTATATGGATATAGAGAAAATCCTATATTAGATAATGATACTTTTGAAATAAAAAAGAATTCGATAAATATATTAAAGAGTAAAGAAACCGGAAACAAAACTGGAGTATTTGATTTGTTATTAAAACTTAATAAACAACATGAGGGTTTAATTACAATTGATGGAATAGATATTAATGAAATAGATGATAATACATATTTTAACATGTTATCTATTTCAAGAGAAAATCCCTTTTTCTTTGATATGAGTATTATAGATAATTTACTATTAATAAGTGATGATATAGAAAAAATTAAAGATGTATCAAAAAAGGTTGGTTTAGACGATTTTGTTTGTAGCTTAAAAGATGGATACAATACAAAATTAAGTCATTCAAATATAAATACAGTAATAAAACAAATGATATCAATAACAAGAATGTTTATTAAAGATAGTAAAATTATGATGTTTGATGAAGGAATAGATTTGTTGGATGAAGAAAGAAGAAATAATGTATTAAAATTAATAGAAGAATTTTCTAAAGATCATACAATTATTATTTCAACTCATGATATAAATATAGAAAAAATTGGAAATAATATTATTAATTTAGACTAAAAGTTAAATTATATGCTATAATTGTTGATAATGGAGGGTGTATATGGATGGATATGATATAAATAGAGGTACTGGAATATATTTAGGAATGTTAGATAATGAAACTGCTAAAAAAGAAATTGAACATGGAGTATATCCTGTTGCAATAAGTGGAAGTATTTCATATGATTTTTTAAAGGAGTATGGAAATTTTTATGTGCAATTGGCAAACAATGATTTAGAATCACCACTATATTTTCTTGAAACAAGTGAAAAATTAAATGCTCATAAAATTATACCAGCACAAGAAGGAGCAACTCATGTATTAATTGCAGAATCAATATATCCAAATAGCAGTCCTAATGATGCAACATATGTTGGAAATGACGGTGTAAAATATAGAGTTAGCGAATATACTGGCAGAATATTAACTGAAATGACTAAAGAATCTGGAAGAAGTAGATAGTATTAATAAAAAAAACAAGTAATATTACTTGTTTTCATTTTTTAGTAGGTAAGAAAATATAGAAATTGCTAATTTTAAAGAATCGTGTCTTATTAAATCATTTTCAATTTTAAAATAATCATCATCAATTATTTCTATATTTTTGAGTATTTTTTTGTCTAATATAACTTGATCTTTTTGCTCTATTGTTTCATATCTTTTTTTAATTTCATGATCAATATCTTTGTTATTTGCAATTATAACGGATATTTTTCTTTTACCTAAATAACTATTAATCAAATTAACATGATCGCTTACTTTAAAATCATCAGTTTCTCCAGGTTGAGTCATCATATTACAAATATACATAATAGGAGAAGAAGATTTATCTATCTCTTCTATTACGCCTTTACAAATTAAATTCGGTATTAAGCTTGTGAATAAGGAACCCATACTAAGTATTATCAAGTCTGCTTCTTTTATAGCATCTCTTGCTTTTTCATTTACTGTTGGATTCTCTTTATAATATACTTTATTAATTTTTTTCTTAGCTTGAGTAATATTATGTTCACCTTCAATAATAGTACCATCTTTCATTTTTGCAACCAAGTGAACATTTTCTTCAGTAAGTGGTATTACTTTACCTTTTAAATTAAGTATTTTTGATAAAGCCTCAATTCCATCACTCATATTACCGCATATATTAGTAGCGGCAGTCAAAAGCAAATTGCCTGTAGTATGGCCAGCTAAACCCTCTCCGTTAGAAAATCTATAATCAAATAATTCTTCAACTAAAGGTTCAACTTCTGACAATGCTACTAATACTTTTCT
>CAYXGK010000004.1:0-4497 GCA_964464565.1 uncultured Muribaculaceae bacterium | reverse complement strand
CATCTCCTACTGCAGGAATTCCAAATTCTTCTCTAAGCCTACCAGTACTTTTCCCGTCATCACATACAGATACAATAGAAGATATGTCTATTGGAAAATTTTTTAATCCTTTAAGTAGTGAACTCATACCTGTTCCACCACCTAAAGTAACAACTTTAAATTTCATATTATCACCAATTAAATTATATCATAAAAAAAACATCTAAAGATGTTTCTATTTTGTTTTTACTTTTATTTCTTCTAAAACTCTATCAATTGCGGATTTAATTTTTCTAACTGATTCTGAATCATTTGGAATATAAAACTCAGTTAATGTTGAAGTATTTTTATCGTCTTTTGGATCCATCGAAAGTGGTGTACTGAAAGTTGATATATCAAATTTGCCTATAAGTATATCAAATGTTGCCTCATCAACAGTAGTTTTAGTATCGAGAAAGACTAATTGTCCACCTTGTTTAGCGAGTCTTCTTTTTGTAGAAAGAGTAGTTTTATTCTCACCTGTATCACTTAAAATATCACCAACAATACCAAGTACATTATTAATTGATTCTTCTTCTATAATATCAATTCTTGATCCAGCTTTTTCAGATAATCTCATAAGCGATTTAATTTGCGCGTTATTATAATTCATAATTTCATTTCCCCCTTAATTGCCATTATTATACACAAAATTGTATGTTTGTCAATAGCAAATACTAAAAATATATTTATTTTGATTTTCCTTTTGCCTCGGTTAACAATGATTCTATTCCATCTTTTAGTTTTTGAATTGATTTTGATGAATTTGGAATAGAATAAGTTGTTTCAAATGTATTATGAGAAGCATCTTGAGGATTTATTACTATTGGTTTAGTTTTACTAATTATTCCAAATCTTTCTATAAGTGTTTTTAATAATGTTTCATCAATTTTACGCCCGTCAGTATTTAAAAATATTTGTCCCTTTTGTTTAAAAAATCTTCTTTTTGTTGATAATTCGTATTCTCCAATTTCATCTTTTAATATGCTGCTTACAACGTTTAATGCAAGATTAATTGTATGTTGTTCTCCATTTTGATTTATTTTATCTAATCTTTTTGATGCTTCTTTTGATAATATTTGTAATGATTGGATTTGTATTTCATTAAATTTCATAATTCCTCCATAAATGTTTTTATTATAAAGATAATTAAATATTTGTCAATAAATGATATAATAAATTTAGGAGGTTATATGAAGAAAATAATTATTGTATGTATATCAGTGATATTGTTATTTTGCGGTGCTTATGTAATGCATTATTATAATTTAAATAAAGAAATTAAAGAGGAATATGAAGATGTAGTAATTTCTTCGGATTTATTAATTGAATTAAATTCTAAACACAAAATATCCGAATATATAAAAATTAATGGTGGTAAAATATCAAATGATGATTATATAGTTGCGGATGTTATTGGTAATAAAAAAATAGAAGTTTTATATTTAAATAATAAAAACTATAAGAGGAAAGCATATTTTGAAGTAACTGTTGTAGATACAACAAAACCAGTCATATTAGGATCTTCTTCTTTAACTTTAAAAGTTAATAGTAAGGATGAATTAATATATAGTTTTATATCTGCGGATAATTATACTAAAAAACCTACTAGAGTTATAATTGGTGACTATGACTTAACAAAGGTTGGTAAATATAATTTAACTTTTAAAATAACTGATGAGTCTGGTAATTATAATACTAAAGATTTTACTTTAAATGTAGTTGATAAAATTAATCCAAGTAAACAAGTTGTAACTAAAACTATTTACGAAGATGTTGTGCTAGAACATAAAAAAGATAATACAAAAATCGGATTAGATGTATCTAAATGGCAAGGAGAAATTAATTTTGATAAATTAAAAGAAAAAAATGTAGACTTTATTTTTATTAGGGTAGGTTATCAAGCGGGATGGAATTCTAGTTATGTATTAGATAATTATTTTAAAAGAAACATTGAAGAAGCTAATAGAGTAGGAATTCCTGTTGGAGTATACTTTTACAGTTATGCTACAACATTAAAAGAAGCAAAAGATCAAGCTAAATGGGTTGTAGAAAAAATAAAACCATATAAAATAGACTTACCTGTATCTTTTGACTTTGAAGAATGGCCTAAATTTTCAAGACAAAATATATCTATTAACGATATAAATGATATAGCTACTTTATTTATGAAAACAATAGAAGACAACGGATATAAGGCTATGAATTATAGTAGTAAATATTATTTAGAAAGCATATGGGATATAGATGAGTATCCGGTTTGGTTAGCCCATTATACAAATAAAACAGATTATAAAGGAAAATATTCGTTTTGGCAATTATGTAACGATGGAAGAATAGATGGAATAAATGGAGCAGTAGACATTAATGTTATGTACAATTAATTATTAAGTATGTTAGAATTATTCAAGGAGGAACAATGAAAAAAGTATTATTATTCTTATTTTCTTTTTTAATTATATTTATTCCTGTTAAAGGTGAAGAGTTTACGACTACATCTGTTTTAGAAGAACAAAATCCTATAACTGAAGAAGTTGATATTGATAATGAACAAAAAGATTCATTTAATATGAATGTTGGTGATAATGTTAATATTAATAAAGAAGTAAATGGAAGTGGGTTATATCTTGGCCAAAAGATAAAAGTTAATAAAAATATTAATGGTATTGCATTTTTATTTGCAAGCGATATAAACATAGATTCTAATGTGGAAAACGGGTTATTGGTGGCTAAAAATGTAACATTAAGTGGAACTGTAGATAGAGATTTATTTGTTGCTAGTACATCGTTTAAATTATCTAAGGATGCAAAAATAAATAGAGACCTTTTCTTAACTTCTAAAAGAGTAGAATTAGAAGGGACAATAGAAAGAGATGCATTTATTGTATCAAATATAATAATTATAAAAAGTGGTTCTATTATAAATAGTAACGTAAGACTTAGAGCAAACAATATTACTATAGAGGATAACGTTACTATTACGGGTACATTAAAATATAATGAAGATGCATTTACAAATATAAAAAATAAGGATTCATTGAATATTGAAACCTATATGGGAGATTTAATAGATAAAGAATCGAGTGGAATGTCACAAGTAGTAGTATTTATATATAAAGTTGTAAGTAAAATATTGTTATTTTTCTTACTAATATGGTTGTTCCCAAGATTGTTTAAGAAATTAAATAAAGTAAATGAAAAACCAATTGAGTATGCTAAAAACTTAGGGGTAGGAGTAATAATATTAGTGCTAACACCATTATTATCGTTATTTTTATTAGTATTACCATATACAACATCAATTGGTATATTATCCTTAATATTCTACTTTATTACTATGTATTTATCATTAATAGTTGTTGGATATTTATTAGGAGAATTATTAAGAGAAAAATTAATAAAAAAACAATTGAATCCATTTATTTCTGGAATGTTTGGTATATTATTAGTTCAATTATTAACACTTATTCCAGGAGTATATTTCTTAATTATATTAATTGGATATGGTACTTCTTATATGTTAGTTGTAAATCAAGAAAAAGAACAATCAATCAATGTTAAAAAATTAATTAAATAACTCTAAAAGAGTTATTTTTTTTATATAGAATATACTAATATGATAAAAGAAATGATTAAAGAAGAAAGACCAAGAGAAAGACTTATAAAATATGGTGTAAAAACACTATCTAATGAAGAGTTAATTGCAATTATTTTAAGAACCGGTACTAAAGGAGAATCGGTAAAAAACCTATCTAGTAATTTGTTAAAAAGATTTGAATCAATAAATGATTTAAGAAATATAGATATAAACATGTTAACTAAAATAAAAGGAATAGGAAAGATAAAAGCTATCGAATTAATTGCTTCATTAGAATTAGGTAAAAGAGTATATGAAGATAATGAAATAAATAAAACAAAAATAAAAACCGGAATCGATGTATATGATATATTTAAAAATATAATTAAGGATAATACTCAAGAATATTTTTATACTATATATCTAGATGTAAAGAAAAATATTCTTGGTATTAAATTACTTTTTATAGGTACCGTAAATAGTAGTACTGTACATCCAAGAGAAATATTTAAATACGCATATCTTTATTCAGCGTCCTATATAATATGTGTTCATAATCATCCAACCGGAGATGCAAATCCTAGTGAAATGGATAAAAAACTAACCCATTCTTTGGTTGAAATTGGTATTATTCAAAAAATACCAATATTAGATCATATCGTTATTGGAACAAATGAATACTTTAGTTTTTATGAAAATAATCTAATAGAAAATATATAATAAAGTATTGAAATATTTAAAAATAAAAGTGTGTCTTTTGATGAAAAAGAGCATTAGAACAAAAAGGTATACGAATTAAGACTAAAATGTCTTTTTTTATTTGACTTAAATATGTCTTTGTGATAAAATTTATACGTTTGTTAGACCTCGGTCTACAACCACTCTAAAGAGGTTATAAGCGT
>CAYXGK010000003.1:21117-33318 GCA_964464565.1 uncultured Muribaculaceae bacterium | reverse complement strand
TTCAAAAGTTCCATCAGTTTCCATCTTTTCGATTTCATCTAATCTAGTAACTCTTCTTCTTATTGTTCTAAAATTAGTTAATGTACCACCTAACCATCTTTCATTAACGTAATACATTTGAGTTCTTAGTGCTTCTTCTTTTGCTGCTTCTTGTGCTTGTTTTTTTGTACCTACGAATAACACCTTACCACCATTTTCAGCAATAGCTTTTAAAGCAACATATGCTTCTTCTATTTTCGCTGCTGTTTTTTGTAAATCTATTATATAGATATCATCTCTAGAAGTATAAATATACTCCTTCATTTTTGGGTTCCATCTCTTAGTCTGATGACCAAAGTGAACTCCCGCTTCAAGTAAATAATTCATTGAAACTACTGGCATAAAAAAATCTCTCCTTTCGTTTTTCCTCTGAATACTTCTACTTTATACACCACCTTTTTGAGGCACTTGGCATATAAATCCATATTCATGTGTTTTTTTAACCAAAGATATTATAACATATCATAATAAAAAAACAACCAATTTTATGGTTGCTTTGGAGTTTTTATTAATGTTCTTGAAGGTTTTGATAAAATTTTTCCTTTTATTTCTTCTATTGCGTTATCAGGAATAAATAAAACAGTGTTATCTAATCTATATGAAATTACTCTATCTACAAAATCTTTAACATAATCAAATCCATTAAAGTTTACAGTCTCTTTTATATATGGCTCTGTTGTTTCAAAATCTGAAGAATAAAAATTAATTACTCCATTATCTTTATAATTACTTCTATATAAAATTAGCACTTTTTGTTTTTTTTCTAAATTTATAAGATCTTTAAATTCCTTAAAAGGGGACTTTTCATATTCCTCTTCTATTTCTTTATCTTGTATAACTATTAAAACATGTTCATTTACTCTTGCTTTTACTTTATCCCATATAGTCGGCTTAAGAGTTGTATAAGTAGATTCTTGGAATGTATAAGATACTCCTTCATATCTACTCATTAAATTAGCAATATGATTCCCAATAAAATTTACATCTAAAGAAGAATTATCAACAACTGCATTAGAGTAACTATTTATTGCCTCATCGACAATTATAATTGAACTACTTAACTCTAATTTATCGTGATTATATCTTTTTCTTATTCTTTCGACTTCTGTTTCAAATTTTGAATCCAGTTTTTCTATTTTCTCCTGTAATGTTTTTCTTAGCGTTACTAAATCAGTAATATTTATTTTCCCCATAAACCCTCCATTTTTATTTTATTATTGTTATGTAGTATTGTCAACAACTATAATCTATTAGGGCTAAAATCTATTTCTAGTTTCACTTTTGAATTGATATAATGTATATCTATTTCTTCTAAGACGTTCATCAATTGTTTTTTATCTTTATACTTAATTATTGTTTGAAAACTAAAAACATTTTTTATCTTAGGGAATATTGTTGGTCCTAATATTTTATATTTATCATCTAATTTTGATTTTAGTATTTTATTTATCTTGTTAATTTCATTTAATCCAATCTCGTAATCATTAGATTGTATTCTAATTGCTACTATAAAACAAAATGGCGGATAGAACATTTTTTTTCTTATACTCATTTCATAGTTAAAAAATGAAACGTAATCGTGATTTTCTACCAGCTTAATTGCATAGTGATTTGGGTTGAATGTTTGGATTACAATATTGCCTTCTTTATCATGTCTTCCGGCTCTTCCTGATACTTGAGTCAGAAGAGAGAACGTTCTTTCACTACTTCTATAATCAGAAATATAAAGTGATGAATCAGCATCTATTACTATTACTAATGTTACATTTTTAAAATCTAATCCTTTAGCTATCATTTGAGTTCCTAGTAATATATTATATTTTTTTTCATTAAAATCTTTTATTATTTTTTCATGTGACTCTTTTCTAGAAGTAGTATCGCTATCCATTCTAATTACTTTAGCATTTTCAAAAGTATTTTCTAAAAATTCTTCTATTTTTTGTGTACCTCTACCTTTTAATGACAGATATTCTGAATTGCACTTTTTACAGTTGTTTGGCATTCTCGTTTGATAACTACAATAGTGACACTTTAGAGAATTGTTATCTTTATGATATGTTAAAGATATGTCACAATTAGGACACTTTATAACTTCTCCACATTCCATACATATTACATAATTAGAATATCCTCTTCTATTTATTAATATCATTATTTGTTCTTCTTTTTCTAATCTATCTTTAATTAGTTCTTTTGAAATATCAGATAATATAGAGTTTCCTCTTCTAATTTGACTTTTCATATCTACTATCTCAACTTTAGGTAATTTTTTTTCATTTACTCTTTTTTCTAATTCTAATAAATGATATTTATTAACCTTAGATCTAGCATAACTTTCTAAAGATGGAGTAGCACTACCAAGTACCAATTTAGCATTATTATTTATTGTTCTTTCAAGCGCTATATCTACCGTATTATATCTTGGATTATTTTCTTGTTTAAAAGAATCATCATTCTCCTCGTCCATAATAATTAAACCAATGTTTTCAAAAGGACTAAATATAGCACTTCTAGCACCTACCACTATTTTTACTTCTTTTCTTTTTATTTTTCTCCACTCATCATATCTTTCTCCGTCACTAAGTCCACTATGAAATAAAGCAACATTTTCTTGAAATCTTCCTTTAAATCTATCTATCAACTGTGTAGTGATGGATATTTCTGGAACAAGCACTATTACTTCTCTATTTTCCTTCAATACATCTTCAATTAACTCCATGTATATTTCTGTTTTACCTGATCCAGTTACACCTCTTAGTAAAAATACAGAATCCTTACTACTTTTTATCTCTTCATATATTTCTTTTTGATTAGTAGTAAGTTGTACTTTAGGAATTGTGTTATATACCTTATTCAATCTATATATTTCTTCTTCTTTTACACCTATAATATCTTTTTCAATCAGTTTTTTTAATGCATTTTTATTTTTTATTTCACTTGGACTTATTTGTTTTTTATCACTAAATAAATTTATAATATTTTGTTCTGCTTTAGTATCTACTTTATAATTATTTTTAAAATAGTATGTCTTTATTTTTTTAACATTATTGTTATTTTTTGTAAGTTTTAACTGAGGAGGCATCATAACTTTGTAGGCATCTAAATAAGTACATAAATAGTTATTTCTCATAAAGTATATTAAATTAATTTGCTCTTTATTAATTACTGGTTTTAAGTCTACTAGTTCTATTATTGATTTTAATTCTATAAAATCTTCATATTCATCTTTTATATTTAATACTATTCCATTTACTAATTTTTTTCCAAATGGAATATGTACTCTACTTCCTATTTCAACATTTAAATTAGAAGGTATTATATAAGTAAACGTCTTGTTTTTAAATACATTTATTTCCATTATTACATCAGCATACATAAACCCTCCTATATAGAAATTATAGCACAAAAAAAGAGGACATCCTCTTCTTTTACCCCTTTTTATTAACGAATTATTTTGTATATTTTTTATCTTCGATTATTTCTTTAGATTTAACTAGAACTTCTCTTGTTTTTCCTGTTCTAGTCCATCCTTTTAGTGTCTCGCTTCTACTCCATTTATATTCAGTATATGTTGATTCTTTATATACTGGAGTTGCATCTATTATAGATGAAGAACTAGTAGTTTTAACACACATTGTTCCTGCTCTATCATATCCTTCTTTACAAGTATAATCTATATTTTCTCTTAGTATAGAAGTAGTAATACATTTATTTCCGCTTAACACACCATTACATGAATATGTTGGAGTTTTAATATCTATTGAAGTAACTTTACATACACCACCTAATAATAAACCGTAATTACATTTTAATGTTGGATTTGAAGTTGATGTTCCAGATACATTACATACTGTTCCAGCTAAATCTCCTCCACCTGGACAACTATATATTGGATTAATTGATGTTGTTTCACTTAATGCACATGTTGTTCCAACTAAGTCTCCTCCACTTGGGCAACTATATTTTGGATTAGCATATGATGTAGAAGTTTTTATACATCTTGATCCGCTTATATCTCCACCATTTGGACAACTATATGAAGATATAGTTTGAGTTCCCGCAATGTTACATGTTGTTCCGCTTAAAGTTCCCCCACTTGGACAACTATATGATGATATATAAGTAGATTGTTTTGTACATATTCTACTTGTTCTACTATAAGTATATGAAGTATTTGAACATGATCCGATTATTACTGCTGAACATTCATTATATTTATAAAATAATTTTAAACATGAGGTTCCAGTTGAGCACACGTATCTTGGTTCTGGGCCAATATATGTTCTTGTATATAGTTCACTACTTGCATTACCAATTAAACTTGAATATTCAAACACTTGACAAGACCATGATTTGCTTTCTGTTGCAGCCATAGTAAGTGTTGTTGTTGTATATTTTGGTTCTGCTGAATAAGTTCTTGCCCCTGTTGTAGTATATATAGGAGTTGCATTATAAGAGTCATCCGCTATTATTTTGCACTTTCCTGTTATTGAATCATATGTACCATTTGCACAACTAATTGATGCCATATATGTTGAAGAGCTTATTACATCACATTTTCCTGTTGATGAATTATATGTTCCACTTGGACATTCTCTTTTTGCAGTATATGAATCAGATGTTGGAATTTTACATTTTCCTGTTATTGAATCATATGTACCAGTTAAGCAAATAGGTGTTGGATTTTTATCAAGTGTAACATATTTTAAACATGAATTTGAATTTTCATTATATCCATATCCTTCTGGACATATTGGATTAGCATCAGTTGTTTTAGATACTACTTTTTCACACTTATCAGATATATTATTATAATCGTATCCTGCTGGACATGTTATATTAGCAGGTATTTTATCTATTATACTGCTTTCTTTTATACATGAACTACCTTTAACAGTATATCCTTGAGGACAATTATATTTATCTATTACATTTTTTGTTGTTTTTCTAGAAAATTGGTATTCTAGTATTTTTTCTAATTCTTCTTCTTTACATTTTTCATCTTCACAAACATCATAACATCCTACATAAGTTATTATATAGTCGGTTTTTGATGGACATGATAGATTAATTTTAAATACATATTCGGTTTTATCTCTTACAACCTCTACATAAGAATTATCAAAATTACATGCATTTCCATCTTTATCTAAGAATGGTAAAATCATTTTGTTTTCTATCATTTCTCTTAATGTAATTTTAGTTTTTTCTCCAATTTCTTTTGGCAATCTTTGTATTGTAAAATAATCTTTTGCCGCTTCTTCCATCATTTTAATGTTTTCAGCAAATATTCTGTCATAAAAAGTATCTAATTTTGGCATAGGAAATAACCATATAAGTAAAAATATGAATAGCAAAATTAGCACTATTTTTACCAATAAGTCTCTCCAAAAATTGTCTTTGTTTTCCATGTAAACACGGTTTTCCATAAAATCCCCCTTTTGATATTTATGTTCGCTTTTTCTTCTTGTTGCGCCTTATTATACATATATTTACAAAATTGTCAAGTTTTTATATTGATTTTTTTAATTAAATATATTATATCATAAATAATGTAAATAATAGTTAATAACAATATATGTGGTATATTTTATTTTTAGATTTTTGTATAATATTACTATACAAGTTTTAAGGAGGGGTAAAATGAATAAAAAGATTATTTTTATATTGACTTTGTTTTTATTGTTCCCTTCTTTTGTAAAAGCAGAAATTGAAGGAATTATTAGCGGTGGTGGAGTTAGAATTAGGTCTACACCTGATGCTTCTATTTCTACAAATATTTTAGTAGAAAAAACTTATGGTAATCCAATTACCATTATAGATAACACAACCTATCCAGGATATGGATGTGATGAAGGTTGGTATAAACTTCAATATGAAGGAAACGATGCATATATATGTAGTAAATATGTTGATTTAAGTAAAAAAGCACAGTACAACACAAGCGGATGGACAGCAAGAGCTTACACTAACATGCTAAATGTAAGAAGTGGGCCAGGAACTGGGCACGCTACAATAGATACTTTATTACTTGGAACAAATTTAACCATACTTGAGTCCTCAATAAGTGGGCCGGGTTGTTCAAATAGCTGGTATAAAGTAAGATATTATGATGGAAAATCTATCGGTTATATATGTAGCGACTTTATTGTTGAAAAAAATAACATCACTTTAAAAGACGATACATTTGAACAAATACTAAGAAATTCTGGTTTTCCAGAAAGTTATTTCCCTTATTTAAGTTACTTACATAGTAAATACCCAAATTGGACATTTTCTCCAATTCAAACGAATTTAAGATGGAACGATGTATTAAATTCACAATTAGGAAAAAATTATATTCAGTCTTTAAATCCAAATTATATTATAAATAATGATTTAGCTGAAACTCCAAATTGGTATAGAGCAAACACAGGTGTAATTTCTTTTTATATGGACCCTAGAAATTTTTTAAACGAAAGATATATATTTATTTTTGAAAACTTAGGATATGATTTAAGATTTGAAACACTTTATCCAAACTTAATTAAAGACATATTTTCAGGTGGAACATTTAGTAATGATGAATTAGCAAATATAATAAATACTTCAGGAAAAACCTATAATATAAGTCCTACTCACTTAGCTAGTAGAATTAGACAAGAAGTTACAATCAACGGTAATGGTGCAACAAATGGAAGACAATTCAATTGGGCCGGAGTAAGCTATTCTGGATATTATAATTACTTCAATATTGGAGCATATGGAGTTGATCCACAAACTAGAGGGTTGGCTTATGCTGCTGGAGTAGTAGATAATTCTGGCAATGTTAGAGCACCTTGGAATACTAGAGAATTAGCAATAAATGGTGGTGCATCTTTTTTATCTAGTACTTATATTTCCAAAGGCCAAAATACTCTATATTTTCAAAAATTCAATACTTCACCTACTTCTAGTTATGCGATTCACACTCATCAATATATGACAAATATACAAGCACCTTCATCTGAGGCATATAGTACATATAAATCATATAGCACTTTAAATTTACTTTCATCTACTTATAATTTTTCAATTCCAATATATTTAGAGATGCCTAATTCCACCTCACTTCCTAGTGCAGGAAGTACAAACAATTATCTAAGCGATATATCAATAGATTCTATTTCTATGTTAAATTTTGATAAAGAGGTTTTAGAACACACATTTTATGTTGATAAAAACTTAAGCAGCATTAAATTAAAAGGTACTCCAGAAAATTCTCTTAGTTTAGTAAGCGGTGATGGTGCTATTGGACTAACTCAAGATAAAAACGAAATAAACATAACGGTAACTGCTGAAAATGGTGAAATAAAAACATATAAAATAAATATTATAAAAGTAGAAAGTATTACTTCGATATCCGATTTATCAAATAGACTTGGAGTTGTAAATGGTGAAATAATAGCAGATAATAAAACTAATTCTCTTGTTTCTACTTTAGTAAACAAAATTGCATCTAACAGTCCAAGTTCAATAATAAAGATAACTGATGCTTCTGGAAATCTAATTGATTATAATTCTATAGTAAAAACAAACCAAAAAGTAACAGTTACAACTACATCAAATGAAATAAAGACATTTTCTATATCAGTAACTGGAGATGTTGATGGAGATGGTATTATTAACATCTTAGACTTACTAAAAGTTCAAAGACATATTTTGAATCACAAAAAATTAGATTCTGCTTACTTAATTGCAGGTGACACAAATAACGATAAAGAAGTAAACATATTAGATTTATTAAGGGTTCAAAAACATATATTAGGTGAAATAAAATTATAGGAGATTATTATGAAAAAAGTATTTAAATTATCGTTGATCATTTTAACTTTATTCTTATCATTTAACTTAAAAGTTAAAGCTGCAACTGGATATATTAATGTTAAAAACAATTCCAATACAGTTATAGTTGGAAGAACTTTTACTACTTCTGTTACAATATCATCAAGTGTTGCTCTTGGATCTTGGGAATTTAGTTTAAATTATAATTCCTCATTATTAAAATTAGAAACTGGTAGTGTTTATGTAGCCGATTATGGTAATGGGAGTATTAAATCAAAAACATATACTTATACTTTTAAAGCATTAGCATCAGGAACAACTACTGTTGGAGTTAAATCTTATGCTGGATATGATTGGAGTGAATCAAAATTATCATTAACTGCCGGATCATCTTCAGTAAAACTATTAACTCAACAACAGCTTGAAGCAACATATTCAAAAAACAACAATCTAAGTTCTTTATCAGTTGATGGTCAAACTCTAACTCCTACATTCTCAAAAGATACATTAAATTACACATTAGAATTAAATCCAAATACTGAATCTATTGTAATAAATGCAAAGTTAGAAGACAGTAGATCAAGAGTTGATGGTACTGGTTCAAAGACTGTTACTGAAGGTGAAAATAAATTTGAAATAATAGTAACTGCACAGAATGGATCCATTAAAAAATATGTATTAAATGCCATTGTTAAAGATCCTAATCCAATTGAAGTAACAACTGTTAATAATGAAAAAATGACTATAGTAAAAAGAGAAAGCTTACTTACAGCACCCGTTGATTTTATAAAAAATACCGTTAATATAAATAATGTATTAGTCCCCTCTTTATATAATCAAGAAAATCAGTTAGTATTAGTAGGTTTAAAAGACAAAAATAGTAATATTAATCTCTATATTTATGATAGTATAAGCAAAAAGTATTCACCTTATATAGAATTGAAATTTGATAATAATAGAATATTACCAATAGAATTAAAAAATGATTCAAAAAGATTTAATAATTATATTATTGATAAAAGTAAAATAAACAATATTGAGTTTAATACATATAAATTAGATAAAAAATCTGATTATTCAATATTCTATGGATTGAATATTGAAAATGGAAACAAAGAATATTATAAATTTGATTCAAAAATCAATAGCATTATAAGATTTGAAAACGAAGAAGCAACATTAATTAATAATAAATTAATTAAATCAGAAAAATTAAAAAATATATTTATGTATATAAGTTTTGTATCACTTCCTTTATTAATTACATCCATAATTGCAATTATAGCTATTAAAAAAAATAAAACTAAAGCATCTGTTGAGGAAATAACCGAGAATAAAGAAATAGAAATTTCTTTAGAAAAAAAAGTTAAAAAGAAAGGCAAAAAGTAAGAATTATTCTTACTTTTTTAATAAATAATATTTATATTCTATATTGTTAATTTAGTGCATTTAATATATAATTATTTAAGGTTAGAGGTAAAATGAAAAAGATATTAAAAAACAAGAATTTTTTATTGCTTATTATGATGTTTTTTTTATTTTTATTAAGCAGTTTTTACTTAATAAAATTAATATTAATGATAAACAACATAGAAAATACTTTAAGATACTTAGTCGTAGGTATTTTGGTTTTAATATTTACTCTTGGTTTACTAAAAGTATTAAAAGTAATCATTAAAAATCAAAAGAAGAAATCTATTATTCTATCTATTATATTGTTATTATTTTTTGTAGTTGAATGTATAGCTTATAACACAATAAATAAAGTATATACTTCAATTGATAATATAAGTCGTGATGAAACGAAATACTCATCTAGTTTGATTACTCTAAAAAATAAAATAACAAATCTTGACCAATTGAAAAATAAAAAAATCGGAATATATGATGATATAAGTAGTGTCGATAGTTATATAATACCAAACGAGATTATTAATGATAAGAAGTTAAACATTGATAATGAAATAGTAAAATATGACAATATATTTTTAATGATAAATGCTTTATATGATGAAGAAGTTGATGCTATTTTCTTAAATTCAAATTATGCTACCCTATTTTCTTTTAATGGTTTTTCAGATTTAAAAAATGAAACAAGTATATTATTAAGTAAAGAGAAAATAGTAAAGATTAATAAAAATAGCAACAGCAAGATTGATAAACCATTTACAATTCTGTTAATGGGTGTTGATTCTACCAACGATAGTATTAAAGATGGTTCAGCAATAAATGGAGATGCCTTATTATTAATAACATTCAACCCAAAAACATTAAATTCAACTATTCTAAGCATTCCAAGAGATACCTATGTTCCAATTGCTTGTTTTAAAAATAAAAGGGAAAATAAAATTACACATGCTGCTTCATATGGTCAAGATTGTATGATTGAAACAATTGAAAATTTTACAGGAATAGATATTAATTATTATGCAAAAATTAATTTTATAGGTTTAGTCAAATTGGTGGATACTTTAGGCGGAATATATGTAGATGTTCCTTATAGTTTTTGTGAACAAAATAGCAAAAGATTATGGGGAAAGGATACAGTATTTGTTAAAGAAGGATATCAAAAGCTAAATGGAGAACAAGCCCTTGCGTTATCAAGAAATAGACATATTCCAAAAGATGGTTCGGATTCTGGTAAAGAAATGGAAATATACTGCCCAACATATAACAAAGGAATAAGAAGTGATTTTGTTAGAGGAGAAAATCAACAAAAAGTAATAAGTGGAATAATTAATCAATTAAAAAATATAAAAGGAATTAATGATATATATTCTCTACTTGATTTAATTAGTAATAGTCTTGAAACAGATATAAGCACTAATCAAATATTATCTTTATATAATATAGGAAAAGAATTGCTCATAAATAATGAAAACGCCACCGTATCTTTTGATCGTCTAGTATTAAAAGGAATAGATAAATTAATTTGGGATGAAAGCATTGGAAAACCTTTATATAACTTTTACTATAATAGAGATAGCCTTAAAGATATAGTCGAAGCTATGAATATTAACTTAGAAAATAATGAACCAGAAATTATAAAAGAAATTCATTTTTCAATAAATAATCCCTATGAAAAAATTATTATTGGATCAGGGCCATATATTAAGACATATGATATAAATTTAGTTCCAAGTTTTATTAATAAGACTGCTGATTATGTTACTAATTGGGGAAAGAAAAACAATATAAAAGTTACTATTAAATATGTTGAAGTAAACGATATTAATTCAAACGATATTGTTATAAATCAAAATATTCCAGAAACATTTATTGTAAAAGATATTAAAAAAGATTTAATAGTAGAAGTTGGCAAATATACTCCAAAAGTATTAGAAGAATCAAATGAAGAATTAGAAGAAATTCAAAATTAAAAATTCCACCATTTAGGTGGAGTTTTTTTATAATATTAAAACCAACTAAAATAAATATAAATTATACAAAGTATTATGGTAATTAATAGGTATATAACTTTAATTATTTTACTAAAAAAATTATTAGTACTTTGTTTTATTATTCTTTTATCTATTATTTTCTTAAAAAATAAGTAGAATTTCTTACCTAAGCCTTCTTCAAAAATTTGATCAATGTACTCTCTCATTATTATGCTCCATTTTTTGAAGTGTCTACATCATCTATAGTTACTGTGCTGTTATGTGGTATAGGTTTCCATGTTACATTTGTAAATAAAGCAACATATGATGTATATCTTCCTATAATATCGAATATTGGCCACGTTAAAGTATATATAATCTTTTTTCCTAAACTAATCTTTTTTATTCTGTGGTTTTCTACAATAAACAAATAAATTGCTATAAAAGAACTGGCAAAATATGTTTCAATTCTAAATCTAAATCTAAACCATATTGCAGTTATCATGCTTATAAATAATGCATTTATTCCTGGGGAAATATTTATAGCTTCGTTTCCAAATATTTTAGATAATATAATTCTTAGTATAGAATCTCCGCTAAATAAATATAAATCATTTACTCCGTTAGAATATGAATAAAATCCATATAGTATTAAACTAATTAATAACCATCTTGCCAAATTTATAATAGATATTGGCATTTGTTGCATTAACATATCATATGATGCAAATCTATGTCTTATTGATTCTAAAATATTTGCTAATAATCCGTTTTTCTTGACTCTATTTGAATCTATAACATAAACTTTGCCTAATATAGTATTTATAAACAATTTAGGTGCTGTTTCAGCAAAAGCTAGAAGATGTCCCTTAGACCATCTTAATCTTTGCCTTAGAGCTATTTTTAAACTTATAGGTTGTTCATCAAAAAACTCTGCTTCATCATTATAAGTAATACTATAACCTTTTACAACAGCATC
>CAYXGK010000003.1:0-21107 GCA_964464565.1 uncultured Muribaculaceae bacterium | reverse complement strand
AAAATGGTTTTGATATATAATCTACAAATCCTTCACTTATATATTTTTCTCTAGCACCTGCAACAGCATCTGCTGTTAATGCCCTATCCTCTGTTAAAGAAGTATAATGCCAACCATCCTTTACTATTTCGCTTGCAAATAGAAATCCCGTTCCTTGAATATTAGTGGCAAGTCTAAATACACTCCTTGCTCTATGATTTGTCCTTATTGAACGTATCCAGTGCAATGCATATGTGGATGCAATCCAATTTTCATCAAAATTCTTAGTGTTCCTATATGATGTTATTATTTTTTCTCCCGAATCAAAAGCATCATTCATTTTAGAAATATAGTTTTTGTTTAACAAATTATCAGCATCAAATATAAAATATCCTTCAAAAGACAGTCTACCATAATCTTGTTCTATATTATCAAGTAAAAATTCTAATGCATACCCTTTTGTTTTATTAGTATCATTATATCTTTCATATACTATTGCACCATGTTCTCTTGCTATTTGTGCAGTATTGTCTGTACAATTATCCGCAACAACAAATACTGTTATATTCTTTTTTGGATAATCTTGTTTTTTTATACTATCTAATAGGTTACCTATTACATTTTTTTCATTTCTTGCTGCAATTAATATTGCATATTTATGTTTCTTCTTTGCTGGTTTAAATTTTCTAGTAAAGAAAAAACCAACTACAAAATAAATTGTTTTATATGCAACCAATATAGCCATAATTATTGATATAGTATTATATATTGTCTTTCCCGATGGATAAAAAGCACCTATTGAATTGATTACATTTAAAAACATATTTCCTCCGTTTGCTATACTATACTAAAACATCAAGTATTAATCAATTATTTCTTTTCGACTATAAATAATTGATTTTTATCTTTAACCAATATTAATGTACTATTTTTCTCATAACCATAGTCATATTCATAATTCCAATCAAGAGATACTTCAAAAGAATCATATGATTTATTATTATATTCAAATTTTGATTCCTTTACATTATTAATAATGACGTCATTTACAACAGGAATTTTGGAAGATGACTTAATATATTTATAAATGGTATTTGATGCATTTAATATAAGATTATCTTTAAATGAATTTTCTACATATTGAATACCACCAATATCTTGATTTGAGTATTTATTTGAAAAAGTATAAAAATCAATAATAAATAGTTTAGATATTGATTTTGCATATTCTTCAAAACTTATTTTTTCAGTACCTAAAATCTGTTTTAAATTCATAAATTCTGTTTTATATAATTCTACATCTTTTTCATATAATACATAGTTATAATTTGAAATTGTATCTTCAATCTTTAAATTTTTATCATCTTTCTTTGAAAAAGAATATATCAAAAATATTATACAAGCAAAAACAGAAAGTATAATTAAAATTATATTTATTTTTTCTAAGACTTTTATTTTCTTTATCATTTCTCTTCCTTTAAATTCTTTTCGTAATTTATATAATTACATGTAATAAAGTCGTTAGATACAGTTAACATTTTTTCTGCTTTAATCGTGTTGTTTTCAATATAATCTGTACTTATTGCCTCATTAACTAGTGGCATATATTCTTGTTTTTGACTATTATAATAAATTTTATCAGTAGCCCAATTTCCGTTAGCAAACACAACCATATTGTCATCAACGCTGAATATATCATGTCCTAAGGCATACTTTGAACTAAAGTTAAACATATTACCAAGTGTTGGTAAAACATCATACATACCCGTTGTCTTTTTTACTTCTATTCCGAACTTTTTATCTTTTGTCCAAATAATTAGTGGAACTTTTCTATTTAATTCATAAGAATAATAATCGTATTTTATATAATTAGGATCTTCTTCATCCAATATAGAATCTGTGTATGGATCATAATTATAAAGTCTATCATATTCTTTTCTACTTATTCTAGAGTCATGATCACCATATATTACTATTACCGTATTATCTAGCATACCTTCTACGTCAAGATTAGAAATAAATTCTCCTAATGCTTCATCTGCATATCGAGAAGATTTTATATAATTTCCTAATTTAGTACCTTCCATATATGGGACATTAACATTCTCAATAATCCCCATTTCGTTTTCTTTTTCTATATTCATAGATAAGTCAAACGGCCCATATTTTTCTAATTCCAAAAACGGAGTATGATTCGAAAGCATTATTAAAGTTCCATAAAAGTTTTTGTTTTTTTCTTTAATTGATTTAATATATGGAATCGATTGTTTAAAGAAAGATTTGTCTGTTAAACCCAATCCCATTTCTTCATCGATTGTATAAGATGCTTTGTCATAAAAAGTATTGTATCCAAGTTTTTTATGCATGACCATTCTATTCCAGAATGTTCCAACATTAGCATGCATACTAAATGTATAATAGCCCTTATCATTAAGTATTTTTGGAATACCTAAGTATTCTCTATCCCAATAACTTACAAATGCAGTTCCATTTTTTACTGGCAATAAAGAAGTATTTAAGGTAAGCTCTGTATCACTACTTGTTCCAGCCCCAACTTGAGAATAAAAATTAGAAAAAAACATTCCTTCTTTTGCTAATTTATTTAAATTAGGAGTAACTTCCAAACCATTGAATTCTAAATCCATTAAAAATGTTTGCATACTTTCTGCATGAATCATTATAATGTTTTTATTTTCAAAAATATTCGTATATTTATTAACACTTTTACTTATTTCTTGTTCTTGATAAAATTCTTTTACATTTGCAAGGGATTGATCACATCCAAACATATTATTTATACTTGGTTCAATACTTCTAATAATGTCATTACCTTGATAAATATATATACCAAATTTATCAACAATGTATTCTCTACTCCATTGTTGAACTAAACTTTTTTCTACACCATTTAAATTTGAAATAAAAATAATAGCTAAAAAAATTGATAGTGTAATTGATTTAAAAAAGCTCAATTTATTTATTTCATTTTTATATTTTATTTTATTATCTTTGTTATTTTTTATTATTAATGTAAACCATATTATTGGCCACAAATAGATCAAATCTTTTATACTAAATATACTTTCTGAAACTGCATCTTTGACATCAGATAATTGAAATAAAGCAGATATTAAAGATACTGATAAAAAAGAAGAATAAAAAGTATAATAAATACTATTTACTATTACAACAAAAATTGTAATACACAATAATATCCCATAATATATTATTCTACTTTTTTCTTTTAACAAAAAAGCAAAGGAACATAAAAACAATGAAACAATAACAGTACCCAAAAACGGGCCTATATTAATAGATAATCCAACTGTAAATGCTCTAACTATTATATCATTTAAAACAATGCTCAAAAAAGTTAAAAAGAATAAACGATTCTCAATTAACTTTGCTTTAAATGGATATTTTTTAATGTTATTAAATATTGTTTTTATTCTTTTCATAATTCCTCTTTTACTTTTCTTGAATTATATACATTAATTACTAATCCTAATATAAAGACTAATGAAATAAAATATATCCAAACAAAAAGTATTATTATGTTTGATAAACTTCCATATAATATATCATATCTAAATGAAATGGAAATATATGCAGCATATATTACAGTCACTAATATTAATGATAGTGTTGTGAATAAAGAACCCATATTTACTGTTTTACTTTTTATTTTTTCATTAGGAGCTAATGTATATAATATTTTTATTATAAAATAAATTACAAAAAACGATAACGGGAATCTTATGATTTTATATACTGTCTCAATTAAACTTTGTATATTTGAAAAACTTTCTATCTTAGATAGTTGCATAATTATTGAATTACCCCATCCTAATACTATTATCATAAATATAATAAGTCCAATCATTAAAAATGCCATAAATAAAGATTTAATTCTGTTTCTCAATTTTATTGCAAATGAATTATCAACATCTCCGTACAATATATTTGAAATTCTAATTACAGAATACATACCATTTGATGATATAGATATTGCCAAAAAAGCAAATAATATACCATTAAAATATATGGATTCTCTATTTAAGAATTGAAGTAATAATTCTCCTGTTTGACCGGGAAAAGCATTACTTAAAAATGTTTCCAACATTTCTATAGATACCGACAAATTAAATGCTATTAATGCTATTAAAGATAATAAAGGTATAAATGATAGAATAAAAGTAAATGACAAATATCCTGGCAGTATAGAAACAACTGGATTTTTTAAAATTCCTTTTACTCCATTTAATAATTTCTTTACTCTTTTCATATTATCCTACATTTCTGTATATTTTATTTCCTTATTTGTTAACATATCTAATGTTGCTTCATTTATTGCATCTTCAACTTCTTTTATATCATCTGTAATCATACTATATCCCACAGTTGCCCCATGTTCATAAGGAAGTTCTTTTAAAGTCTTATTTAATTTTTTAATATATTCTACAACATAATTTTTTTCATAACCAACCATATATATTGCAAATTCATTACCATCTGTTCTAATTACTTCTGAATTTTCTGGCTGAGTAGTTATCAAGATATTTGCAGCAGCTTTTATTAATCTGTCCCCTTCTTTATAACCAAAATTATTGTTTACATCTTTTAATCTATTCAAGTCAACAATAATAATTGTTTTAGGTAAAACCTTTGACTCATCCCATGACTCTATATTATCTATTAAGTAATTTCTATTTTTTAAAGAAGTAAGCTGATCTATGTATTTGCTTTTTCCTTCTTTTGACTTATTTAATTTTTTCTTCTTTTTAAATACATAATAGAATATAAGAATAAGTACACATACCAACAAAATGTATTGTGTGTCCGATACATCATCTAAGAAACTAGATCTTATTAATTTTGACATACCTTGATTTATTACTTTTTTGTGATTAGAATTTGTTAAATAAAATTGAAATATTTGAAAGAATGTATTATTTACTTCATCTTTACTTATAGCATAATTGTACTTAATATCACCAATTCCCTCATATATTATGTAATAATCTTTTAACTTAGAACTTTTATAATAATTGTATACGTTTAAGTCCATTAATACTAAAGGCTCTTTATTAGTTAATAAATTTTTTATTTTACTATATGTTTTAACTTTTGCTCCACTATTTTCATTTATATAATTAGCTAATTCAGTATCTTTTATTGCATATAATTCTTTATCTTTTAATGAAGAAAATGAATCAATTGCAACATTATTATTTAAATGAGAAAGAATAACATAATTACTTGAATATATTGGAATAGTGTAATTTGAATTTTGTAAATCTTTAAAACTATGATAATTAAACATTATATCTACATTTTTCTTATTAAATGCATCTTCAAGTGCTTCAACACTATTATATCTTTTATAATTTATTTTTGCTCCAGAAAAGTCTTCAAACCCTTTCATAAACTCATCGTTTATACCAGAGTGTTTTCCAGTTTTTTCTACATCATATGGAGCATTATCTACATATCCATATATGTAAATTCTACTTCTAAAATCAGTTTTTTTCTTTTCATCAATATTTCCAAGTTTAAAATAATAGTCATTCATTTCTTCAATATACAATTTTGAAAAATTAATATTAGACCATTCTTTAAGCTTTTTAATTATTATAGAATTTAAGACTTTATCTCCATTTAATTCTAAAACATACTTATTATATAAAGCACTCATATTATATACAACAAAATAGTTACTACTTATTATTTTATCTAAGTATTGATTCTTTGGAATAGCTATATAATCTAATTCGTTAGAATCAAATCTAGAAAAAAGCGAAGTTGATTCATCAACCGAAACAAAATTTAGAGGAACATTGGAATCTAAATATTTAGATACTTCATCTAAATTACTTTTTAATACCCCAAGTTTTCTATCAATTAATGAATTCAAATCGGATAATTTATCACCTTGTTTTCCTAAAAGCACAAAATTATCTTCATATAATAAATATTGATTGTCGTTTAAATTTTCTGACTCGTCTATTATTTTAAATGAATATTCATTGTTGTCTATAGTTCCAGAGGATATCTTATTTAATTCTAGACCAGTTGTTTGTTCAAAATAGTCAAAAAATGTAAGTAACATTCCTTTTCCATCCATAGCAAAAACAGGAATATTATTAGGCATCCCTATATCTATTACTTTATTTTTGTTACTATCTATCCATCGCTTTTCATTTAAATTTAAAGAATAATTTTCTTGTTTTTCTCTAAACAAAAAGTAAAATATAACTGAAATAATTACTATTAAAAGAACCCCACCAGTTATTAAAAATTTGTTTCTATTTGAATTTTTAGGTTTCATCTGCTACCTCTTCCATATATTCACTCCAAGATATTACATCTGATGCTTTGTTTTTATATCCTATCATTGTATATTTTAGTGTACTATTAGTTACAAAAAATTGTATATCATAATAATTTAATTCTTTTTCTTTGAAGAAAGATAAACTATCTGCTATATTTTTTTTTGCAACCTCTATAGTAAAATCGGTGTTTCCTTTTACTATTACATTGATTATTCTTCCTCTTAAGTCAATTGAAACACTTTCAACTGCTTTGTCTGTAGAATATCCGTTTTTTATTGCTAAAGACCTGTTTGAATCAAATTTTATCTCTTCTTCTCCATCTAATCTACTTCCATACACTGATTTGTAATCATCTGGAAAAAAATAGCTTTTTAACATTAAAAATGCTATAAAAGCAAATAATAAAAACACTACTATATATATAATTAATTTATATTTCTTAAAAAAACTTTTCATAATCACCTCAAACTATTAAAATAATTATACTACAAACAGTCTATATATTCAAATTATTTTACAGGTGTTCTTTTAATAATTTAATGGTAAGAGAAGGATCTACTTTGCCTTTTGTTTCCTTCATTATTTGACCCATTAAGTATTTTTCTACCTTTTGTGGATTTTTTTTATTTTCATCAATAAATGTTTTATTATCATCAAATATTTTATTTACAATGTTTTTTATTTCGTTTACATCCTTTATTTGAACTAAGTTTTCTTCTTCTATTATCTCATTGATGTTTTTTTCTGAAGACAATAAAATGGGAATTATTATTTTTGCCATCTTTGATGATATAATACCTTGCTCAATTTTATCTGAAAGTTCTTTTAGTTTAAGTTCTTTAAGTTTGCTATCATATATGGAAATATTTTCTTTATTTAAATATGAAAGTATATCTCCTGTAAGCAAATTAGCACATATAATAGGATTAGCGCCCAATTCTAATGTCTTATTCAAAAAGATATTTAAATCTTTATATAATATTAGTGCATTTATCGCTATATCATTAATTCCATAATTTATATATTTTTTTCTTAAATCATTGGGCAATACAGGCATTTCAATAGAATTTATCCAATTATCATCAATATATATATTTGGAATATCAGGTTCTGGGAAATATCTATAGTCGTTTTTTGACTCTTTAACTCTCATTAATATTGTCTTATTTTCTTCTTCGCTATAACGCATTGTTTGTTCAATTATTTTTTCTCCATTATTAAGAATTAATCTTTGTCTTTCTATTTCTGATCTAATAGCTAATTTAATGCTATTAATTGAACCTATGTTTTTTACTTCTACTTTTGTACCAAGAGAATCATCAATATTTTTTCTCAAAGAAATATTTACATCGCATCTCAAGCTTCCTTCTTCTATTTTTACATCGCTTATTTCGGCATAAGATAATATCTCTCTTAGTTTTAAAACGTATTCTACAGCTTCATCTTCATTATCAATGTTTGGTTTTGATACTATTTCAATTAAAGGAATACCCGCTCTATTAAAATCTAATAAACTTTCTTTTCCATCATGAAAACTCTTTGCAGTATCTTCTTCTAAATGCATTTCTTCAATAAATATCTTTTTATTACTAATTTCAACATATCCGTCATAACCTATTGGATAATTTTTTTGAGTTATTTGATAATTCTTTGAATTATCAGGATAAAAGTAATTTTTTCTATCGAAAGAAGTTTTTTTATTTATTTTGCAATTTAAAACTTTTGCACATCTTATTCCTATATCGAATATCTCTTTATTTAAAGTTGGAAGCGTACCAGGATATCCCATATCTATTTCATTTGATACACTATTTGCTAAATTCCCATAAGTATTTAAAGTGTCTGAAAATGCTTTGTGTTTTGTTTTTAATTCAACATGAACCTCTATTCCTATTGTAGGTATATAATCCATACTATTCACCCCTCTTATAATTGCTTTCTATAAAACTTGCAAATTTATAAATTGTCTTTTCATCAAACATATTTCCAATTATTTGTAGCCCAACAGGTGCAAATACATCTCCAATTGGTAAACTCATTGCCGGAAGACCTGACATATTAAAAGGTATTGTTAAAATATCATCCATAAAACTATTGTTTGCATTAGTCTTTTTGCCCAACTCATAAGGTAAAGATGTAGTGGTTGGTCCAATAATTAGATCATATTCTTTAAATAAATTGTATAAATTGTCACTTAATAATTTTCTAATTGATAGTGCTTTATTGTAGTATATATCTACATTTTTTCCACTAAGAACATAAGAGCCAATCATTACTCTTCTTTTTACTTCTTCTCCAAATCCTTCATTTCTGGTATGCATATAAAAATCATTTAAATTATCAACTTTTTTATCTGTTCTATACCCATATCTAATGCCGTCAAATCTTGCAAGATTAGATGATGCTTCTGCTAGAGCAATAATTTGATATAAAGGTACAGCATATTCAATGTATTTAACGTCAACATAATCAACTTTAACGTTATTATTTTCTAAAAATTTAATCACATTTTGTATTTTGTTTTTTACTTTTTCATCTATTTTATCACTCATATAAAAGGTTGGAATACATACTTTTATTCCACTTATATCCTCTCCTATTAAAGAGGTAAAATCAGATGATATATCTGATGAAGTTAAATCTTTAGAATCAACTCCAGTTATTTCATTTAAAAGCAATGCATTATCTAGTACATTGTTTGTTATAGGTCCAATTTGATCAAGTGATGACGCAAATGCTACAAGTCCATATCTTGATATTCTTCCATATGTTGGTTTTAAACCTACTATATTGTTGAATGCTGCAGGTTGTCTAATAGATCCTCCAGTATCTGATCCCAAAGAAATTGGAACCATTTTTTTTGCAACTGCAACTGCAGATCCACCAGAAGAACCACCAGGAATTAAAGATTTATCTAAAGAGTTTAACACGGGTCCATAGTAAGATGTTTCGTTAGTAGAACCCATTGCAAATTCATCCATGTTAGTTTTTCCGATAATTATTGCATTAGCCTTAATTAACTTATCTACTACTGTAGCATTATATGTTGGAATAAAATCATTAAGCATTTTTGAGCCACATGTTGTGAGTAAATCTTTTGTTAAAATATTGTCTTTTATTGCAATTGGAATACCAAATAATATATTATCTACTTCTTTTTCTTCAAGTTCATAAGCTTTTCTTATTGCTTCTTCTTTATTTAATGTTATAAAAGAATTATACTCTTTATATTGTTCAATTTTATATAATGCTTCATTAACTAAATCAATAGGTTTTATTTCTTTATTTTTTAATTTGTTATTTATTTCTTTTAAGCTCAAATCAAAGTAATTTGTCATCTCATATCCTCCACTTTAATGAAGTTTCCTCTTTTATTTTTTGCATTTCTTAAAACATCACTTTTTTCGTTATTTGAGTAACTTGAAAAAACGTTAATGTTTTTTGATGGACTAACCATAATATCAGAACTAATATCCAAATTTTCTATATCATCTATATTATTTAAAATGTCTTCAAGATCTTTTTTATACTTATCTATTAATTCTTCTGGTACATATAGCTTCGCTAAAGAAGCAACATGTAATACATCTTCTTTTTTTAATTTATACATATAACACCTCTTTAAAATTATATCATAAAAAAACTACCTATTAGGTAGTTTTTGGAATAATTAATTAACTGCTTCTTTTAATTTGCTTCCAACTTTAAACGATACTGCATTTCTTGCAGGTATCTTAACAGCTGCTCCAGTTTGTGGGTTACGAGCTGTTCTAGCTGCTCTTTTCTTATTATTAAATGTTCCGAATCCAACTAAAGCTACTCTGCCTTCTTTTTTAAGACCTTTTGTAACACCTTCCATAAATGCGTCTAGTGCACGTCCTGCATCAGCTTTTGTTAATCCAGCCTTTTCTGCCATAAATTCTACTAATTCTACCTTTGTCATAAATATTACCTCCTATAATCTTTATTTATAAGCATAGGCTATGCTTATATACATATAAATACCACTTTTTTATTAAAAAATCAATAGTTTTGATTAAATTATGCTTGTTTTACTAGCGTTTTAAGGCTTTTGTCAATTGGTTTACATTGATATTTTACATAATAAATGACTAATTATTTACTCCTTTAACATATCCTGTAGTATATTTTTATAATTTTCAACTCCATATTGAGTAAATATTTCTTCATTATTTTCTAATAATCCGCTTATTGTCACAGCTACCATAAAAAATTGTAATAAATATCCAATATTTGCTTCATTTATTTCTGTAAGTTCAAAGATACTCGAATTTACTTCACCTTCTAAATGAGCTTTTGAAACAGATTTATATGCAATATTGTTTATCTCAGATAAATTTTTTTGATATCTTTCTAAATAAAGATTATTCTTTGTATTAGTTATAACGAATAGTGTTTCAAATATTATTTTTGGACCATCTTGTAGATATTGGCCCATAGAGTGAAGATCTCTTGTATTTATTATACTTATTGGTAATATTCCGCTTTCGCTTTTTCCTAATGATTCGGCATATAATTGTTTTATCCACTCTAAGAAGTAATGTAGTTTTGGTTCATATGTGGTGTATGCTTCCACTAATTTTCCACTCTGTAACATTGCATCTCTAACTATCGAGTATCTTGCTTCATCATTAAAATCTATCATCGCCTCTTTAGCTCCATTGATTAAATTTTCAATATCCAAATTTGCAACTGCAACAGGAAGAAGACCCGCTTCAGTAAATACGGAAAATCTTCCACCAATATTTTTAAAAGTGTCTATAATTTCGTAACCTTTTTCTTTGCCCTCTTTATAAAGGGTATTATTTATAGAAGATTCTGTAGTGATTATTATTCTTTTATTTAATTCTTCATCACTATATTTCTCTTTCATTTTTGATAAAATAACATCATATGTTGCTAATACTTCTAAAGTATTGCCCGATTTAGATATCACATTAATTATTACTGATTTTTCTTCTATTAATTTTAGTACTTCATTTAAATATTCGGTTGATAATGAATTACCAGCAAATATTACATTTTTTTCTTTTAAATATGGTGAAAGAGCCTCTATTATTGCTTGGGCTCCCATATAAGAACCACCTATTCCTACTACAATAAATATTTCAGAATTTTCTTTAATAAATAAAGCTTTCTGTTTTATTTTAAATATTTTATCTTGATCAAAAAGATTATTTAGATCAAACCAGCCCATGTTTTCTTTATTTTTTTCAAAGAACGAGTTTAAATCTTTTAATTTGGAACCATACTTTGATATGTCATTAATTTTATTATAAGTTACAAAATCAAATTTAATCATTTCTTTCTCCTAATATCACTTCTACATTATGAACTATTTTATCATCACTAAGTAATATCTCTTCTACTTTATTACCATCTAATATTATCATGTTAGATTTACCTCTTACTACATTTATTTTGTAAATAGTAGTTTCATATTTATATTCCATCTTAAACTCATTCCAAAAATCTGGTATATTTGGTCTAATATTTAATATATTACCTCTTTTCTCAAGCCCAATGATATCTTCAACCGCTATCTTATATGCCCACCCAGCAGAACCGGTATACCAAGTCCATCCACCTCTACCTTTATGCGATTTATTTGAATAAATGTCTGCTGCTATTACATAAGGTTCTGTCTTATAAGTCTCAATATCTCTATTCATTGGGTTAATCATAGAATAGTATTCAAATGCTCTATTTTTTTCTCCATATTTTAGTAATGCCTTTATATACCATAAAGCTGCATGTGTGTATTGGCCCCCATTCTCTCTTACACCTTTTAAATAATAACTTATATAACCTGGATTCTTTTCATTACTTGTAAATGGAGGTGTCAATAGCTTAATTATTCCTGATTTTTTGTCTACTAATCTAGCTTCAACTTCTTCAATTACTTTCTTTTGTATTATTGGATCTGCTACATTTGTTAATATACTCCAAGACTGAACAAGTAAATCTATTTCTCCTTCTTCGTTATTCTTTGAACCCATAGGAGTTCCGTCATCATAGAAAGCTCTTAAATACCAAGAACCATCAAAACATGTTGTTGAAAGAGCGTTCAATAATTTATCGTTTTCTTTTATATAGCCATATATCTTGGTGTTAGGTTCTTCCATATATTCCATAATTGATTTAAATTTGTTAATTATGTCATATAAGAACATACCAACCCAAACACTTTCCCCTTTTCCTTTATGGCCCACTTTATTCATACCATCATTCCAATCTCCAACACCCATAAGAGGTAAGCCATGTTTACCAAATCTAGATAATGAAAGATCTATAGACAATTTTAAATGTTCATATAAAGTTGCAGTTTTTTCTGTTTTTACATAATTAATTCCTTTTTCGCCTTCATTAGGGCTTAATTCAGGTCCCTCAATAAAATTAACTTTTTCATTTAATATATTGTAATCTCCAGTTATTTTAATATATTCCATTGTTACATATACAAGCCATAAATAATCGTCAGAAAATTTTGTTCTTGATCCCAAATTTAAATCTTCATGCCACCAATGTAACACTTCTCCTGTATCAAATTGATGCGAGGCACAGTTTAAAATAATATATTTTGAATACTTAGGGTCACTATATAATATTGACATGGAATCTTGTAATTGGTCTCTAAATCCAAATGCACCACCAACTTGATATAGACCAGTTTTTGCATATAATCTAGATACATACGCTTGATATAAATACCAATTATTTATTGCATAATTAAACTTTTCGTCTGGGGTATTTATTTTTAAGTATGACAATTTTTCTTTCCAAAATTCCATAACTTTATCATATTCTTTTTCTATATTATCGTATTTCGAATATTTTTCTATTAGTTTCTTATTATCACTTGATGCACCAATAATAAATGATATTTTCTTTGTTTCATTTTTTTCTATATTCAAAGCAATTGATATTGATTTAAACTCATTATAGATATCATAATCTATAATCTTTTCTGAAGAAGTTACAAATACTTCATTATCTTTAAATATATTTGATGAGAATTTATTGTACATAAACATTGTGTTTAAAGTATTGTTTGCCTCAGCAATTACATATGGGTAGTTAGATTCTTTTGAAGTCCCAAGCACTGGGGAAATCATAAATTTAATTGGGAGTGATTTGTTGTCTTTTTCTTTATTTGTTATTTCTAACTCATAAATTTTTACATTATCAATACCTACAAATACTTTTGTTTTTATATTGTAATTTGAATTATTTGTATAGAATGTTGAGTATCCAATACTATGTACACACTCATCAATGCTTAATGATTCGTTATTAATTACAATGTTTTCACTTCTTGGATCTCTTGCAAAATCGTTATACCATGCAGATATTTTATATTCTCTGCTATTTCCATAATATGTAAATCCAGCCATATTATTTGTAATAACTGTCCCAAAGTTTCCATTAGACATTACATTAGACCACGGAGTTGGTGTATCAATTGTATTAATTTTATAATCTTGTCCATCGTTAATAAATTCTCCAATGTTTTTAATTATTTTCTTTTCTTTTGGCATTAGAGGATATTTAATTGGGATATATTCAATTAGTTCTTTTTCTATTTTGTTATAAATATTATCAGAAGCTTTTAATAAAGATGTTTCAAAACATAATTTAGATACTAATTTAAATAAATCTTCATCTTTTGAGTCATATGTATCTAATACAAATACTTTTCCAAAATCATCTTCAAAATTGTTTTGAGAATTTATTTTATATAAAGTATCGTAAATATATTTGTTAATTGTATTTTTCTTTGAGTCTGCTTCTTTATTTAAAATTACTACATCAATATATATAGATCTCTTTTTATAGTATTCATATGCTTTTAATATTTGTTTTGCAACTCCGATTCCCTCAAAATCATCAATAATAATAGTAATTATTGGCCATTTACCATCAATTCCGTATTTCCAAATTTCATTTATTGATGATGTATTATCAAGTAATAGTTTTTCTTTATCGAATTCATATGGTACATATCCAAATATTTTCTTTAACATATGATTATATAAAACTATTTGATTTGAATTTAAATTTGAATAACTATCTAATATATTACTAAATAATTCTGATTCTCTAAATGTTGCTTTCATTGTTTCAGGATTGTCATAAATATCCAGTATTTCTAATACTTGTTCTTTTGATTTTCCAAAACCAGTTATTAAATATATTGTTTTTTGCTTATTTGCTTTTAACTTTATAGTCTTTCGTATACTCATTATTGGATCTAATAATGCATTTTTATCGCTAGATAATTTTTTATCTGTTAATATAACTTCAGCTTTATTTAAGTCATTATTTCTTCCTAAAAAGTTTACTCTTGATGTTTCAAATTCAAATTCCGAATCATCATCCAAAACTAACATTCTATGTGCTAAAAAGTATTCTACTAATTCTTTTGTTCTAGAATGTCTTCTAAATATCAAAGATTGTGTTTCTTTATCAAAATCAGCAGATATTTGAACTCCATTAAATACTCTATGAGCTATATCTTCCTCAGTTCTTGCCATTATTACTTCACCAAATGAAGTTAACTCTAACTCAACATCTTTTATATTGTAGTTATTAATAGTAACTTTTCTTATTTCTACGCTGTGTTCCTTAGCTACAATAATATCTGTTTTTGTTATTATTAAATTATCTTCTCTTATATACTTTATAGTACCTGGTTCAAAAGTAATATTGTACTTTTCTGGTTCTTTCATAAATGGCTCATATGTATTAGTCCATACAACATTGTTTGATAAATTTTTAATAAATAAAAACAATCCATAAGGTTCATCTGGTACGTTTCTATATCTGTTTATTTGAAGATTTTTATATTTTGTAAAACCCACTCCTCTATCGTTTATTACAGTTGTGTATAAACCATTTGAAAGAATGCCATATTCTGGAATTGGTTTAGTTCCTGTTTGAAATCTAACTGATAAATCTTTATCGGTTCTGTTGTAATCATATTTTCTGTATTTTTCTATCTTAAGATCAATATATGGTTTTAATTGAGATTTTTCTTTTAACAATATCTCCATTGATTTAATTCTTTTGTCTTGATTAAAATATTTTTGTATTACATTATCACTTAGTAAATTAGTAATACTTGCTAAAATCATTCCTTGATGATGAGCATAGTAAGTTTTTACCACTTCTTTTTCTTCGGCATCATATGCTTCGTAATAACCATATTCCCCTTGCATATCGTATTTTTTAAATTTATTAAGGTTGTTATATACAGATAGAGGGTATTTTGATGCTGCTAAAATTGAACCATATGGCGATACTACTATTCTTGGTTTTTTTGTATCTGCGAACTTTAAATATGGAACTCCAAATGCTTTATATTTATAATTTTGTGAATCATCTAAATCGTTATAAGCTGATTCGGTAATTCCCCACGGAAGTTTAGGATCAACTTCTTTAATGAATTCTTTTTGAACATAATGCCCAAAAGAATATGTTTCATCTAATAAAGTATATGGAAACGATTCCATAAATATAAGTGGCATAAAGTATTCAAATGCAGTACCATTCCAAGATATCAAGCCTTTTCTAAATTTATGTTTTGTTAAACTCTTATCTAAGGAAAACCAGTGTCTATATGGTACTTGATTCATTGCAATTGCAACATAACTAACTAATCTACTTTCGGATAGAAACTTATCATAATTATAATTAGACATAGCATCTATTCCAACATCAAATCCTATAGAAAATACATCTGATTCTTTATCATATAAGTATTCAAACCTTGTATCATCTATTAATTTTTCAATACGATTTACTAATAAATCATATTCTCCCTTTGACTTTAAGAATTCTTTTACAGTTATTAAACATACAATTAAATTACCACTATCTACCGTTGATATAAAGTATGGTGGCATCTTTTTAGTATCTAAAATATTATACCAGTTATATAAATGTCCATGCCATTTTTCTAAACTTTCAATTGTATTTATAATATTTTTTGTTTTATCTATTGCTTCTTCCAATTTAATGAGTTTTAACTCATAGGCACAAATAACTGAAAGCAATGAAAAACCAATGTTAGTTGAAGAAGTTCTATAATCTAATTTATTTCGTCTATTAAATTGATAATTATCTGGTATTAAATAATTATATTTTTTTACTAAATAATGTTCAAAGTATCTCCATGTCTTGTGTGCTAGTTCTTCGTATTCCAATAATACTTTGTCAGATAAATGTTCTGTTTTTCTTTTAAAATCTTTGCTTAAAGAATACATTAGAATTGGCGAAAATAACCAAATTAAACCTAATACTAGAGTCGTATTAATATATGCAGGTTTAAGCAAAATAGATGTAATAATAAATACACCACTTATTAATAAAGCTTTGTTAAAATTGTGAATATATGTTAATAAATCACCTTTGGATTTTTTATCAACTTCATCAGCGGTTATCCAATCTAATCTGTGAATTTTGCTTACGAACAATCTGTATAATGTTCTAATTATTGCATCCGTATATAAATATGCTTCAAAAGGAAGTACTGATATACCTACAGCTGATTTAATTACTACAGACAACATACCTCTTATTAAGTTTAAATAATATTTTAAAAATAAATTATACTTTCTTTTTCTGAACAATGAAACTATATAGAAAAATATAGGTATAGCAATAATCATCATAGTGAATGCTAAATAAGCATTAGGGCTCCCATTACCTATTGTAAAACCATATAACAAAAACAATATTAAACATAGGTGTTTGAAAGATCTCCTCAAGTTATCAAATATTTTAAATTTAGAAATAGTCGAAATAGGATTATTTACTAACTTATCTTGTCTATTTTTTACTTTGTTTTTCAACCAAAACAGTATTTGATAATCTCCTCTAGTCCATCTGTGATGCCTTGCAGTATCATTTAAATATTTTGAGGGAAAATCATCGAACACTTCAACATTTGATGCAAATCCGCTTCTTAAATAACTACCTTCAAGTAAATCATGGCTTAGAATTAGGTTATCTGGGAAAGCATCTTTTAATAATTTTTGAAATATCTCTAAATCATAAATACCTTTTCCAACAAAACTTCCTTCATCAAAAACATCTTGATATAAATCAAATGTAGTTCTTGAATATACATCCAGTCCACCTAAACCACCAAATAGTTGAGAATATTCTGATTTGTTTGTAACTTCAATATCAATATTAACCTTTGGTTGAATCATAGCATGTCCACTTATTACTGCAGTTTGTTCTTTATTAAGTAAAGGAGTATTTAATGGGTGAATCATTAATCCAACTAATTTTAAAGCAGTTGATAAAACCAATTTTGTATCAGCATCTAGCGTTATAACATACTTAATTTTTTTATCAAAATTATCGAAAGTATTAACTCTATATTTTTCAATTTTTTCTTCTTGTGAAAAATTGCCCAATATAAGATCATTAAATTCAATTAATGCTCCACGTTTTCTTTCTTTTCCTAAAAAGCATTCCTGATCAGTACTATAAAATCTATTTCTATAAGCAAAATAAAATATATCAGATCCATATTTTTTATTTAATTCATTTGCTATTTTAATTCCCTCTTTTGATATTTCCTCATCATATGGGGCATCTTTTTCTTTATGAGATGCTGCGTCTGCTAATAAAGTAAAATATAAATTTTCTGTTTTATTAGACAAGTAATACAGCTCTAAGTTTTCAAACATTTTAACTAATTTCTTTTTATCTTTTACTATTGTTGGAATTACTACCATTGTAGAATGATCTTTTTCTATTTTTTCTTCTACTTTAAGCGAAAATAAAGCTTTAGAATTTACAATTCTAATTAATAATTGTAATATTATATCCATAGCAAGACCCATCATAGGTAAAAATATTAATATAAAACCAACTAAATCAGTATACATATATACTAAAATTGATAATAATATTGTAATTAAAATTACACTACAAATATATAAATAAGATTTATTATGATTACTTGTATTTTTAAACAAATAAAACCCTACATGTTTATTATCAATGTTTGCTTTAGTAACCAAATCTTTTACATAATTATATTCACATTTGTTTTTGCAATTTTTTACTATTTCTTTTCTATATTGATGTTTACTATCATCTGTCATTAACTTATAGTATCCCACTTTTTCCTCTAATAATAGTTTTTCAGCAAAATTTATATTTGAGTAAAAATCATTTCCTTCAACATTGATGGGATTTTTTGATGATTTTTTTATAGATAAGAAAATATTCATTACCAGAATATTATCATTTATTATTTCTTCTTGTTGATTAGTAATTATTTTATTTAATTCTATTCCTTTTTCTTTAAATATATCTTCCATTTTGTTTTGAAGTTTTTCAGCAGAAATCCCAAGTTCTCCCAACTTATAATTCAATTCTTCAATATAAAACGGCTTATTTAATATTCCTTCATCTATTTTAATGATACTTTCAATATTAAAATTACTATCATTTTTGTGTATGTTAATTTGTTCCATTAATATTTCTATTTCTTTTTTTTGAGTTAATTTGGAATCCAACTTAATACACAAATCACCTAGTCTATTTATTAATGCAAGATTAACAACATTATAAATACATTCGATTTCATCGAACGAAAAATAATAATTGTTTTCAACTTGATATTTATTTAATGAATCAAATAAATATTTGTAATTTAGATGAAAGTTTTTATCTTCTAATATTGAATAAACAAGTTCATAAATTAGCTTTCTATTTTTTAGTTTTTTAAAATGCTTTGTATTCAAATAGTATGTCAAAGCTTTCTTTTGAGAATCTATAATATAATAATTATCTATAAGCCATTCGTTAGTACTACCAACGCTTTTGTTAGCTTTAGTTAATTTTACTACCTTTTTATAATAGGTGAATATAGTTTTATTGTTTTCAATAAACTTATTTTTCAAGTACATAAAAAACCTCCAATTATCTATTTAAACATTATAACATAGTTTCCATAGTTAGTCATTAATACGCCCAAAAGAATAAAACAATTTTTATTATGTGTTATAATATAAATAGGTGATAATATGAAAGAGTATATTTTTAGAGCTTATGATATTCGTGGAATATATGGTAGTGAAATAGATTTAGATTTATCTTATAAAATAGGAAGAGCATTTGGAACAAGACTAATACATGATAAAAAGTATATTACAATAGTAGGATACGATAATAGAGAATCTTCTGTTGATATATTTGAAAGTCTATCTAAAGGCATTTTAGATAGTGGTGTTGATGTTATAAATGTTGGATTAGTTACTACTCCTATGTATTATTATGCACTTCATATGTTTAATGCAACAAGCGGTATAATGATTACGGCATCTCATAATCCAAAGGAATATAATGGATTTAAAATTAGTTTTAATGGGAAATATAATGCTTATGGAGAACAAATACAAGAATTTAAAGAATTAGTTAAAAGTGAAGTATTCAAAAATGGAAAAGGAACTATGATTAATCAAGATATAAAAGAAAGATATGTTTCTTTTACCTTAGGTGGAATTAGATTAGGCCAAAGGAAACTAAAAGTTGTAATCGATAGTGGAAATGGAACATCATCAATTGTTGTAAAAGACATATTTGATAAATTAGACCTTGAATATGTTCCAATATTTACTGATTCTAATCCAGATTTTCCTAATCATCATCCTGATCCAAGCGTTAGAGAAAATACAATTGCTTTATCAGAAACAGTATTAAAAGAAAAAGCTGATATTGGTTTTGCTTATGATGGAGACGCCGATAGAATTGGTTTAGTCGATGAACTAGGAGAATTAATTCCAATTGATAAATTTATGATAGTAATTTTAAATAATATATTTACTAAATTAGATGATAAGCGAATATTATATGATGTTAAATGTTCTAAAGCTTTGGAAGATGAAATAGATAGACTTGGCGGCATTAAGATATGTTCTAGAACTGGAAATTCTTATTTAAGAGCAAAAATAGAAGTAGATAAAATACAATTTGGTGGTGAATTATCAGGTCATGTATTTTTTAATGATAAATTCCCCGGTTATGATGATGGAATATATGCATCGCTTAGGATGTTGGAAATACTAAGTAATACTGATAAAAAAATGAGTGAATTGTTAGAAGATATTCCAAAATATTATTCAACTGATGAATTAAAAATGAAAATTGATGAGGATAAAAAAACATATTTGATTGAAAAGTTAATCGAATATTGTAATGAAAATCATTATAATTTTTTAGATATAGACGGATGCAAAGTAGTTTTTGAAGATGGTTTTGCATTAGTTAGACCATCAAATACCGGGCCAAACATTACAATGAGATTTGAAGCAAAAACAAACGAAAGATTACTTAGTATTCAAAATGAATTTGAGACAAAAATAAAAGAGATATTAAAGTAATACTTTATTATTCTCCTCTATTTTTAAACACCAATATAATGGGAGTTCCTTCTAAATCAAAGGACTCTCTTATTTTATTTTCAAGATATCTTTCATAAGAAAAATGTATTAATCCTTTATCGTTAACTTGTAATAAAAATTTTGGTGGTTTATTATCTATTTGGTTAACATAATAAATTTTAAGTCTTTTTCCTTTATAAGATGGTGGTTGTTTTAACATTACCGCATCGTTTATAACATTATTTATTTGACTTGTTTGAATTTCTTTTATCCAATTATCATATACTTTTATTATTTCCGGCATAAGTGTATGCATTCTTTTTTTAGTTAATGCCGATAAATATACTATAGGAGCATAAGACATAAACAC
>CAYXGK010000002.1:1857-34612 GCA_964464565.1 uncultured Muribaculaceae bacterium | reverse complement strand
CATATCGTCTTCTTTTTTCTTAACTTTTTTGTCTCACATCATTTACAAATGTACAAAAAGAATTAACTTTTTTAGTTAATTCTCTTTTTTTTATTTTATTAGTTATTTTACTTATAGTCATTTCACTTTAATTTATTATAAAATTTCAATGACTATACTATATTAATTTATTCAATAATGTCAATTATTTCAATTTTTGCTTTTTTTCTTTTTAATATAACAATTATAATAAGACTGATAATTATCCCTATAATTAAATATAATATATAATTATTATTTGAATTGTTTTGAACGTTATTTTTTTCAAATACTAAAAAGCTTAAAATTTGATCTTTATTTAATTTATTATTATATGATCCTTTAATTACAGTATTCTCAATAATTTCATATTTTAATCCATCAATTGTACTGTCAAACTTTTTTCCATCTTTTGAAAAAAATATGTTACTCTCCATCAGTTCAAAAGGAAAAATTATTTCGAACGTAGTTTTATTTGTATCATAATCATTATCGACAATAGAATATGAATATGTATTGTTTTGGGTTATATCAAATGTAGACTCATATTTTATATTAATACTTTCGTTTTCATTCAATAATTTTTTGGTACTTCCAAAAGTCAACATTAATCCGTCATCTCCAATAATTGACCCCATTTCATTAGTTGAATTTGAGTCAATTATTTCATGTTCAACTATATAGTTTTTTTGTTTATTATTATACTTATATGAGTATTTATTTTTTAATAAATTATAAAAATAATGTTCAGAGGGTTTTGTTCCAAAATACGTAAATACGTCTAAGTCTGTTTCAATAGAATATATTTTATCTGATAGAATCACTATCTTAGTATTTTGGTTTTTAATTACTGTTTTATCTTGTTCTAAAGAAAAAACATTCGTTGTTGTGATTAACATTAATAACATATAAAATAATACTTTTTTCATTTTACTCCTTTATTGTGAACAAGATTCTTTTGCGTTTTCACCGTAATAACATTTTCCTTCATAAAAATACTTATAATAATTATATCCTTCGCAAGATGATTTAGGAACATCAGCCGTATTTGAATATACACATTTACTTGCATTTACCAGAGTTCCTCCGGAATCGCAACTGTAATATGCAGATGTATATGGGACGGTATAATAACAATCTCCAGCGGCTGTTTTTGCAGTATTTTTCGGGCAAGAACAATCTTTACTTTTTACATCATAATAACAATCTTGTCCAGAAATATAACCATCTGAATGCTTTGAGCAATTAGACTTTGAATCTACTTTTGCATAACATTTACTATTTAAAGTAACCGTTCCACTTGGACACACACAAGTTTTTGATGCTTTTTTTGTTCCGCAAAAGTATGAGCTACATCCTTGACTGCTTCCAGCAGCACACTGCAATGTGCTTCCAGTTGGGCATGTAGGTTCATGATATGTACCACTTGGTAAATCTGCTGCAACATAGCACTTTCCACCATGAGTTATTTGGCTAGAATCACACTTAGAATTCATACTCGAAGCTAAATTAACACACTTGTCTCCAGATAATGTTGAATAACTTGTCTTTGAATTACAATAATAATTTCCTGCAGGACATATTCTAATAGTTCCGCTACTAGTTTGTGGCATAGTACATTGAGATTCAAGTGTGGCTTTGTATCCTACTATTGTCTTCCCACCTTCTTGTGAATCATCAAAATTAATTCCTTTTAAAGAACAAGTGTTTGACAAACCACTGCAACCTAATTCTAAATATTTTGCCCCTCCAGCTGTAGTAATACTCCACGAAGCTCCCTGTTTAATAAGTGTGTTTGCATCGCCTTGAGTATTAATTATAGATTGAACAGCGGAACCTCCTACAGAAACTTTTGGATTCAGATCAGAAAATCCAACCCATGCACAAACATTTGAATTTACTGCTATTGTAGCATCATCTACAGCCTTTCTATTCATTTGTTCATCGATTTCAATTAAACGTACAGTTATATTACCGCTCATTCCTTTTTCAAAACTTATGTCCACTGGTAACTTAGATAGAGATGTATGTTTTAATATTGCTCCATTATTTTCGATTTCTAAAGAATATTTATTTTTTGGATTTGGTGTACCCGATAAGGATATAGTTTTTGGTTTATCTCCCATCATTAATTCACTTGGGAAAGATAATGTTGCATGATAATTTGATTGGTTTATTCTTGGACAAGATCCAGGTTCACCATACCTTCCAGTAAACGTTGTAGTAAAAGAAGAAAACGTGCTTTTTTCAGTGCATCCTATTAAATCGTCTTGCCATCCATTATGGTTAACTTCCGCAGTAACGTCAATTTTATATGAATCGTTATAATATGTTACTACTGCCCCTACTCTTGCATTGGGTGAATTTCCACTTAAAGATATTTTATCGTTAACATCCCAAACTGATCTACATGAAGGTTTATTTATTTTTGCTGAATGCCCACAATATTTTAAGCTTAATGAAGCATTAGCATAATTAAGCAAAGTTAATCCATCGTGAATCCCCTTTAATTCAGGACATAATGTAGGAAGCGAAACATTCCATCTTACACTTTGGATACTTCCAGCATTACAAGTAATACTATTTGATGGAAACACTTCTACTATTTTTTCTGTATCTAATGGTAATATTTTAAGATCACAATCAACACTTTTACTACTTGTTGAAATAGTATATGTAATATTAGATTCTGCTGTCAAATTAGGAACAGTAGAAATTTCTCCAGCAGAATTAATACTTGCTAATGAGGTGTTTTTTATGCTATATGTCATTCCATCTATTATTAAATTGTTATTTAATACAGCATATGTCTTAGAACCAGAAAGCACTTGACTTGGTTGCTCAGGACACTTAAAATCACTTAATTTATATACCGTTACTTTGCAATATGCAGTCTTGTTATTACTGCTTGTTGCTTTTACTGTTGTAAATCCTTCTCTATTTCCCTTTATAGGAATATAGTCCTTATCAGGATAAGTAATCCAACCACCCCTATCTTGTCCTAAAGTAACTTCATCTCCATCAACTGTCCATTTTATATCTCTATTTATTGAATTCTTTAAATTATACCTTGGATAAAGCGTTATTTCGTTTCCTTCTAGAATTGTAATACCTTCTGGAGGACATACAACTCCACCAGTCACGGTATAAGGAGGATCATCTTTAATTAATATTTCAATTCCAGCAGTACATATTCCTGCCGAAACTTCTTGTTTTGATTTTGTGTCTATATCATTTACTGGGCCATCTTTTACAAAAACCCATTCATGAGTTACTTTTTGAGGAGTTCTAACTAAAACACTATTTACAGATTCTGTTATTTCTTCACTCCATTTTCCACAATCACATTCTTTATATATAGCATCTCTTAATTTAGACTTAATACCCGGTATATCTTCAGGACATATTGCTTGATTTATTGCTGATATATCTCCCCATTTAACAAATTGTAAATCTCCTGAAATACACTCATTAATGCCAACTTCAGAGTTTGGACACTTTCCATCTACATCATCATAAGGATTTTGATTAGTAGGAATTGGATCTACTGGAAATGGATATTTTATTAACGATTCATCAAATAAAACATCCCTTCCGTACATTCCTTCGTAAACTGAATCTACATTTAATAAAATATTATATTTCTCACCTTGTAAATCGGTTGTATTTGATAATAAGCTTAAACTAACCTTTGGTGGTTGTTCAACTATATCGTGAATTACTATTTTATAATCACTATTTAAAATAACTGAAGATGCAAATCTTCTAGTTAAGTTTTCTACAAATGCATCTTTTACAATTCTAGGCTTTCCTAAAGCTCTGTAATATGATATGTCTACTGAATCGGCCATTGCTGCTTTTGTAACTTCTTTCATTAAATAATAATTTTGGTCAGTGGATACAGTTAAACTTTGAAATAAATTAATTGCAACTATTCCAATTGACCCTAAAAGTATTATAAATATTCCCCAAAAAGCTTCTTTCATTTTAATCTCCTTTTTGAATTATTTGTATATTACTTTCAACAAATACACTTTTCTCATTCTTATCTAAATTAAACACTCCATAAGGAACTGATGTGTTGTAAGCTCTTATATTATTTACTAATGAATCATTTAATATAATTGTATACATGTTTCTATTTCTAATTGTTTTTCCTTCTTTTGTAATATAGTATTCCTTTAATGGAACATCTCTTTGTTTACCATTAATTAATACTTTTACACTACCATTCCAATTAGCAAGAGGTTCTCTATCAGGAAAAGGTCTTTCTAAATCAATTGATCTATATTCATATAACCCCAATCCTTCTTTATTAGTTATATATTTTTCATATAATTCGTATATTGAATCCCCAACTTGAGGAGATGCTATATTTCTTACTTGATAATTACAATTAACTGTTAAATTTAAATTTTTTGCTACTGTTTTATCAACATTATTACCAATTCCTGTAACACTTAAAACTAAAGGATAACCTTTATCTATAACATTATTTAATGCTGGTCTAGTTATTTCTTTTAAACTAGTATAATATCTTTCACCAGCAGAACATGTTTTTGTTGATGAAGATTCTCCTTTATTTATTACTTTTCCGGTATATAATTCAAGGTCAACCTTTGGTAAAGAATATCTTCCTGTAATTGATGCGATTTCAGTCCATCCAATTATAGTTAATTCATCCTTACAGTTTAATTCTCTAAATCCTGATACTAATTTTTCACTTAATAAACAAGAAAAATAATTACTGCTATCATTTGTAACAGTACTAGTATATGGGAGTGCTTCAACATAATCAAACTTTTTTGAAACTATTCCTTTTGATGTTGTAATATTTAAATTTACCTCAGGATTTACACTATATTTTGAATCCGCTAATGATTTCCAATCATCACAACTAGATTTTTGTGTTTTCATATAGTTGATTGCATTATACAAAGTATCTACTGCATTTGCATCTACTACATTATTTCTATCTAAATCTAAAACTCTTCTTCCATCTAAAGTTAATAAAGAAGTAACCAAGCCATTAACATATGCTACATCAGCATTATTAAATTTACCATCATCATTAATATCCGCTCTTGGTCTACCATCTGTTCTTACTCCACCAAGTACCATATATGAACTAACCATAGTTCTATAAATACTATCATAATTTTGAACATTTTTATTTGTTGATCTACATGATCTTTTTGCTGACAAATTTAATGGATAAGTAAAACTCATCCCAGCATATACTCTTTTAATACCATCAAAAGATAGAGCTATATTTTCTCTACATTCAACAACACAGTATTCGTTTTCAAAAGATTTAACAAAATTTGTACTTCCTTTAGGATATTCATATTTTGTTATTGTTGTATCAACATTATCACATGTTAACACTCTGTTATCTATATTGTTATTATCTTCAATCATTGAACATTCATCTGCAAATACAAATATTGGTATTGCAAATAGTAAAACAAAAAACGATAAATATTTAAGCACTCTATTCACATTAGACCTCCACACTATTATATTTTTAATTATATCATAATTGATTATTAATGTAAAAAAAACATTCAAAAAATGAATGTTTATTAACTATTTATTATCTTATTAAATCTTGTTGTTATTATATCTTTTTTTAATATATTCATGATGCTATATAAATCAATTGTTTTGTCTCTAGATGTTAAAGCTATTCTAAGTATTGTAGATATATCTCCTACATGACCTTTATATTTTGTTTGATCTTTTTTATATTCTTTTACTTCTCTAGCATATCCAAAATGTTCAGATAAATCCTTTATTTTATTAAACCAAGTTTCTTGATCGTCAGATTCATCATAGAATGTATCTAAATATTTTTTTAATATTTGTTTTACTTCATCAATATCAGTCATAAGTGGATATATATAATTTTTGTCTATTTTTTCATAATATTCTTCATACATATATGCATATTCGTTTTTTACACTACCATAATGTGTTAAATCTTTTCTTGGTTTTTCAACTTCTCTTTGAACATTTAATATATTTATAGAGAATTCTTTGTCTTTTGTAAATATATTAAAAAATTCCTCATCATATTTTTTTAGATAAACAGAAATATATTCATATAAATCTTTAGCTTTTAAAGTTGATATATATTCTTTAGATATACTCTTTAATTTTTCTAAATCAAATAAAGCTCCACTTGTTCCAATTTTATCAAAAGTAAATGTAAAATCATCTATTGTTTTATTTCTATTATTTAAGTACCATTCTTCAAAATCACTATTTGCTACTGTAGCTAAATACAACATTACAGCTTCATTTGGTACTCCAAGTTCAGAATAATAACTCATAGCACACTCTGGATCTTTTCTTTTTGATAATTTTCTAACACTTCCATCTTCATTTTTTAATAATGGAGAAATGTGGCAATAATTTAGTCTTTCAAAACCAAAAGCATCAAATAACTGAATATGTATAGGAATAGATGCTACCCATTCATCAGCTCTTATTACGTGTGTTGTTCTCATTAAGTGATCATCTACAAGGTGGGCAAAATGATATGTCGGTAAACCATCAGATTTCATTATTACTATATCCAAATCGTTTTCTGGCATTTCGATTTTGCCTTTAATTAAATCTACACATTCCACTACTTTATTAAAATCTCCAGGAGACTTAAATCTAATTACATATGGTTCATTGTTTTTAATTTTTTTAATCATTTCTGATGTAGATAAATGTCTACATTTTGCCCATTTACCATAGTAACCCATTCTTTCTTTAGCTTCTGTTTGCATCTTCCTAGTTATATCTAGTTCTTCTTCAGAACAAAAACAAGGATAAGCTAAGTCCTGTTCTATTAGATGCTTAACAAAAGCGTGATAAATTTCTTTTCTTTCGCTTTGAATATATGGACCATAATTACCTATAGATTTTGTCTCACTAATTGGTCCTTCATCAAATGTTATATCAAATTCTTTTAAACCATTTATAATATTTTCAATACCATTTTCTATAGTTCTTTTTGTATCAGTATCTTCTATTCTTAAAAATATTACCCCGTTAGTTTGTTTAGAAAATCTACTAGCTATAAAACTAGCTAGTAGTGCTCCAATATGAATAAATCCAGTTGGAGATGGTGCATATCTAGTTACTATTGCACCTTCTTTAAGATTTCTAATTGGATACATTTTTTCATAATCAGATACAGTCTTATCTATATCTTTAAAAATTAAATTTGCTAATTCTTTATTCATAAAACACCTTCTTTATCCATTTTATCATATTTTATTACCTTTTATATTATTAAAATAATCAAATATATTTTTAGATACATCTTTATTAAAATCTTTGTTTAATTCTTCAATTGATAACTCTTTTAATTCTTCTATAGTATATTTTTTTAATATTTCCTTTTTTGTTTTTTCTCCTACCTTAGGTATTTCATCCAATACAGAAGCAATTAATCCTTTGCTCCTTATATTTTTATGATAACTTATAGTAAATCTATGTACTTCATCTTGTATTCTTTCTAGAAGATGAAAAAGCGAACTACTCCTATTGATATTAATAATATTGTCTTTGTATAAAAGTGATGAGGTAGAATGTTTATTATCTTTTATTAAACCGCATATTGGTATATTTAAATTTAAACTATATAAAACCTCTTTAGCAGCACTCACCTGTTGTTTTCCACCATCTAGTATTATTAGATTAGGTAGCTCTAATTTGTCAATTAAAGCTCTAAAATACCTCCTATAAATAACTTCCTTCATAATATTGTAATCATCTTTTGACTCACTTATTATTTTATATTTTCTATATTCTTTTTTATCCGGTTTTCCCAAAGTAAATACTACCATTCCTGATACTGTAAAGGTACCAAATAAATGTGAGTTATCAAACGATTCTATCCTATTAACACTTTCTATATTTAATAGTTTCTTTAAATCATCTATCGCTTCTAGTATTGATTCATCTTTCTTTCTAATTATTTCTAATTCTTGTTCAAGAGAAATCTTTGCATTGTTATTTGCCATATCAACTAGCTCTTTTTTCTTACCCTTAATAGGTATTATTGTTTTAATATTAGTAGATTCTTCTATTAATTTTGAGTTTAAATTAGATGGTATTAATATTTCTTTAGGTTTATAATTTTTAGCATAAAATAAATTTATGTAATATGTTAATTCATCTATTTCATCTGATATTATTTCAAATATATCAGAATCAGTTTCTACAAGTTTTCCACCCCTTAAAGATAGTACTTTAACTGACATATAATTACTTTGTACATAATATCCAATTATATCTCTATCTATATTATCATTTAAGTCAATGTTTTGTGATTTTAAAGTAATATCAATATATTCAAGATATTCTTTCATCTCTTTTGCTTTTTCAAAATTCAATTTACTTGAATATATATCCATTTTTTCTTTAATTTTTTTTGTCACTATTTCATGATTTCCATTTAAAAATTTAGTAATCTCTGCTAACATTTCATCAATAATCGATTTATCTATACTATGTTCGCAATATCCCAAACATTCTCCTATATGATAATATAAACAAACCTTTTTTGGTAATTTAACACACTTTCTAATAGGATATAATCTATTAATTATTTCTACCACTTTTCTTGCTGCATATACATTGGGGTATGGCCCAAATAATTTTCCTCTTTTTTTCTTATTTTTTGGCCTAGTCATTATAAGTCTAGGAACTTTTTCGTTAGTTATTTCAATATACGGATAGGATTTATCATCTCTTAACATTATATTGTATTTTGGAGTGTGTTTTTTTATTAAGTTTATTTCTAAAAGAAGAGCCTCAAGCTCTGAATTAGTAACAATAAACTCTACATCAGCTATATTTTTTACTAGTAAAGCTGTTTTTCCAGTATGAACATTATTAAAATAAGAATTAACTCTTGATTTTAATACTTTTGCTTTACCAACATAAATAATAATATTATCTTTATCTTTATAAATATAACACCCAGGTTTCTTGGGTATTAATTTTAATTTTTCTTTTAGCATAAAAATCACCAATTAGATTATAACACATTATATAATCGAAGTTTTTTTTCTAAGTTAATATTTAATTCTTGGTCATCATAATATAAGAAGGATTCTTTTACTAAAGTACCATCGTACTTACATTCTCTAATAATTATTTTTGAATTGTTTCTTCAAATTCATTGTCATATAAAATAGCTGTTTCATCAAGTTTAAGAACGGCAATTTTTAGACCTTTCTCTGGTCCCAAAACATCTTGAATATTATTTAATTCTTTTATAATTAATGATTCATTAGTATTATCACTAATTTCATCATAGTCTTCTTTATATCTTATATAATTGAAACCTAAAACAATCGCATCTGTTGGAACTAAATATTGGTCACTTGTTCCAAACATATTAAAGTAGCCTTCTTTTCTATCTGGTATAATTATTTTTAAATATTTTGTTTTTATAGTATCTATTAACTCAGACTCCATCCCATTTTGATAAAAATGATTGATTTGATCAATTTCATCTTTGTTTAACCTGTCAAAAGATAAATCATTAAGCAAGAAAAAATATTTGGCTTTTAATTTATCTTTTATAAATTCATCAGTTTGTTTAGGAAAAACATTGTTTCTTGTTAATTCATTTTCTATAGTTTCTAAACCCAACTCATCATAAATTATGTTGTTTATTATTATAATTAAATTGTTTTTCATTTGATACCTCCATATATTAATTCTATTTGAAATCTTCCACCATTCATTAAATCAGAATGAGGAATAAGATATTTATTACCCCATGAAGAAACTACTATACCTTTATTATTTATTTCTGTAATAAATACAGCGTGTCCACCGCCCTCTTGCCAAACAGCAGTTGAAGTACTATTATACTTGTAAGTGTCATAAGAGTACATATTTATTATTACGTCATTTTTTTTAGGGTTGTAGAAGAAATCCATAGATGCTAAGTAACCCGAATCTAACTTATTTTTAATTTGTTTTAATGCATCAGTGTATTCTTGTTCTGGAATTACTTTTTTGTCATTATTATTATACGCAATTTCCGAAGTATAATATAGATTTGGATTTTTTGAAGTTAAAAATTCGTTTATAAGATTATTATTTTTTCCAACATTATGTTTAGATAAGAATTCTTGAGAAGTAGCATTTAGCAATCTTCTGTTTAATGGATCAACTTTATTACTTAAGAATTTATTGTTAAGCGTTTTATTGCCATTATTATGTTCAATAACAAATTTTCTTTTATTATTAGATGAGTTTGCAAACACATACATATCTAATAACAATTCTGCTGTATTTAATACCTTACTACCATTTTCATTTTTTTTATACATTGAGTATCCAAAATTTTCTTCAAAAAGTTTTTCATTATCTCTAAACATCATGAATATTTCGTTACAAACAGCAGCATAAGAACATGCTCCTGCATCATTTACTGTTGACATTAAAACAGAAGCATCGGTTTGCGAAAAACCCGAATCAATTAATTTATCTTTTAGTCTAAAATACTCTTTTGTTACTATTTTTCGAAAAATTGGCAAAGGTTTGTATTCTTCCTTAGCTTTATTCATTATCCTAACAACTTCTCTATATGTGTAAGGATTATTATTAGCATCATAATAAACACACATATCTTCTATTGCTGCTTGATCAGACCCATAATATTTATGAATAGGATAATCATTAAATGTACTAACTACTGATCTATAAGTTAATATATTGCTTGGAGAAACAAGTGGAGAAGGTTTTGATGAATTATTTTTATCTAGAAGATCTCTAACATTTTGTTGATTTAGATAAAAATTATTAACAATGTATTTTATCTGTTCAGGGGTAAAATTGCTCATTAGGTTTCTTGCACCGTTTAGTGAGGTAATAATATTAGAGTTATTATAATGAACACTTTTAGGGTCAGAAAAAGCAATTAATGCTAATAAACCTGATCCTTTTCCATATTTTGAATCATGGTTTTGCATTATTTCATCCAACATATGTATATCAAAAATCGTTTTAGGATCAATTGTTGGAGCATAAACATTTCCAACAAAATCATTTAATTTTTGCTTTTTTAATGTACTATTTTCAATTTTAAAAATATCCGCTAATTTTGATATATTTTCTGGTGTAATTTTAATGTTAGAAATTTTTTCAGATCCTATTTTTCCAAGGTTTAATGTTATAGAAGGAGCTCCCATAAAAGCTGATACCATTATTGCTGTCTTTATAGTTTCCCAACTTGAATCTAAAAATTCATCGACGGTAACTGTTTTTCCTAACATAATATTATCAATAAGTAAAGTTTGTACCGAATCTTCAATTATTTCTTCAGTTACATTTGATACAGCAGATAATCCAAATTTTCTAAAAACTCCCATAATTGTTTTAGAATCAAATTTAACAGAATTTTTACCTATTCCCTCAAATGGACTTAAGTAGTATTCCAATAAACCTGTTGTTGCTCCAGTAACTAGTGAATATGCTAATGCTTCTCCTTCTGAATATCCATCTATTAAAGCATTATTTCTTGCAGATCCTCCAGAACTTATTCCTGTTAAGATTGTCCCAACAGGTAAATTAGCGAATGCTGTTGTTTTTAATACAACTGCTGATATTTTCCCTGCAATCATTGCAGGCAACATATTTCCTACCACCATACTTGTTGTATACATGTTTTTTAATATAGAATTTTTTATATTTTCATCATTAAATACATAACCATCTAAAACAGAGTTATAATCTTTACCTTCATTATTTAATATTTTAATTATGTCATCTTTAGTATATTCTCCTTTTTCCAACTTTTCTAATACTTCTTTTGCTCTATCTTCTCCTAAAGTATCCGTCAATATTTTTCCTTCAAAAGCTTTCATAATTAATTGTATTTTTACATCATCTGATGATATTTTTTTAGTAGGCGCAAACATATTACCTACATTTCTAAAATATCCTTCAAAACCATCTTGAAGTCCTTCCCATGCTGTTATACCACTTTGAAGAAAAACATTTTCATCATTTATTTTTTCTAAGTAAGAATATGCTTCATCTACTCCTTTTGCAATAATAAAATCTTCTTCTAAATTTGATTTATAATAGTTTTCAGCTGACTCTCTTCCATAATTTATTGATAGATAATCAAATATCTTTCTTTGATCATCATTAACATATTTAGAATATTCTCTAAATCCATTATGTTTAAAAGAATAGTCATAATCATTATTTCTACTTTCTACAAATTCATCAAAATCGTTTGTGTATTTTATATAACCATAAACAAAACTGCTTTCAGTCTGTTTTATTGATTGATATGCACTTTCTAATTCATTAACTATTGATATACTATTTATTCCATATGCTTTTAATTTATCTTCATTCTTTTTAATTTTAAACGCTATTTCTCCAATATAATTAATATTTTCATCTAGTGCATCATATTCAACCATCTCTTCTTTGGTTAAATCATTATAATTTTTGTTTACTAAATATTCATATCTTTGATGATATTCAATAAAATCAAAACCTTCTCCAGTTATAGTTGTTTTTACTTTTTCTTTATATTCTTTTGACCAAGATTGAGCGTCTACATTAGATATAGCAGAAAAACTAATGTTTAAACTTTCTTGTTCCTTTTTTATCTCTAATATTTCATCTCTATTTACATAATAATTTGAATTTAATTGAGATGTTAAATATATATAATATGCTTCCTCATATAATTTCTTTTTTCCTTCAGCACTAAGTTTTTTTAAAAATGGATATTCTTTTTCAAACTTTTCTAAATAATTTTTAAAATCTGGATAATATTCAAGTAAAGCATCAATATCAATGTTTTCGTTATTAAATTCTGTTGCTTTATTAGCTTTTTGTTCTTCAATTTTATTCATGTTCTTTTCAATCCAAGATATTCCATCTCTATCGTTATACATGCTAAAAGGTATTTCTCCTGATAATGTGCCTATTTTCATATTTAACACATTACTAAGATCATCAAAATATCTTTTTACATTCATACTTAAATCAATATTTTCCGAGTTTTCTTTTTTTAATTTTATAAAAGATGTTTCTATGGAAGAGATTTTTCCATTTATCACACCTATCTTTAATCTTGAATCCATTGTTCCATTAACTGCTTTATCAAACAACAAAGAAGAAGTATTTAATGCTTCTTTATTATTATCAAGTTCCAAATATAAAGATCGAAATATTTCTTCATTTATATTCATATATCATCCTTATTTTTATTATATATCATTATTATCAAAAATTATACTTATTTAATAAAAACTCAATTATTTGAATTAAGTCTTTATTATTTATTTTTTTTAGTTTGAGTTTGTTCGTCTTTAGATATAGTGTTATCAAGAGGATTAACTGTAAAATTTGGATTTAATACATCTAATTCTTCCTTTTGTTCTTCAACTAGAGCATCAGCAAACCCCTTTTTTTTCTTAAGTGATTTTTCTAGTATTTGTAATTTCTTATTTAATACTTCTAATTTATTCATTTTAAACACCTCCTAGTATGTTATTTATTTCATTTATATATTTGTTATAATCAATTAATGGATTAGAATTAGGTAGTTGAGTATTACGAAATTCATTTGCTCTTTCATATTTTGCATTCATTTCTTCTAACACTTCTATCAACCCCTCTAAGTTTTCTGGATTTTTAGAATTTATAGATTCTTGTATAAACGATTCAATTGAAGTATTTATTTTTGTAGGGTCAAATATTTGAGAAATTTCTTCCTTAACTACTCCATTTTCTAGTGTTGTTGACTCGTTAATTGGTTTAGAATTTAATCCGTAACCCGTTGCATTAGCTTCATATAACTTTAACGCACTTTCAATAGTTTTAACATCTTTAGTTTCATCAAATATTTCAACAATATCATCTATTATTCCTCTTTGTGATGATGCAAGTTTTATTTTATCTATTTCAACAATCGGTATATTCCATTCAGATGCTGCTTTATATGCATTTTGTTTTCCTGTTTCTGTAGAATCAGTATATAATATTATATAATTTGGCTTAGAACTTGACCTATCAATAACAAACTCGTTATATATTCTTACTGTTTCTTGTGAAATGTTTTGAGGAGAATAATATTCTTGATCTTTTCCAGAACTAAATCCATAATCCGCTATATTTCCATTTATATCGGTTGTCCCCATACCAAATATATTTTCTGCAGCTACTTCAGAAAATGCATATAATACTCCATTTCCAAGTACCGGTGCACTTCCAATATTACTTTGAGTTATAAATGAGGTTGATAATCCATGTGTTTTAGGATTATGATCAACATTCCAAGTTTCTATAAAACTATCATTGATTAATTCCTTGTTTACAACATAACCAGTATCACTACTATGTACAAAAAATGAAAAACTTTCTGGTGCATCGACTACTACAACACTATTACCGTTATAATTTACTAACCTTGAATTTCCAACTTCCATATTGGTTTTTAAGTTTCTATTAGTATCTTTTAGTTGTTGCTCGTAACTCGTTGTATAAGCATTTGATGCCACATCATCAATATAAAGCATTTCTTCTGAATTAAAACTAAACAATTGATTATTATATATTTTAACTATCTCTTCAACATTATCTAAATTAATTACTTTTTTCATAGTGTCAATAACTGATAATATTGATTTATAAGCTAAATTTCCAGAAATTTGATTTAAATCATTTCCATATTTTTTTACAAATATTTCAGCTTCTTTTTGAGTGATTGAAAAATATTTTTGAAAATACAAATTTTTTAATTTACTTAATAATTCTATTGATGCAATTCCTTCATAAGATTTTATATCTAAATCAGTTAATTTTTGAACATTTTGATTAATTGCATCTATAAATTTATTTAATTGTATATCTGAATATCCCATACTTTTATAATGTTCTATTAACTCTTCTCTTTTTTGTTCAATATATTCTTTGCTTTTTAATTTTGTAATGGTATTTATAAAATCATTATATGCTTTTATAAATGTTTCATCAGCTTTTTTCGCATATTCCTTTTCAAAATCTAATGTGAAATCGATGTCCACATAATTTAAAGTTGATAGATTACCCTTATAAAATTTTAAAACATAATTAACAAAAGCTGAATCTAAAATAACATTTGAATTTAATTCTGAAAGTTGAACTTGATTTAGAAAGAAAAAATTTATTAATTTTCTGTTTTTCAAAGAAAAAGTTTTTAATGAATTATCTGTTTTTAATTTAGTTATTAATTTAGAAAAACTATCAAATAAATTTTGATTATTGAATATAGACATTAAATTAAAACTTATATAATCATATTTTCCAACATCTAAAACATACTCCTCACCCAATGCATTTATCACTCTAGAATCAAGAATTTCAAAATTAAAAGTATCTAGATTTCCAGGATGTTGCTCAAACAAACGATTTAATGCATTAATACCTGTAGAATCTATCTTTCCCTCTTTAATAAGTCTAGATAAAAAGTGTTGTTGATAAATATCAAATTTTGGGTATTTTTCTACTAAAGATGCAACCACTGAGTGAACTGGTTTATTAGTATAAAATTCTTTTATTCTTTTACTTAATTCTAATGGCAAATTTTTTAAACTGTTATATAGCGAATTGTAGGTTGCAACCCAAGGATCTGTTGTTTTTTGAGCAGTTGAAAATAAATCAACTTCGTTTGAAATTCTTTTTTCTACTTCTTTTATTACTAATTCATTTACATTCTTTCTTGATTTTGAAATTAATATTAATAAATTCGAATTTGATAAATTATTTAGAATATTTTCGTTATTAATTATACTTTCTACATTTTTTACTATATTAGTTATACCAAAAAATATATCTTGAAATTCAATTATTTTACTATCTATTTCAAACGAATACTTTTTATATATATTACTATCCGTAAATAAACCGCTTATAATACTTGCATCAGAATTTTTTATATAATTTATTTGATCAATCTGACTCATTTGATTAAATGAATCTACAATATCTTTAATATCGTATGAACTACTATCTGAATTTTTAAATAAACCTTCAAATTTTAACACAAACGATTTAGATAAGTTTCTTAATGTATTTGCTAATTTTTCGGTATTTTGATTTGGTAGTTCAAAACCAGGAGCAACAATTCCAAAAGCACCACCCAATTCAATTAATTTTTGATTTCTTAGGGTTCTGTCTTCAATTTTAAAAATATCCGCTATTTTTGACATATTTTCTGAATTAATTTTTATATTAGCAATTTTTTCAGATCCTATTTTTCCAAGGTTTAATGTTATAGAAGGCACTCCCATAAAAGCTGATACCATTATTGCTGTCTTTATAGTTTCCCAACTTGAATCTAAAAATTCATCGACGGTAACTGTTTTTCCTAACATAATATTATCAATAAGTAAAGTTTGTACCGAATCTTCAATTATTTCTTCAGTTACATTTGATACAGCAGATAATCCAAATTTTCTAAAAACTCCCATAATTGTTTTAGAATCAAATTTAACAGAATTTTTACCTATTCCCTCAAATGGACTTAAGTAGTATTCCAATAAACCTGTTGTTGCTCCAGTAACTAGTGAATATGCTAATGCTTCTCCTTCTGAATATCCATCTATTAAAGCATTATTTCTTGCAGATCCTCCAGAACTTATTCCTGTTAAGATTGTCCCAACAGGTAAATTAGCGAATGCTGTTGTTTTTAATACAACTGCTGATATTTTCCCTGCAATCATTGCAGGCAACATATTTCCTACCACCATACTTGTTGTATACATGTTTTTTAATATAGAATTTTTTATATTTTCATCATTAAATACATAACCATCTAAAACAGAGTTATAATCTTTACCTTCATTATTTAATATTTTAATTATGTCATCTTTAGTATATTCTCCTTTTTCCAACTTTTCTAATACTTCTTTTGCTCTATCTTCTCCTAAAGTATCCGTCAATATTTTTCCTTCAAAAGCTTTCATAATTAATTGTATTTTTACATCATCTGATGATATTTTTTTAGTAGGCGCAAACATATTACCTACATTTCTAAAATATCCTTCAAAACCATCTTGAAGTCCTTCCCATGCTGTTATACCACTTTGAAGAAAAACATTTTCATCATTTATTTTTTCTAAGTAAGAATATGCTTCATCTACTCCTTTTGCAATAATAAAATCTTCTTCTAAATTTGATTTATAATAGTTTTCAGCTGACTCTCTTCCATAATTTATTGATAGATAATCAAATATCTTTCTTTGATCATCATTAACATATTTAGAATATTCTCTAAATCCATTATGTTTAAAAGAATAGTCATAATCATTATTTCTACTTTCTACAAATTCATCAAAATCGTTTGTGTATTTTATATAACCATAAACAAAACTGCTTTCAGTCTGTTTTATTGATTGATATGCACTTTCTAATTCATTAACTATTGATATACTATTTATTCCATATGCTTTTAATTTATCTTCATTCTTTTTAATTTTAAACGCTATTTCTCCAATATAATTAATATTTTCATCTAGTGCATCATATTCAACCATCTCTTCTTTGGTTAAATCATTATAATTTTTGTTTACTAAATATTCATATCTTTGATGATATTCAATAAAATCAAAACCTTCTCCAGTTATAGTTGTTTTTACTTTTTCTTTATATTCTTTTGACCAAGATTGAGCGTCTACATTAGATATAGCAGAAAAACTAATGTTTAAACTTTCTTGTTCCTTTTTTATCTCTAATATTTCATCTCTATTTACATAATAATTTGAATTTAATTGAGATGTTAAATATATATAATATGCTTCCTCATATAATTTCTTTTTTCCTTCAGCACTAAGTTTTTTTAAAAATGGATATTCTTTTTCAAACTTTTCTAAATAATTTTTAAAATCTGGATAATATTCAAGTAAAGCATCAATATCAATGTTTTCGTTATTAAATTCTGTTGCTTTATTAGCTTTTTGTTCTTCAATTTTATTCATGTTCTTTTCAATCCAAGATATTCCATCTCTATCGTTATACATGCTAAAAGGTATTTCTCCTGATAATGTGCCTATTTTCATATTTAACACATTACTAAGATCATCAAAATATCTTTTTACATTCATACTTAAATCAATATTTTCCGAGTTTTCTTTTTTTAATTTTATAAAAGATGTTTCTATGGAAGAGATTTTTCCATTTATCACACCTATCTTTAATCTTGAATCCATTGTTCCATTAACTGCTTTATCAAACAACAAAGAAGAAGTATTTAATGCTTCTTTATTATTATCAAGTTCCAAATATAAAGATCGAAATATTTCTTCATTTATATTCATATATCATCCTTATTTTTATTATATATCATTATTATCAAAAAATATACTTATTTAATAAAAAAGACTTAATCTTAAGGATTAAGTCTGGTAGGACCTCTATATATTAACGTTGCTTCTCTAATATTATCTATTTCGAATACTTTCATCATTATTCTTGCTAGACCAACACCAAATCCACCATGTGGAGGGCATCCATATTTAAAAAATTCTGTATAGAATTTTAAATCTTCTGGATTTAAACCTTTTTCTTTTATATTATCAATTAATTGTTCATATCTGTGTTCTCTTTTCGCACCACTTGTTATTTCTACACCTTTAAATAATAAGTCAAATGATTCAGTAACTCCATCTTCGTGTTTCATAACATAAAAACTTCTTGCACTGTAAGGGAAGTTTGTTATAAATATAAAATCGCTATTATAACTCTTTTTAGCGTATTCACACATTAACTCTTCTTCTTTTCTTTCGAAATCTTCAGGTACTGCTCCAACATAATTAAATTCCTCTTTTAATATTTTTTTTGCATCATAAAAATTTATTCTTGGAAATTTAGGAGTAGTATCAGATACCTCAACATTGAATACTCTTTTTATATCTTCTCCATATTTTTCTTTTAATTTTGTCATGAAATATCTAATCCATTCTTCTTCCATATCCATTACATCATGAACATCTTTAACCCATGATATTTCAGCATCGATCATTAAAATTTCTGTAGCATGATAACTAGTATGAGAATTTTCAGCTCTAAATACTGGAGCAATTTCAAATACTTTTTCAAATCCTGAAGACATAGTCATTTGTTTATAAAATTGAGGAGATTGAGAAAGACAAGCTTTTTGTCCAAAATAATCTAATTTAAACATTTCTGCTCCAGATTCTGCGGATGCAGCACTTATCTTTGGTGTATGTATTTCAACAAAATTATTATTAATCCAATATTCTCGCATCATTGCTTCCATATATGTTTGACATCTAAATAATAAATTATTATCTTCTCTTCTTAAATCTAAAAATCTATAATCTAATCTTGTTTCTCTAAGCGACTTATCTTTATCTTTTATATCAATTGGAAGTTCTCTTAAAGATGTACTAGTTACTTCTATATTAGATGGAATTAATTCAACACCATTTAATTTTACTTTTTCATTTTCTATTACTTTGGCATTTACTGTTATAGTACTTTCCAATGTTAAATTGGTTATCAAATCAGTTAACATTTTGTTTTCTTCGTTCTTTTCAATAGTCATTTGAATTTTACCTGTATAATCTCTTAATATTATAAATTGAACATATTGCAAATCTCTAATGTTATCTACCCAAGCATCTAACTCAATTTCAGTACCGTAATAATTTTTAATGTCTTTTATATATATTTTATTCATATTTTCCTCTTTAATTCCTCAAGTTTTATTTTTTCTTGAATTCCTTTTTCTATGTCCTTAACTGTTATACATTTTTCATTAACTTCATCATCACCAATAAATATTACATTCTTTACATTTAAGGAAACTGCATAATTAATCATACTTTTTATACTTCTAGTGTCATACATAATTTGTACATTTTTATTTAATTTATTTATTTGATTAAATACATCAATAATATATTCATAATTATTTGACATAGGCAATATCAAATAATCTAAAATATTAACTTCCTCATCTTTAAGTAAGTTTAATTCCATCAATTGATCAAATAATCTTGTTAATCCAATAGATATTCCAACACCTGGTAGAATTTTATCTGTATAGTAACTTGCTAGGTCATCATATCTACCACCAGAACATATACTTCCTATATTTGGATATTTATCTAAATAGGTTTCATATATTGTTCCTGTATAGTAATCTAAACCTCTAGACATAGTTAAATCAATTTCAATATATTCTTTATCTATTCCAAATTTTTGAGAATAGCTTAATACTGTATCTAATTCATCCACACCTTTTGCAAATAAACTGTTATCAATATTTAATTTAAATTTTTTTAATGTATCTATATCAATTTTCATCGACATAAAAGATAATATATTATTTATTTTATCTTCATAAATATCTAATTTTAATAATTCATTTATTACTTCTTCTTTGCCTATTTTTCTTATTTTATCAATAACAATAAGTATGTCTTTAGCTTTATCACTTAATTCTAAATATTCAAAATAACCAAGTAATATTTTTCTATTATTTATTTTAATAGTAAATTTACCAATATCTAAACTTTTAAATATTTTATATATTATATAAGGTATTTCAGCATCGTTAAAAATTGATAATTCATTTTCATTTACTATATCTATATCCGCTTGATAAAACTCTCTAAATCTTCCCTTTTGTGCTCTTTCACCCCTATATACTTTACCAATTTGATATCTTCTAAAAGGAAATGATAACGAACCATAATTAAGAGCAACATATTTTGCTAAAGGAACAGTTAAATCAAAACGCATAACTTTATCATCTAATCTATATATTTGTTTTTCTGTTTCACCACCAGCTTTAGCTAGAAGTACTTCATCTTTTTCTAATATTGGAGTATCTAATGGTAAAAATCCAAAAGATTCATATACCTCTTTAATAGTATTTAACATTTTATTAAATTTTATTTGATCTTTTGGTAATAATTCCATATATCCAGATAGTGTTCTTGGTATGACTTTCATATACCCTCCTTTTAAAAAATAAAACACATTTCATAGGGACGAGTATTACCCCGCGGTGCCACCCTATTTCAAATGCGCTCAATTAATATATAAAATTTTATAAATAAGTGTCATTCATAATATATAATTAATGCTTTCACCAAACGCATTTCTCTATTAAATTATATAGTTATTACTAATCTTATGCAAGTATTATAACACATATTTTATTCATTATTCGAATTATTTTTTACAATATATATAGATTCTTTTATAAGGTTTCTTTCATATGTCAATTCTCTAATAATTATTTTTTTAGCATTTTGTTCAGTTGTGTATTTATCAAATTCATCAAAAAAATAACTAATCGCAAGATCTGCCCCTTCTTTTGTTTTAACATAAACTCTTTTTGCGTATTTTTGCTTTATTAATTCGTTTTCTTTTTTTTTACCATCTAAATTATAATTCATAAAAACTCCTATCGTAAATATTTATTTAAAAAGCACTACATCTTGATCATTAAATAAATTATCTAAATATTTTGCTCTATTAGGAAAATTATCCTTAAACGCTTTGTAATCACTAAAATATTTTTCTACTGATACTGCAAAATTTTCAAATCCATTCATAGATGCATATGAGCTTGGATAATTACCATCTGCAATTGATGCATCAATCCAATTTTGATCAGAAGATATATTATTTTTATTGTCTAGTACATGAGCAGCCTCGTGATACAATATATCTATAGTATGATTGGTGTCATCGTTTTCCAAACCACCCCAAAAATAAATACCCTCTCTAGAATCATACATTGTAGCTGCAGATGCCACAAAATTATCATATGAAAATACAAACGCATTATAAGGGAAAATACCTTCTTCGGTTGAAAAATATATATTACTTAGATTATTTTTTAAAATTTCTGGCATATAATTAATTGCTAAAAGAATTCTGTTTATATTCTTTTCATCATTCCAAGATGAAAAAATATTTAAATTATCATTTTTTATTAATTTAGCTATTTTTAAGTTTTCATCAATCCTATTTAATGTATTGACTTGTCCCTCTAAAGAATTTGATAAATCCTGATTATACTTTTTTGATAGTTCTTTAAGTCTTTCAAATTCATCTTGAGATAATTCAAGGGCAATTCCATCTACTTCATGATAAAGTACATCAAATGCATGTAAATAAATATTATAATCAACTAATATTTCAAGAGGCAGTTCTTGTTTGTTATAAAAGCTTTTAAATTTTGAATTATTATTTATAATTTCTAATAACAAATTAACATTTAAATCTAATACTCTACTTTTTGATTTATCATCTGTTGATCCAACATTTATAATTTTATCAGGAAATACATCTTGTATTTTAGACTCTTCTAAAATCCTTAGTTCTTTTTTTATTAAATATATAGCATAGGCATATTGAGGCATATATTCTAAATTTTCTGATACAAATTTAGAATATACTATATCGAACTGAGCTTTATTATTAACAGTTTCAAATACTATAAGTTTTTCATAAATATTTTTTTTATTGTTAATTGATAAAACATTATACTTATCTATCAAATAATTTGAAAAGCTTTCGGTTATTTTTTCAATATTTAACGAATAAAGGTGAAAATTTATTTTATTAAAAGTTGGTGGAGAAATTTTTTTTAATATTTCAATTAATTCTACAACTTCTCTTTGTATTTTTGAATTAAATTCTAATGTATCTTCATTTGTTTTTATTAACTTATTAAAATTATTTTCTATCATGGAAATTTTAAAAGAAATATTTGGATTTTTTATTCTATTATCAATACTATTTTTACAATTAATAAAAGAAAAACTTGAAGTCTTTAAAACTTCAATGTTTTCTTCTTCTACTATAGTTACTGAATTTAAAACCTCTAAATCAATTATCATAATATTCCTTGTTTAGTATTCTAGATTTATATTTTTTGATTTTGATTGTGTTGTTTGCGATGAAGAAGCTTGATTACTTGATTTTCTTACTGCTTCTTCCTTTAATTTTTTATTTGCTTCTTCTCTTGCAATTTTTGCTTTTTCTTCTTTTGCTATTTTAGCATTATTTATATCGGTATTTATTGCACTTGTTTTTGAAGATATTGTTCTTTTTAAATCTTCTATTTGAGCAATAAATTCTTCTTGTTTTTTTATCTGCGAGACTATTTCAGATTTTAAATTATCCATCGCAGATGACTTAACATAATCAAAAAACACTAAAGCAGAGGATAAACCCTCTGTTGAATTTGCCATATTTTTTTTTATATCTTCCAAATAATATAAAACTTCCGAACTATTTATTAAATTTTGATCTGCCAAATTCATAGACACCTCTCAAAGTGAAAAAATGCATTTTTAATGCATTTTAGTTTATCATATCAGTACGATTTCCGTTTCCGCTTGCTGCTGAATTAGCACCAAGTGAAGAAATAACTTTAACTCCAGCTTCCATTGCTTCAACTGCCAAATTCGCTTCGTTTTTCATTGATTTAATTCTATCTAGTGCTGAAGAAATTGATGTTCTAAATGAACTAGGATTTCCTCCTGCTGTCCAGTTTGTAAATACTTCTTCTAATAAAGTATCCACTTGACCAACTAATGTATCAATACTATTAACAACAGTTCTTAATGAATTTACTGCAGGTATTGATGCTGGGCTCATTCTGAATGTTTGTTCTGGTAATTTTTCTTTTATTGTTAAAATATCAGAATATCTTGTTATAGTAGTTTTTGTTAATCCTCTTGAAGTACCTCCTGCTCTTGTATCAAATTCATCCATTGTTGCAGCAATTTCTGTAATTTTTTCTCCAAGTTCTGCTATAAAATTTTGTAAACTTACCATATTATCATGTAATACTTTTACATTTGGATAATGATTCGCTGCTGCTGATCCAAACCAATCATCTCCTAAAATTTTGTAAGCACTAGCAACTGGTGTTATAAATTCTTTTGTAACATTATCAGCCATAGTTTTGCATTTGTCAGAACCTGAGTTATGCAAATTTCCTAAATTAGCCACATTTACCATATCGTTCATATTATTTTCCTACCTTCCTAATATTATTTATATCATAACATTAATAAAATAATCAACTCTTTTTACGTTTTTTTTACACTTATTTGTATTTTTCAACTTTAGAGTAATGAGTATGTAGTAAGTTATGTGCTATTTCACTTCCGGGTTTACCTAAAAAATCATCATATATTTTTAATATATCTGGATTTTTATGTGCTTTTCTATTATTTAATGACTTATCCTCAGCATAAAGCGACTGTGCTCTTATTTTTTTTATGTCATTATAATTTCTAATCTTAGAACTTACTATTGGTTGTCCGCCGCCATTTATGCAGCCTCCAGGACATGCCATTATTTCTATAAAATGATAGAAAACTTCCTTGTTTTCAATTTTTTTTAATAGTTTTTTTGCATTTGCTAGGCCTGAGGCAACTGCAACTTTAATTTCCATATTATTTAATTTATATGTTGCCTCCTTTATACCTTGCATTCCTCTTACTTCATTAAATTCCAAATTAGTTAATTCTTTTTTATCAATAACTTCTACTAATGTTCTAAGAGCTGCTTCCATAACTCCACCTGATGCACCAAATACAACAGATGCTCCGCTTCCTAGGGGATTATCAAATTCACTATCAGAAAGGTTTGAAAAATCTATATTGTTTTGTTTTAATAACTTAATATATTCTCTTGCAGAAAGGATAGCATCTACATCATCATATATAGTTGCATTATCATCTTTTAATATTTCTTCTTTTTTTGCAATACAAGGCATTATAGTAACTACAAATATTTTTGATGGATCAATATTGTTTATTTTTGCATAATAAGTTTTGATTAATGCTCCAAACATTTTTTGCGGTGATTTGCATGTTGATAAATTTGGAATCATATTTGGAAAATATCTTACTAAATAATTAACCCATCCAGGACTGCAAGATGTAATCATAGGAAATATGCCATTATTGTTTATCCTTTCAACAAGTTCATTTCCTTCTTCTATGATTGTCAAATCTGCACCATAATTTATATCAAACACTTTATCAAAACCTAACATCTTAGCAGATGTTACTAATTTACCTTTTACATTAGTACCAATTGGCATATCAAATCCTTCTCCAATAGAAAATCTTACTGCTGGAGCTGGAGCAATTATTGTATGAATTTCCTTATTATTTAATGCTTCTTTTACTATTTCAATATTTTCTTTATCTGTTAGTGCTCCAGTTGGACACACATTAACACATTGACCACATGCAACACACGGTGTATCTTTTAAGAATTTATCAAATGCTGAAGCTATAACAGTTTTGTTTCCTCTATTGTTTTTTCCTATAACAGCAACATCTTGAAGTTTTTCACATACTGCTACGCATCTATTACATAAAATACATTTACTATTATCTCTAACTAGATAATTAGTTGATTCATCTTTTTTATATTGTATCTTTTCACATTTAAACTTATTGCCTTCAATTTTATATTCAATAAATAAATCTTGCAATTCACAATTATTATTTCTATTACAATTTTCACAGTCTTTATTATGATTTGAAGCTAACAACTCTAAAGTATTAATTCTTGATTTAATAACTTTTTCACTATTTGTAGAAATATTCAATCCATTTTTAACTTTTGCAGTACAAGCCGTAATTAAATTATTTGTTAATAAATCTTCTACAACACAAATTCTACAGGATGCTATTTCATTTACATCTCTCAAAAAACATAGAGTTGGTATATCTATATTACTATTTTTTGCAGCATCTAATATAGTTGAATCTTCACTAGCTTGAATTTCAATACCATTAATTTTTATGTTTACCATAGTTACTCCCTTACTATAGAATTAAATCTACACACTTTCATACATGTACCACATTTTGTACATTTTTCTTGATCAATAAAATGTGGATTTCTAACTTCACCACTTATGGCATTTACTGGGCAATTTATCTTACAAACTCCACAACCAATACATTTATCTTGAAGAATCTTATATTCAAGTAAGTTGTTGCACACTTTACTGCTACATAATTTTTTTTCAATATGTTCTATATATTCGTTCTTAAAATATTTTAATGTACTTATTACTGGATTAGGTGCTGATTGACCAAGACCACATAAAGAAGATGTCTTTATATGATAAGATAATTCTTCAAGTAAATATAAATCATTTAATGTGCCTTTTCCACTTGTAATTCTGTTTAATATTTCTTTTAATCTTTTTGTTCCAACTCTACATGGTACACATTTACCACAAGATTCATCCACAGTAAAGTCTAAGAAGAATTCCGCAATATTAACCATACAATTGTCTTGATCCATTATTATTAATCCACCAGATCCCATCATTGATCCAATAGAAGATAACGATTCATAATCCATATTTATATCTAAATGTTCAGTTGGAATACACCCACCAGATGGTCCTCCAGTTTGAGCTGCTTTAAATATTTTATCGTTAGGAATTCCTCCTCCAATATCAAAGACGATATCTTTTAGAGTTGTTCCAATTGGAATTTCGATTAAACCAGTATTGTTTATTTTCCCACCAAGTGCGAATACTTTTGTACCCTTTGATTTTTCACTTCCCAAACTAATAAATTTATCAAAATTACCATTTAAAATATACGGGATATTTGCATATGTTTCAACATTATTTATAAGCGTAGGATATCCAAATAGACCTTTTGAAGCCGGAAAAGGAGGTTTTAAATTAGGTTCTCCTCTTTTTCCTTCAATTGAACTAATTAACGCTGTTTCTTCACCACATACGAATGCTCCACTTCCTAATCTTAAATCTAAATTGAATGAAAAATCAGTTCCTAAAATATTATTTCCTAGTAAATTTAATTCTTTTGCTTGTGCAATTGCGGTTTTCAATCTAGATACAGCAACAGGATATTCAGCTCTAACATATATATAACCTTGATTTGATCCTATAGTTTTACCTGCAATAACCATAGCTTCAATAATTGAGTGTGGATCTCCTTCCAATAAAGATCTATCCATAAATGCACCCGGATCTCCTTCATCAGCATTACAACACACATACTTAGTATTTGAATCTTCCTTTTTAGTAAATTCCCATTTTAAACCCGTACTAAAACCGGCTCCTCCTCTACCTCTTAATTTTGATTCTTTTAGTATATCGATAACATTAATATTTTCATTTAACACTCTATTTAGCGAATTATAACCACCATTTTTTATATAATCGTAAATGTTTTCTGGGTTTATATTTCCACAATTTCTAAGAGCAATTCTAACTTGTCTCTTTAAAAATGGGTATTGTAAAATATTAGATGTGTTTTCATCAATTAAATATTCTTTAACTACTATATTATTATTAATATGATTTTCTATTATTTTATTTAGTTTTTCTTCATCAATATTGACATATGTGGTTCTTATATTATCTTTGTATATTTCAACAATTGGTTCATATTTGCAAACACCAATACATCCAACAGGCACTACATCTATATTCGTTAATCTATCTTTTAGTATCTTATAAATCTTATCTGCACCACTTGATATACCACAAGTGCCTAATCCTACTGTTATTCTAGTGTTGTTATCTTTAATACTATCTAATATATCATTATACATTGCTACCTCTATATGAATCTAATATTTTTTTTACATCTGTTGCCTTTACTTCGCTATATACTTTTTCATCTATCATCATTACCGGGGCTAAACTACAGCAACCTAAACATCTTGTGTTTTCAATTGAAAATAAATTGTCCGGGGTATTTTCTCCAACTTCAATATTTAATTCCTTTTTTACTTCATTTAGTACATCGTTTGCACCTTTAACATAGCATACTGTTCCCAAGCATACACTTATCTTGTGTATAGCTTGAGGCTTAAATTTAAACTGACTATAAAAAGTTGCTACTCCATATATTTTTTCTAAAGATATATCTAAAGATTCGGATACTTGCTTTAAATGTTCATATGATAAATATCCATATTCGACTTGAATTTCCTGAAGTATTGGCATTAAGTTACCATTTTCATCTTTATATTTATCAATTATTTCATTTAATTTACTATCCATATGTTCTCCTATACTATTGCAATAATTATATCATTTATAAATAATAAAAACCACTTTTTTGTGGTTTTATTTATTATATTATTTACTATCTAGTATTATTGTTACAGGTCCATCATTGGTGATGTTTACTATCATCTCAGCACCAAATATCCCTGTTTCTACTATAATATGTTCTTTTAATAATTTATTAAAATAGTCGTATAATTCTACTGAACATTCGCCCTTCATTGCATTTTGATAGCTTGGTCTATTACCTTTAGTTGTATCTGCTTCTAATGTAAATTGAGATATAGATAATACCTCTTTATTAACATCCTTTATAGATAAATTCATTACACCATTTTCATCATCAAATATTCTCAAATTAATTAACTTATTAACAAGATATTCAACCTCTTTTTTAGTATCATTTATATTTATTCCAACTAATACTACTAAACCACTAGATATTGAACCAACAATATTATTATCAACTTGAACATTAGAATTTTTACTTCTTTGAACTACTAATCTCATTTAATTACTCTTTCTATACTTATAATTCCCTTTATTTGATATGAATCATTAATAAATTTATTTAATGATTCTAAATCTTTTACAGATACTACAATATCATATATGTTTGAAGATATATTACTAATTGTTTGAATATTTTGTATTATTATTCCAAATGAAGAAGCTTTAGCGATCAATTCCAATAAAAAATTATCGCTTTTTTCAGACGTTATTATTATACTAGTTGGAAATTTACTAGTAGAATCCACATTCCATTCAATAGATATTAATCTCTCTTCAATATTTGAGATATTATGGCAATTAGTTCTGTGAACAGTTATACCGCTACCCTTAGTAATATAACCAATTACTTCGTCCCCTTTTATTGGTTTACAGCAATTAGCTAATGATACTTTAATTTCATCTATTCCGGCCACTATTACATCATTTTTGTTTTGAATAGTATTAACATTAGATTGTGATAGTTTATTTAATATAATTTCTTCTTTTGTAGGTGTATCTCTATATACTAAGTTTATTAAATAACTCGAACTATATTTACCGTTTCCTATACAATAATATAAATCCTCGATACTGTTTTCCGACAATAATTTTAATAAGCCAAATATTCTATCTTCATTAAAGAAATCAGTAGAAGATATTTTTTGTCTTCTTAGTTCTTTTATTAATAATTCTTCACCCTTTTTTATTGTCTCTTCTTTATTTATTTTGGTAAAAAATGATTTTATTCTGTTTTTTGCTTGGCTAGTCTTCACCATGTTTATCCATTCTTTATTTGGACCTAAGCTGTTTTTATTTATGTTTATTTTAACTATGTCTCCATCTTTTAATTCAAAATCTAATGGAACTATATTGTCATTTACTATAGCACCCATCATTTTATCTCCAATATCAGTATGTACTCGATATGCAAAGTCTATTGGAGTACTTCCAATAGGAAGCTCTATGACATCCCCTTTTGGAGTATAAACATATATTTCATCACTCAATATTTCTTTTTCTACATTTTCTTTAAACTCTTCATTTGATGTAAATTCATTAGATGCTTCAATTACACTTCTAAATAATTGAAGTTTTTGTTCCATTGTATTTTTTAATGCCATAGAAGCATCCTTTTTCTCTTTATATGCCCAATGAGATGCAAAACCATATTCGGCTATTTTATCCATTTCAAATGTTCTAATTTGTACTTCAAATAAATAACCATCAACTCCAAATATTGTAGTATGTAATGATTGATATCCATTTTCTTTTGGCATAGCAATATAATCCTTAAACCTATTCGATAAGGGTCTATATTTTGAATGTATTAAACCAAGTGATAAATAACAATCAGCTTCACTTTCCACATATACTCTAATAGCTAATATATCGTATATTTCTTTAAATCTTTTTCCTTTTTCTAACTTATTATAAATACTATATATGCTTTTACTTCTACCTTTTATTTCATGCTTAATATTATGTTCTAATAATATTTCGGTAATACTTTTTTTCATCTCTAAAATAGAATTATCTCTTTCTAATTTAGTATTATTTAAATTTCTAACTATATCATAATAAATATCAGGTTTATAATACTTAAGCGAGATATCTTCTAGTTCAGTTTTAAGCGAATTCATTCCCAAATGATGAGCAATTGGCGATAATATTTCTAGTGTTTCTTTTGCTTCTTTTTTTTGTGTTTCTTCATCTAGCATCCAAATATTTCTCATATTCTCTAATCTATCTGCTAGTTTTATTATTATTACTCTAACATCTTCACAAAGACCAACAAGTATTTTTTTATAGTAATTAATTAAATATAGTGAGTCTGCTGATAAATTAACTCTATTTATCTTTCTAACACCATTGATTATGTTTTTAACATCCTCACCAAAAGTATCTACTAATTCATCATCAACTTCCATTTCATGAAGTAATGCTGAAGTTATAGTAATATAATCTATATTCATTTTAGTTAATATATAAGATACATTTAATGGATGCAAAAACTCTAAACTTTCGTCTAATCTTTTTTTACCATAAGTTTTTTCAATAGAATAATCATATGCTTTTGATATTATATTTATTTCTTCTTCTTTATTAATATATTTTTTAGCACTTTCTAAAAGTTCTTCTTTAGTAGTTATTTCTTCGTGTTCCATTTATCCTCCTAAAAGTCTAATATTTCATCAGTATCAACTTTTCTTTGTACTTTTGACAACTCCTTTTTAGTATAAATATCTAATTTTTCTAAATCACATTCTAATATATCATTAACAAGTTCACTTAAAGATAAATTAGTCGTTTTAATCCATTTTTCACTTTTTAAATAGTTCCATATATCAGCTTCAACTATATAGTTCATTCCTAATTTTTTTAATTCATTTTTTTTAATAGTTAATACAGGTCTAACCTTAATATAAAGTTCTTTTAATGAATTGAATTCATTCATAATATCACCTAATTTTATTATATCATAAAAAAAAGAATCATTAATGAAATATATTGAAACGATTCTTTTTAGAATTATTTTTAGTAATTTTTTGCATTACTCTATAACCATCTGAAGTTGTTACTTTATAATCTCTTTGATAAACCTTTTTACAAAATTGATTGTATATTTTTTGTTTATGTTCTGGACTTGTATAATTTTCATCATTATTTATTTGAGATATACATTGATAAATAGATTCTAATATAAAGATTGGATTATTTCTCAAACTATATGAAGCATTGAAATAATTTTTATAGTCTTCTCTTATCATATCCAGCATATAACTAGCGTTGTTTTCTAATTCATGATTAAAAGTATCTTGCATATATACCTCTTTCTCTTCATTAATAGAAGAGATTTATTATAATGAAAATTTATAATTTGTCAAGGCATTAGAAAAAAATCGAATTTAATAGTCTTTATATTGAATATTCTTTTAACTTTAATTTCCCATTTATTAATTCAAATGTATATGTATAAACATCCAATCCATCTTTAAATGTAACATCATTGTTATATAAATTATCAATCTCATTTATTGTTGATTTCTTATATTCTTCATAATCTGTCCTAGTTGATGATACTTCTTTATAAATATTATAATTTAATAAATCAGCATAATTTTGAAATATATTATAAGATAAAGACTCTCCCATATCCGAACTAGAAACAAATACATAGTGATATTTTATTGTATATAATCCGTCTTCATTTGTTTCACTAATTAATTTTTTATATAGCAATTCAATATTATTCCCACCATGTCCACCATGATTTGTAAAATATTTATCAGTATCCGGATTATATTCCCAAATAAAATGATTATCATTTAAATGCTCTTTATCATAAGGAAAACAATAAATACTTGAGTTTTCAAAAGGAAAATTACTCAACGAACTATTATTATATGTTGCTTCAAGATCTTTTGCGTCTATTGTTTCTCCGCCTTCAGTTTTACAAATTTCAAAGGATCCTTTTTTTCCACAATAGAGGTTAAGGGCCAATTTTGCTTTTATTTCTTTTGGTATATTTTTAGAATTGTTTAATCCTTGCAAAATATACAACTCTTCTTCTATTATTTTTTTAGCATCTTCAAATATTTTTGAATTATCTGTAATTTGTTCTTCTTTTTGTTCTTCTTTATCTTTTATTTCAAGTTTCTCTTCTTTTTTAATGTTATCTATTATTTCGTCTTCTTTTTTTGAAAATAATTCTCCTAGTCTAAATCCAAAATATATTCCTGCTACAGCAAGAAGTATAATAACTGGAATAAATATTTTTTTTAACATTTGTGAGTTATTGTTCATATCTCCTCCTTATTAAATATATTTATTCTGCTCCTTCATATATTGCAATTTCTGCTTGATCAACTATTTCTTCAAATAACTTATCATCTTCTATTTGAACAAATGTATCACTTCCATCTTTATCTTTTACTATTTCAAGTATTCCAATATTTTTATCACAATTACAATCGTGATCGTGATCATCATCTTCCATTAAAACAGCATATTTTTTATCTTTGTAATCAAATTCCTTTATAATTGTCATTTCGAATTTTTCTCCATCTTCTCCTTGGAATATTACCTTTTTATTTAAATCTTTCATATTATTTCTCCATTTCTATTAGCATTGATCCATAGCTA
>CAYXGK010000002.1:0-1841 GCA_964464565.1 uncultured Muribaculaceae bacterium | reverse complement strand
CTGATGATACTATTATTATTTTATTATCTTTTACATAGTACATTAAATCTGGTGTAGTTTCATAGTTTTTTCCTATATAATCCGATATTTTTTGTTTTTCTTTTTCATAATTTATAATAAATTCATTATAATCTTTTCCAATGTGTTCAATATAATCTTTTAAATTTAGTATTTTACCTGTTGAATCAAACGATAATGTAGTTACAACTATATAAGTTTCCGAATATAAATTTCCGGTTATTTTATTCATTACAATATGAGTGACATCTCCATCAATTATTTCTTCATAATTATTTTCATATAGCCCAACTGTGTTAGATTCTACATCTTTTTTTATATTATTATTGTATTCTTTTAGTATTTTATTAATATTATCGTTATATTTATATACCATTGTATTAACTTTGTAAAATTTATTAACTGATGCAAAACCGTAAGTTGATGGTTTTATTTCAAAATAAGTATCTAGATAATATATAAAAGTTTTTTCTGCTGTTTTTATCATTTTAATTGATGTTTTTTCGTTAAAACCTAAATCATTATTTCCTTCAATAGAAATTACTTTTATTATTCCATCATCTAAATCTCTTTGATATTTTTCTATTTCTTTTACTTCTTTTATTGTAGGATTATTTATTCTTACCCATTTAATTGGAGGTATACCAAGTTTTATTGAATCGCTTTTAAATTCTGTTTCAAAACCTATTATATCATCTTCTTTTTCTATAATATCTTTATTTGAATCATCAGTATATACAATATCCTTAATTATATAACTATCATAAAAATCCACTATTTCTTTATTAGGTTTAATTATTTCATTTAACTCTTTATCTGTTCCTACATTAGCAATTATGTATATAGTTCCTACTCCAAGTACAATCATTACAAGGACAAACAATGCAAATATCTTTTTAGGATTAAATCCACTGTTATCAATATTATTTAATTGTTTACCACAGTTTGGACAAAATACTTTTTTGTCAATTATCTCTTGACCACAATTTGGGCATTTCATATTAATTTCTCCCCTCGTATCTTTTTATAAAATTTACTTCAAATTCTTCAAATTTCTTGTTTTTTATATTTAATCTTATATCTTCTGTTAACTTAATTAAGAATCTTATATTGTGTATAGAAAGAAGTCTACCTCCTAGGGTTTCTTTTGCAGTAATTAAATGTCTAATATATGATTTAGAATAATTTTTACATGTGTAACAGTCACACTCTTTATCAATAGGTTCTAAATCATATTTAAATTTTAGATTTTTTAAGTTAATTTTTCCATCCTTAGTAAATGCATTTCCATGTCTTGCTATTCTAGTAGGGAGAACACAATCGAATATATCCACACCTCTTTTTACTCCTTGAATTATGTCAAGAGGTTCTCCTACTCCCATTAAATATCTTACTTTATTTTCTGGCAAATATTTTACTGAATAGTCGATCATTTTATACATGATGTCTTTTCCTTCACCAACACTTGTACCACCTATAGAATATCCATCAAAATTCATTTCAACAGTTTTCTTAGCACTATATTCTCTTAAATCTTCAAATTCCCCACCTTGTACTATTCCAAATAATGATTGATTTTGATTATTATGAACATCTTTTCCTCTTTTTGCCCATCTTAATGTTCTTTCAACACTATCTTTCATATATTCATAAGTAGCTGGATATGGTGGACATTCATCAAAACTCATAATTATATCTGCTCCAAGTTTGTTTTGAATTTCAATTGATTTTTCTGGTGTTAAAAATAGTTTTGCACCATCAATATGACTTTTAAATTTTACTCCTTCTTCAATAATGTTTTTTTTCTCTGCTAAAGAAAATAC
>CAYXGK010000001.1:7016-38936 GCA_964464565.1 uncultured Muribaculaceae bacterium | reverse complement strand
GTGGTATTATTGCTAATCCGCTCCCACTCGATGCCATAAATAAATATAGCAAAGATATTCTATCACTTAATTTGTTTATTTGCAATCCATTTTTTATAATATTTTTTCTACTTGATATAATTTTGCTTCAATTGGAGTATCTTGTCCAAATAAATCTATTATTACCTTTAAATCTTGGTTTTCTAAATCTATTTCTTGAATTCTTCCAATCATGCTCTTGAATGGACCATCTGTTATTTTAATTTTTTCACCAACTTGTAATTCGTCTCCCAATTCAAGCCTACTCATTCCCATATTTAATAGTATTCTATCTATTTCATTTGGAAGTAATGGAATTGGTTTAGCACCTTTTCCGCTTGATCCTATGAATCCAGTTACTCCAGGAGTATTTCTTACAACGTACCATGCTTCATCCGACATTATCATTTCAACTAAGATGTAACCGGGAAACATTTTTTTTAATTTTTCTTTAGACACTCCATCTTTAATTTCTTCAACTTTTTGTTCTGGAACAATTACTCTGAATATGTTTTCTTGCATATTCATCGAATTAATTCTCATTTCAAGTTTTTCTTTGACTTTGTTTTCATGTCCCGAATAAGTATTTACTACATACCATTGTTTGCTATCCATAAATTACCCCATTATACTCTTAAAGTAAGCAAACACAACATCTAAAACAAAGAAGAATAAACCAAAGAATACCATAAAAGATATCGTTGCTCCAGAATATTTAATCATTTCTTTTTTTGTTGGCCATTTTATTTTAGCTGTTTCTTTTTTAACACTTACAAAAAACTCTTTTATTTTTTTCATATCTCTCCTTTTTCCAAAATAAAAACACCTATACGTGCTTCATTGAATAAGATATTAGCATATATGGTGTCAATTGTCAATAATCTTTCTAACCTTTAATCTAATTCTCTGAATTGCACTATCTATTGATTTATAACTTTTATTTAATAGTTGTGATATTTCTTTATAATCAAAGTTGTTAGTCTTTAAATCAAATACTTCTTTTTCTAGAGGAGTTAATACGTCATATATCTTGCTAAATAGCTCTAGCTTATTTTCATTAAATTCTATCATATCGCTAGGGTCCGTACCTTTTTCCGAAAAAATATCTAATAAAGTATTTTCATTATCATTTATGCTTTCATCTAATGAAATAGAATCATTTAATAAAGTATGCTTCTTTCTGTTTGCTTTTTTTAATAGTGAAAATATTTGTCTTTCAATACATAAATTTGCAAAAGTTTTAAATTGAGCTTTTTTATCGTCTTTATATGAACTTATTGCTTCGCTTAATCCCAATAGTCCTTCTTGAAATAAATCTTGATACTCTAAACCCATTTTTTTTCCATACTTTAAATATCTTTTTGCCTTTAAATCTATTATTGATTTATATTTATCATACAATATATTTAATGCTTGTTCATTGTTTTCTTCGATTAAATATAGTAATTCGAAATCATCAATATCTTTATACATGTTCCTCCTTTAATTTATATTTTTTGTAATTTCATAAACGATTATGCCTGTTGCAACCGAAGCATTTAAACTATTTACTTATTCCTTCTCCTTCATTTCCTATTACTAATGCAAGTGGGAAAGTATATTTAAACTTGTGATATTCATCTTTTGAATCCATAGTAGTGCCTAATACCCAATATCCATTTAGTTTTAGTTTTTTTATTGTACTTGTAATATTTGTTACCATAATTATTTTCATATTGCTTAAAGCGCCAGAACTCACTTTCATTACTGTTGAATTAACAGAGACACTTCTATCACTAGGGATTATAATCGCAGCTACTCCGGCAGATTCACATGTTCTTATAATTGCACCAAAGTTATGAGGGTCTTCTATGTGATCTAAAATAACTATGAATCCATTTTTAATATCTAATATTTCCTCTAAATCCGAATAATTAAAATCAGGTATATCTAAAATTATACCTTGATGATTTCCATTATCAATTTTAAATAACTCATCTTTTGTTTTATATATTACGTTAATATTTCTTTTTTGTATTTCATTTAACAAATTTCTGTCATTAAAATCTTTATATAAATAAATTTTGTTTATTTTATGATTATTATTTAATAACTCTAATGCAACATTTTTTCCAATTACTATCATTTTATACTCCATATATTGTTCATTATTTCATCTATTCTATTTAAATCATTATTTAAATACAAATATCCAATTAAAGACTCCAGTGCTGTTGCATGTTTATAAGTGACAATATCTATATATTTAGGGTGTGAATTTGTTTTTGCATTTCTTCCTCTTTTTAGAATCTCTATTTCTTTTTCATTAAAATAATTATTATCTATCATTATTTTCAAAAAATATGCTTGGTTTTTTGCACTAACATATTTTTTTGATTCATTTTGTAGATCATTTACTTTATTTATTTTTAAATCAATTAAATGTTTTCTTACATGCAATTCATATATTGCATCACCTAAGTAAGCTAAAACTAATGAATTTGTCTCAATTACGCTCATTTAAATCACCCAGAGATATAATAACACAAAAAGTAAGAAATATCTTACTTTTGTATTTTTATTATATACTCGCCTTTTTTTGAAAACAAATATTTTTCTCTTGCATATCTGGCAACATATTCTTCATCTTCTAATTTTGTTATTTCGTTTTCTAAGTCAACTTTTTTTTCCTCAATTACTGATAAATCTAATTCTAATTTATTTTTTAATTTATTAAGGGATGTAACATTTGTCAGAGCATTAATAATACCTGTTGATATAAAAAACATTAAAAAAACCATCAAAGAATACCAAAGTGTTCTTTTTTTAAATTTTCTCTTATTTTTCACATTATCAACACCCTTCTTTATTTAAAGTTTAACACTCTAAATTTTGGATATCAACACGAAAAATATATACTTTACTAAAGTTAACAAAAAAAGAAGATTATTCTTCTTCTATTTGTTCATTTTCAACAACTGGGTCTTCAGCTTTTTCGTATTCTTCTAGAATAACTTGATTGAACATTTCACGTGTTTCTTGGTTTATAGGATGGGCAACATCTCTATAATCTCCAACAGCATTTCTACGACTTGGCATCGCAACAAATAATCCGTTGTCTCCTTCGATTACTTTTATGTCATGAACAGCAAAGCAATCATCTATCAATATAGAATCTATTCCTTTCATACGTGAGTTTTCTTTTTCAATCTTTCGAACATTTACTGATGTTATTTTCACAAGCACCTCTCCTTTTCGGCATATTTCAACTTATATATTACAGTATATTATAAAAAAAAGCAATAATTTTCTTTAATTTTTATTTAAAACCAAAGTGTTTGATATATCTATAAAATTTTTTATTGTCAATTGTTCACCTCTAATGTTTAAAGGGAGATCATTATTTTTTAAATATTTGCTAATAATTTCAAAATCATAATCAAACAAATTGTTCTTTAAAGTCTTTCTTTTATATCTAAAAGAATCCCTTATTAATCTATAAAAATGTTCCTCGTTGTTTGCATTTAGAGCTACAATTTTTTTTGATAATTTTAACACAATGCTGTCCACATTAGGACTCGGAATAAATGCATGCCTATTAACACTTAATATTTTTTTAACATCGTAATTATAATTAATAAAAATGCTTAAGGAATTATATTCTTTTGAATTAGGTTTAGCGTTAATTCTATCTCCCACTTCTTTTTGCACCATTATAATTACTCTATATATATCTAAATTATCTAAAATTATTTTTTCTATAATTGGGGTCGTAATATAGTATGGCAAATTAGAAACAATATATAATTTATTATACTCGTATTTTTTTATATCTTCTTTTATATTTCTTTTTAGAAAATCATCATATATGATTTCTAAATTATCTTTTCTTAATTCATCTAAGTACGGTTTTAAATCTATATCAATCTCATAACCAACTACATATTTAAAATTACTAATCAATTTTTTTGTTAATTGACCAGACCCACAACCTATTTCAATTACTAATGAATTATCTTCAATATCTGATAAACTAATAATCTTATCTAATATTCCTTCATCTTTTAAGAAATTTTGACCGTAATATTTTTTAAATTTAAAATCTTTTGCTATCATAATTTTTACAAAGACTAAAAGTCTTTTACCATCCGTATCTTAGTATGTCGTATTTTACATTTGAATGACCTACATTTTTAACCAGTTCGTCGTTTTCAGAAGAAAATGCAAGATCCATTAATGTGCCTTTTATTAGATATCCTCTGTCTAATACTATTGCAAAAATCGGTTCATTATATACTTTTAAACCTGTTATTCTCATAACTGTGCCAAAAGGAATTGACCTATCTGCTGCAGTAATTCTAAGATTACCAAATTTCTTATCTTGGTAAACAATATTTCCATTTCTTATGTCGTATCCTGATGCAGTTATTCCAGAACAACCATAGCAATCTGCTCCATATGCAGTCATTGTACCTTCATAACTTTCTATTATAGGATAATTAACATTACTGTTTGGTTTAATTTCTATTTTTTCTTCTATTACTACAAGATTGTCTTTATTACTAACATAATTATTCATTTTGTATGAAGTTATAGAAAAAAAACTATATTTGTATGAAACAATATATATATTCAAAGCAACTATTAATATTATAAATGCTATTGATGTTGTTTTTTTCATTTTACTCCTCAAAATGACTATATAAATAGTATCATTTTTTTATATCTAAGTCAAATATTTCAAGTGTGTTACTAAGTAGTATTTCCTTAATATTTTCTAAAGATGTCTCTTTTATTTTGGAAATTTCTTGAGCAATATATTTGATATATAATGGATTATTTATTTTTCCTCTATAGGGTTCAGGAGTTAAGTATGGCGAGTCGGTTTCTAATACAATATTTTTTATATCTATTTCTTTTAATGTTTCTTTTAATTTAGTATTTTTAAAAGTTACAATACCACCAACACCAATTTTATATCCCATTTTAATAAATATATCTGCTAAATCTGAACTCTTCGAAAAAGCATGTATTATTCCTTTAAGATTATAGTTTTTTAGTATTTCTATAATATCTTCTGTTGATTCTCTATTATGAATTATTACTGGGTAGTTGTTTTTTTCTGCTAAATCTAGTTGTTTTTTGAAAATATCTTTTTGTTTTTCTTTATTGTCATCTCTCCAATAATAATCTAAACCAATCTCTCCGATTCCAACAATTTTTTCTTCTTTTAGTTGTTTTCTTAATATCTCAAAATCAGAATCTTTTATATTATCAACTTCTGAAGGATGGAATCCCAAGGTTCCATAAATAAATGGATATTTTTTTGTTAGTTCAATTATTTCTGAATTACTTTTTGGATCTACCCCATTTACTATCAATATTATATTTTCTTCATTAATTTTTTTTAATACTTCTTCAATATTTTCATAATATTCCTTATACATATGACAATGTGTATCTATTAACATATTTCTCCTAATAACTAATATCTTGATTAACTAAGAATATTTATTAAAGATTGTACTGGTGTAAAGAAAAATTTTGGTATGTCATGAATATTTGAAAATACTGGACCATCAACAAGATCAAGTAAGTATGGACCAATAAAATAATAAGCACCAATAAAAACAACTAATCTAATTAGTACAATATCTAATTTAATTAATTCTAATAACATTGATATAATTCTAAGTACAACAGCCATACATATCAATGCAATCGCTAAAGGAAAAACCAATTCCACAAAAAAAGTTACCATCATATAATTTATCCTCCTAGTATCCTATAGTATATCAAAAAAAGCAGTTATTTTCAACTACTCTTCTTTTATTCTATTAAACAATATATCCAATTTTTCTACAATAATATCATCTTCGAGTAATCCAAATTGTCCAAGCGAATCGAAAGTAACGTGTTTTGTTGTTAAAGACGATAAAATCTTGTTTGATGTTTCCGGGATGAATGGACTTAATAAAATAGATAAAATTCTAATAGATTCAAGTATATTATATAAAACCGTATTTAACCTATCTGTTTTTCCTTCTTTAGCAAGAGACCAAGGTGTAGTGTCATCAATGTATTTATTACATATTCTTGCATAATCCAAAATTTTATTTAATGCCAAACTTATATTTATTTTATTTATTGCTTCCTCAGTTTCTTTTATTGTTTTAATAGCTTCTTTTTCCAAAGTAATATCTAATTCATTATTTTCTTTTATGTTTTTAACTCTTCCATCAAAATACTTAATAGACATTGCGATTGTTCTGTTAACTAAATTACCAAAAGTATTAGCAAGATCAGAATTAAATTTTTCGATTATTAATTCCTTAGAAATTATTCCGTCACTTGTAATAGGCATTGTGCTCAAAAGATAATATCTAATAGCATCAACACCAAATTCCTCTACCAAATCATCAGCATATAATACATTTCCTCTTGATTTACTCATTTTTTCTTTATCTGATATTAACCATTGATGTCCAAAAATTGTCTTAGGCAATTCTTCTCCAATAGCAAGAAGTATAATTGGCCAATAAATTGCATGAAACCTGAAAATATCTTTTCCAATTATTTGTAAGTCTACAGGCCAATATTTTATATATTTTTCATCTTTTTTATCAGTATCATATCCTAAAAATGTAATATAATTTATTAAGGCGTCAATCCAAACATAAATTACACTTTTTTTATCAAATGGTACTTTTACTCCCCAATCAAATGAACTTCTTGTAACGCACAAATCTTGTAATCCGGGTTTAATAAAATTATTTATTATTTCTGTTTTTCTAAATTCTGGTTGTAAAAATTCCGGATTATCTTCAATATGTTTAAGCAATTTTTCGCTATATTTTGATAGTTTTAAAAAATATGCCTCCTCACTATGTTTTATTACATCTCTATTACAATCTGGACATTTATGATCAACTAATTGAAGATCTGTGAAAAAAGCTTCACAAGGAATACAATACCAACCTTCATATTTATCAAGGTATATATCTCCGTTATCGTATAATTTTTGAAATATTTTAGATACTTTTTCTTTATGATCGATATTAGATGTTCTTACAAATGAATCGTATGACGTATTCAATAAATCAAAGTTTCTTTTAACTTCTTTTGATACATTATCTACAAATGTTTGAGGATCTAAATTATTTTTTGATGCTTTAATTTGAACCTTTTCGCCATGTTCATCTGTACCAGTTTGAAAATGTACATCGTATCCCTTTGCTCTTTTATATCTTGCTATTGAATCCGCTAATACAATTTCATACACATTTCCAATATGAGGTTTTCCAGATGCATATGCAATTGCGGTTGTAATATAAAATTTTTCCATAATTCCTCCTTTAAATAAAAAAACATCCTTTATATAAGGACGCTTTTGCGTGGTACCACCTTAATTCATATTTCTATGCACTCTAAGTCTCTTAACGCGAGAATACGTTTGACTCCAAAACCATACAAGAAGAAGTGTTATACTTGTTTCACCATACCAAGCTCTCTTTAATAACTTAAATCTTCATAAATTTCTTCAACATCAATTACAAGTAAATTATATCATTAAAGTCTTATTTGTCAATAATATTTAATAATTCCAAAGTATAATACAACCAATGTTTATCTAACTTAATTGTATCTAGTGATATTTTTAATCTCTTATATTCATATGAAAATTTATATGCTTTATTTATAAATCTTGTTTCATAATATAAATCATTAACATTTAACTCTTGTGTTTTTTCTTTTGTGAATAATAAATCTACACTATTTCGATTTTGGTTTACAATTTCTATTCCTTTTACTTTTGCTAGTTTTTCAAACCATTCTTGATACATATATAACAACATTTTTTCTGAAACTTGTCCAAACCTATCTTCAATTTCTGTTTTAATTTCTAAAAGCTTTTCAAAACTATCTATTTCATTAATTTTCTTATGAATTTCTATTTTCATATTTTCATCCATTACATAAGAATCATCTATGTGTGTATCAATATTAATTAATGACGGTTGATCTTCATTATTTTTTTCTTTATATGTACCACGAAGCTTTTCTACTTCTTCATTTATCATTTTTGTATATAATTCTATTCCGATTGTGTCAATAAATCCAGATTGTTCACTTCCTAATACATCTCCAGATCCTCTTATCGATAAATCTCTTAATGCAATTGATAGTCCACTCCCTAGTTCTGTGAATTCTTTTATTGTTTTTAATCTTTTTGTTGCAATTTCATTTAATGTTTTTGTTTTATCATACATAAGATATGCATATGCAATTCTATTTGTTCTTCCAACTCTTCCCCTAATTTGATAAAGTTGAGATAATCCAAATCTATCTGAATTAATTACTATCAAAGTGTTTACATTAGGTATATCAATTCCTGTTTCGATAATAGTTGTACATAATAAAACATCATATTCCTTGTTAATAAAATCCATCATAATATTTTCCATCTCAGTTTTATTCATCTTGCCATGAGCAATTATTACTCTTGCATCAGGAACTAACTTTTCTATTTCTCTTGCCTTTGATTCTATTTTTTGAATGTTATTGTAAAGTATAAATACTTGTCCTTTTCTAGATAATTCTTTATATATTGCTTCTTTTATTATGAAAGGATTCTCCTCTAAAACATAAGTTTGTACCGGATATCTATTAATTGGAGGAGTTTCTATTAAAGATAAACCCCTTAATCCAACCATTGCCATTTGAAGAGTTCTTGGAATTGGAGTTGCAGATAACGTTAATACATCAATATTTGCTTTATATTCCTTTATTTTTTCTTTGTGAACAACACCAAATCTTTGTTCTTCATCAATTACTAAAAAACCTAAATTATTAAATTTAATATCGTTACTTAAAAGTCTATGAGTACCAAATACAATATCGATTGTACCTTTTTTTAATCCTTCCAAAATTTTTGTTTGTTCCTTTTTTTTAGTAAATCTATTAATTAAGGCAATAGAAACAGGGTAATTTTTAAATCTTTCTAGAGCACTATTATACTGCTGATTTGATAATAATGTTGTTGGGCATAAATATGCAACTTGTTTTCCACTTAATACCGCTTTAAATATTGCTCTAAATGCGACTTCTGTTTTACCATATCCCACATCACCACATAATAATCTATCCATAGGATTTGAAGATTCCATATCTTCCTTTATTTGTTTTGTTGATATTAATTGATCTTTTGTTTCATCATATATAAATTCTTTCTCGAAAGATAATTGCTCATCGCCATCTTTTTGAAAAGCAAAACCCTCTTGTAGTTTTCTCTCAGCAGATATTCTCAATAGTTTTTCTGCAATATCTTTTATCTTGTCCCTAACTCTTAATTTTGTTTTTTGCCATTCTGTTCCACCCAGACTATTTATTTTAGGTTTTATTCCTTCTTTATCTTGAAACTTTGTAATTAAATCAATTTTTTCAACCGGAATATATAAATTTTCATCGTTTTTATACTTTACCAATATATAATCTTTTATTATTCCTGATTTTTCTAAAGATATAATCCCAGAATATATTCCAATACCATGTGTTTCATGTACTACATAGTCACCTTTTTCTAATTTTGAAATATCTTTTATTCTTGTTCCGAACTTAAATTTACTAGAATACTTTGATTTAATATTTTTAGTTTTAAATATATTTGATTCACCAAATACTACATAATCTTCATATATAAAACCTTCACCAATTTTCTTTTCTATTAAATTTACTTTATTATTTTTAATTTCATATTCATTAGTAATAATTGTATTATTAATTAATACTTCTTTTATATTTGTAATTTGTTTCATTGATGAAAAAAACATTACTATTGTTTTTCCTTTATCAAGATATGTTTCTATATCTTTTTTTAACAAGTCAATATTTTCTTCATAATTATTTTGATTTTTAACATCAAAAACATGCACAAAATCATATTTTTCACCTGAAATATCGTCAATACTATTTACATGTAATTCTATAAGTGACTTAATGTCATTTAATTCAAAAATTTGATTAGTTTGAATTTCAGGCTTTTTTTCTATATTATACTCAAATAAATCTTCCTTTAATTTTATATAAGATTTTTTTATTTGATTTATATCTTTATAAATCAATATTGAATTATCTAAATAATCAACTATTGAATTTGTCTTCTCATAATAGTTTAAATATTTTTGTTTTCTAATTATGTTTTCCTTGTCGCTAATAAATTCACTCATTGGATTAATAGTTATGTCATCAATAGTTTCTATTGACAATTGACTATTAATATCAAAAACTCTAATAGACTCAATTATATCTCCAAAAAATTCAATTCTAATAGGATTGTCTTCTAAACAAGGGAATATATCTAATATATAACCTCTTTTTGCTATATCTCCTGTTTTATTTACAAAGGACTCTACACTATATCCAATTTTAAAAAGCTTATCAATCAGATAATCTTTATTTATTTCCATGTTTTTCTCAAGATAAATTTTGCTTTCATTCCAAGTTTCTTTAGTAGGTAAATATCTAAGAAGTCCAATAAGATTTGTAATTACTATATGTTTTTTATTATCGTTGCAAATCTTATTTAAAGTTTCTAACCTAGTAATTATTAATTCAGGGCTTGTAGCATATATTTCTTCAGATAAAAATTCATCTGTTGGAAAAAAAAGAACTTCATCATTATAATTTGATAAAGAGTCATACAGTTTATTTGCTTCATATAAAGAGTTTGTTACAACAAGTATATTGTTTTTTTTTAAGGAATTTATGTATATACTTAGAAATTCATCATTAGGACATATTACATTAGTTTTATTCTTTAAAGTTTTATCTATTTTATTATATATAAATTGCATAATTTCCCTCAATTATTGCTTTTTGTTATATTTACTCATCAATTTTTCAAAATCAAGAGTTAAAAAATCCAACAAAATTTGATTTGAAACATCAAACACTTCTTCAAGTTGTTTTTTTTCTTCTTTAGAAAATTTTCCTAATACATAATTTTTACTATCTATTGATGAATTTTTCGATATACCTATTTTTAATCTTTTATAATCTTTTGTTTTTAAGCATTCCTCTATATTTTTTAATCCATTATGTCCTGCTGAACTTCCAGATAATTTCAATTTGTAATTACCTATATTTATGTCCATATCATCACTAATTACCAATATATCACTAACTTCTATTTTATAAAATTTGATGAAATCTTTTATTACTTCACCTGATAGGTTCATAAATTTTAATGGTTTTAATATTAATATTTTTTCATTATCTATATTAAATATACCATATAATCCTGAGAACCTTTTATCTTTTAACAAAAAATTATTTTTATTACAAAAATTATCGATAATAGAGAAACCTACATTATGTCTTGTAGATTTATAAAATAATCCGGGATTTCCAAGTCCAACTATAAGTTTCATATTTTCACCTCTTTTTTTTTATAAAATAGTTTCTTCAATTTGTGAATCTTTATTTATTGTTTTATATTTTCTATTTAATATATCTACCGATATTACTCTTTTAATTTCATCGTTTGATTTTATTTTTTCTCCTATATTTGGTAAACCTTTTCGGCACTCTTCATATTGCTCATTTTCGTAGCCTAAACAACAAAGCAATCTTCCACACGATCCATTTATTTTTGTTGGATTAAGCGCCAAATTTTGAGTTTTAGCCATATTTATTGAAAGACTATCGAATGTTTTTAGAAATGTTGAACAGCATAGACATCTTCCACAAGAACCAATTCCTCCGATTTCTTTTGCTTTATCTCTCACACCTATTTGTCTTAATTCGATTCTTGTTTTATATACTGATGCAAGTTCTTTTGCAAGTTTTCTAAAATCAACTCTTTCATCCGAAGTAAAATTAAACAACAATTGATTTCTATCAAAAGTAAAGTTTGCATTTACTATAGACATATTTAGTTTATTAATATTAATTAGCTCTTCGGCTTTAACTACCGCATCTTTTGCTAATTTTATATTATCTAAATGCTTTTTTTCATCATCTTTGCTTGCTATTCTAATTACAGGTTTTAATAGATTTACTATCATAGATGAATCTATTTTAGTAATATCTGTAATAGTTTTTCCAAATTGCATGCCTCTTTCTGTCTCAACAATAACTATTAAACCTTTATATAAATCTAAATTGTTAGAAGAAAAATAATATATTTTACTATTATCTTCAAACGATACTCCTATTACATCTATCATAATTTTTCTCCTTCAAATTCAAATATAAGTGAATCAATTAGTAGATTAACATTTATGTTGTTTTTTATCAATTCTTTTTTTTCTATTAATATATTTATTTTACCAATTACTGAATTAATTGAATTATTATTTGCAATTTCTGATATGTTTTTTTTATAGTCAACAAAATATTTTGGAGATTTATTATTTTTTATACCTAAAACATCCTTATAAAATAGTATAATTATTTGGAAAACGATTTCAATTTCTTCTCTTGTTTTAAAATTATTGTGAAAATATGCTTTTGAAAAACAAATCATTTTTGATTTTTGATTTTCTAACTTTATTACAAAATCTACTACTTTATTAATTAAATTTGCACCATAATCATTTTTTTTGTAGTCCTCAATATTCATATTATTTTTAAACAAAAAAAACAATTTTTCTTCTAATTTTAAATTTTTTGTGTCTGTTTTTGGTAAATTAATGATTTGACATCTTGAAACAATAGTACTTAAAACTCCTCCAAGATTATTAGTTGTTAAAATAGCAATAATATCATCTTCAGGTTCTTCAAGAAATTTTAAAATACTATTAGATGAAGATTGATTTAATTTATCAGCATCATTAATTATGTATATTCTTTTATTTGCATTTAAAACTTTTGTCTTAAATTCGTCCTTTAATGAGTTCATTTGTTCTTTTTTTATCCATAAACCATCTGCAGTAATTTCTCTTAACTCTGAAAAAGTATTATTATCAATCGAACTTATTATCTTTGCTTTATTTTCATCAGATTCATCTTTTGTAAAAATATTTTTTATAAATGAAAAAATTATTTCTTTTGAATCAATATTATCGTTGATTACAAACAAATAAGCGTGAGAAAGATTCTTTAATGAATCATTTAATTTACTGTATATTCCTTCATATTCAACTTTCATATTATTTTACTCCGAAATTTTTTTTCTATCTGTTATTGCCATTTCTAAGGTTAGTGAGTCTAAATATTCCATATCTGTTCCAAGAGGTACACCGTGAGCTATTTTTGAAACAACAACATCTTTACCTTTTAATATTTTTAAAATATATAAAGATGTAGTTTCACCCTCAATTGTTGGTTTTACAGCGATAATTATTTCTTTTGGTTTATTTTTTTCTATTCTATTTATTAAAGAACTAATGTTAATGTCTTCGGGATTTACTCCATTAAGCGGAGATATTAATCCATCAAGAATATGATATTTTCCATTATAATTACCAGTTTTTTCAAATAAAATTAAATTCTTAGTATCTTCAACAACACATATTGTACTATCATCTCTATTTTTATCTCTACAAATATAACAAACTTCTTCCTCTGTTAAATTATTACAAATAGTACATTTTTTTATCTTAGTTTTTACTTCTTTTAATGATTCTGAAAATTTATTTGTTAGTTCTTGATCTAAACTTAAAACAGAAAAAGCTAATCGTTCCGCTGTTTTTTCCCCAATTCCAGGCAATACTTGAAAACTTTCTATTAATTTTTTTAAACTATCAGGATAATTCATATTAAAAACCAAAAGAACCTAAATTATATTTTCCTAATTTTGATTCTAATTCTTTATCTACTTGCTTAAAAGTTTCATTTAATGAAATTAATATTAAATCTTGTAAAATTTCTATATCTTCTTCATCTAAAGAACTCTTATTTATTTTTATATTTAGTATTTCCTTTTTACCATTTATCTCTACTTCAACAAAGTTTCTCGAATTATTAAACTTCTTTGATTCTATTTCTTCTTTTGCTTTTGTTATTTCTCTTTGCATTTTTTGTGCTTGTTGCATCATTGCTTGCATGTTCATATTATTCCTCCAATTCAATTATATCGAATCCAAAATCTTCAATAGTATTATTTAATTCGTCATTTTTATTTTCTATTTTGCATGACATAGTTTCTTCTTCTGTTTCTTCAATTAATTCAATTTTATTGTTTTTTTCCTTTAATTCTATATATCTTGGTCTAAGTTCGTTCCACTTTTCTTCACTAATTGCAACTACTTTATATTTTCTATTTGTTAATTCACTAATTATTTTTTCTATTTTATTAATATTTTTGTCGTGTTCATATACTAAACTATCATATTTATACGTTAATAATAGCCTATTTTCGCTTGCTGCATTTATATTGCAGTCCATAAGGAGAGTAACTGATGTCTTATTTTTTGAGTTTGCTAAGTACTCGCCCAACTTCTTAAAAGCTTCTTTTATTTCTTTTTTATATTCCTTGTTCGCTAATGCAATTGTATTATTAATTAAAGCTTCTTTGAGTTTATATGAGTATTCAATATTAATTTTATCTTTTTCTAAATTTTTTTCTTGTTTTTTTTCGTTTTTTACTTCTTCTATTATTTTATTTTTTATTTCAGTTTCATTTTCTTTCTCTTTTTCTATAACAATTTCATCATCGTGCTTTTGTTGAGTTATTGTATGTTCTTCTATTGTGTCAACTAATTTAAATAAAGATAATTCAAAAATAATATTTGGGTTTGATGATTTTCTCATGTTTTCTAATAAATTATTAAATTCATTTATAGTCTCATTTAATTTTTCTTTAGTAACTAATTTATTAATATTTTTTAAATCTTCCTTATAGTAAACATTCTTTTTTTCAAAATATTTTTTTGCATTTTTATATATTAGCAAATTCATTAATATTTCTATGATTGTTTCTGTTATTCTTTCAAAATTTTTTCCAGAATCATACAAATCTTCTGACATTTCAATAAGATACCCTATATCGTTGTTGAAAAGTTTTTCTATTAATTCAAATATTTTTGATTTTTCCAAATTACCGGTAAGTTCATATATGGATTCGATAGATATTTTTCCGTTTGAAAATAAATTCGATTGATCTAATAATCCTATCGCATCTCTTAATGAACCATCAGCGATTTTAGATATTTCTGCAAGACATACATCATCAATAATAATTTTTTCATTATTTGCAATAGTTTTAAGTCGATTTTGTATTTCATTTAATGCTATTTTTTTAAAATCAAATCTTTGACATCTAGAAATAATTGTAACGGGAATTTTTTGTGGTTCTGTTGTTGCCAATATAAAAATTGAATGTGATGGAGGTTCTTCTAATGTCTTCAACAATGCATTAAATGCGCCAATCGATAACATATGAACTTCATCTATAATATATACCTTATATTTACTCATTACAGGTACCAAAGTTGCTTTATTTTTTATTTCTCTAATTTCATCTACTCCATTATTTGAAGCAGCATCTATTTCAATTATGTCTGGATTTTCGTCAATTGTTTTTATTTCACATATTTTACATGTGCCACACGACAAACCGTCTTTTAAGCTTTCACAATTGAGAGTTTTTGCAAAAATTTTTGCAACTGTTGTTTTACCTGTTCCCCTAGTTCCAGTAAACAAATATGCATGGCCAATTTTATTTTCTTTAATTGAATTTACAAGAGTTTTTATTATTGGTGATTGTCCTACCACATCTTCAAAATCAATTGGTCTATATTTTCTATATAAAGCTTTATATTGCATTTTTGCCTCCATATATACACATATTATTATAACATGTTATTTAAACAATATATAATATAAAGTGGTTTGTTAATTTCTTTTTGAGCTAAAAAAACTTTTCAGCAATTTTTTAGAATCGTCTTCAAAAATACCATATTCAATATTTATATTATTATTTTTTATAATCGCATTTAAACTCTTTTCATACTTATTATTTCTGGTTGAACAATATATTTTTTTTATTCTTGTTTCCAAGATTAATCCCATACACATTAAACACGGTTCTAAGTTTACAAATAGTAAACACTCATTTAGTCTCCAGTCTCCTATTTTTTTTATAGCCTTTTTTATTGCTATAACCTCTGCGTGATTTAACGGATTAATACTTTTTTCTTTTTCGTTATGTGCTCTAGCAATAATTTTATTATTATATACAACAACTGCTCCAACCGGCAATTCATCAAGATCATATGCTTTTTTTGCCTCATTTAAGGCTTCTTTCATAAACATTTCATTCATTACTACCTCCAATGTTCCACGTGGAACATAATTATATGTTAATTTTTTTAATAATTATTTCCCGGGAAATAATCGAATGAATAATTTAATGATTATTGCATACGTTCCACGTGAAACATAAAAAATGACGTACACAAATCAAAAATGATTGGTTGCTGCCTTTCGGCCCTGGCCTGTTATCAAACGATTTGTTACGTCTTATTAATTATATTTTATTATTAATAAAATTGCAATTATAATGAACAAAATATTTATTTGCTTCATAATATATACAATATTTAATATAAATTATTTCCCGGGAAATAATTTAACGCTTTTAATTCTTTATCATGTACTAAAACGTTTCACGTGGAACATAATATTAATTCTCCAAAATAATAGAATATATATTAATCCACATTAATTCGAAGATGCAATTTAAAAATTACAATATTTTATTCAATATTTGCATTTCCTTGTAAAATATTAATATTATTTTGATCTAAAATTATTTCCCGGGAAATAATTTAATTAAAAAAAAGAAATGTTCCACGTGGAACATTCTATTCTTTTACATTAAATACTGCGCTTACAGTTTGGTTGTCTTTTAAATTAATCAGTTTAACACCTTGAGTAACTCTGCTCATTGTAGAAATTTGAGTAATTGGAATTCTAATTACCATACCATTGTCGGTTATTATTATTAAATCCTCATCATCTTCTACGATTTTAAACGCTATAATATTTCCTGTTTTATCTGTTGTATTAAGAGTTTTTACTCCCTTGCTACCTCTTTTTGTAATTCTATATTCATTAATAACAGTTCTTTTACCATATCCGTTTTGACTAACAACTAGTACTTTACTTTCAGAATCTACTATATTTGCATCTATACATATTGCATCATTATCTAAATTAATACCTTTTACTCCAGAAGCTGTTCTTCCCATAATTCTAATTTCTTCTTCATTGAATCTTACCATTTTTCCTTTTGAAGAAGCCATAACTACTTCCGAATTACCTTTTGTTTTTATAACCGATATTAATTTGTCATTATCTTTTAATTTAATTGCAATTTTACCGGTTTTTCTAATGTTTTCAAATTCTTCAACCATACATCTTTTTACTAATCCATCTCTGGTTACAAATAGTAAACATTTATTTTCTTCAGATTTTGATACTTTAAGTATTGATGTAATCTTTTCATCCTTTTCTAAAGGAATTAAGTTTACAATTGGTAAACCTTTTGATTGTCTACTAAATTCTGGAATCTCATATCCCTTTACTCTATATATCAAACCTTTATCAGAAAACAACAATAGGTAGTCATGTGTATTTAACATTATTAAATTTTCTGCAAAATCCTCTTCGTTTGTTGTAATTCCTTTAACTCCAGTTCCACCTCTATTTTGTGTTTTATAAGTATCAAGAGGGAGTCTCTTTATGTATCCTTTGTTTGTTAAAGTAATTATTATTTCTTCTTGCGGAATCAATTCTTCATCATCAATATTTTCTATAGAAGACATATCAATTTTTGTTCTTCTTTCATTTGAATATTTTTCTTTTATTTCAAGCATTTCTTTTTTGATAATTTCTAGAACTTTCATAGAATCAGATAATATAGACTCTAGTTCTTGAATTAGGATCAATAAGTTTGCTAATTCATCTTCAATTTTACCTCTTTCAAGTCCTGTTAATCTTCTTAACTTCATTTCCAAAATTGCTTCTGATTGAAGATCGCTCAAATTAAACTTAGTTTTTAACTCTTCTTTTGCTTTTTGATCGTCTTTTGATGTTTTTAATATTCTAATAATTTCATCAATATTATCTAAAGCAATTTTTAAGCCTTCTAAAATATGTTCTCTTGCTCTTGATTTTTCCAAATCAAATTGTGTTCTTCTAATTATTATTGTCTTTTGATAATCTACATAGTATTTATATATATCTCTTAAACCTAATGTCCTTGGTCTTCCATCAACTAACATAAGTAAATTAATACCATATGATACTTGAAGAGGAGTATGTTTATATAAATTATTTAAAACTACATTTGCATTCGCTTCTTTTTTTAATTCTATGCTTAATTTAATTCCTTCTAATGACGATTCATCGTGTAAGTCACTTATTCCATCAAGCTGTTTATTTCTAATAAGTTCACCGATTTTTTTAGTTAAATCATTTGTTTTACTTACTTGATAAGGTACTTCAGTAATAACTATTTTGCTTTTTTTACCTTCTTCTTCTATAATATCTGCTTTTCCTCTTAATATTATGCTTCCTTTTCCTGTTTCAAAAGCTTTCTTAATTCCACTATTTCCTAATATATAACCATATGTAGGGAAATCAGGACCTTTTATATATTGCATTAACTCTAAAACGGTGATGTCCGGATTATCAATATAAGCAACACAAGCATCTATTACCTCTCCTAAATTGTGTGGAGGTATATTTGTTGCCATACCAACAGCAATTCCCATATTCCCATTTACCAAGATGTTAGGAAATCTTGATGGCAATATATCTGGTTCACGTCTTTGTCCATCATAGTTATCTGAAAAATCTACAGTGTTTTTGTTTATGTCTCTAAGTAATTCCATAGATATTTTTGATAGCCTTGCTTCTGTATAACGAGAAGCAGCAGGACTATCACCATCTCCAGATCCAAAGTTACCATGGCCGTCTACAAGTACGTGTCTATAAGTAAATTCTTGAGCCATTCTTGCCATAGAGTCATATATTGCAGAATCTCCATGTGGATGATAATGCCCCATAACTGCCCCAACAGCATTCGCGCTTTTTTGATGTTTCTTATCTGGTGTCATACCTTCTTCAAACATTGTATAAAGAATTCTTCTATGAACAGGCTTCAATCCATCTCTTACATCTGGTATAGCTCTTGATACTATTACACTCATAGAATAGTCTAAGAAGGAATTTTTTATTTCAGTGGATAAATTTATGTCTTCGATTCTATCTATTATTTTTTCTTCCATCTTATACTCCTTTATACGTCTAAGTTTCTAACTTTTAATGCGTTTTCTTCTATAAATTGCCTACGCGGTTCAACATCTTCACCCATTAACAATTGAAAAGTTTCATCTGCCAATATAGCATCTTCTACATTTAATCTTATTAAAGTTCTTGTCTCAATATTCATAGTGGTTTCTCTAAGTTCAATGGCATCCATTTCACCGAGACCTTTCATTCTTACTATTTCTGTTTTAGTATTTTCTGGCAATGTTGCAATATAAGCATCTCTTTCTTTTTCATTTAACACATATTTTTGTGTTTTTCCATGAGAAACTCTAAATAATGGTGGCTGTGCAGCATAAACATTTCCTTTTTCTACTAATGGTTTGAAATATCTATATAGAAAAGTTAGCAATAAAGTTCTAATGTGTGCGCCATCAACGTCCGCATCTGTCATTATAATTATTTTGTGATATCTTAATTTTTCATAATCAAATTCATCACCAATTCCAGTACCAAATGCAGTAATTAAATTTCTTATTTCTTCATTTCCAAGTATTCTATCTAATCTTGCTTTTTCTACGTTTAATATCTTTCCTCTTATTGGAATAACTGCTTGAGTTTTTGAATTTCTACCTTGTTTTGCAGGGCCTTCAGCACTTCGCCCTTCTACAATAAATATTTCTGATACAGTTGGATCCTTACTAGTACAATCTGTAAGTTTTTCCCATTGATTTGATATATCTAAAAGTCCCTTTCTTCTTGTCAACTCTCTTGCCTTCTTGGCTGCTGCTCTTGCTCTTGCTGCAGTTAAAGTTTTATCCATAATTTTTCTTGCTTCATCTGGATTTTCCAATAAATATCTTTCAAATCCTTCAGTAAAAACAGAATCAGCAATTTTTCTTACTTCTATGTTTCCCAATTTTGTTTTTGTTTGACCTTCAAATTGAGGATTTGGATGTTTTAAAGAAATAATCATTGTAATACCTTCTCTAACATCTTCGCCTGTAAGACCTTCATCATTTTGTTTTAGTATATTATTGCTTTTTCCATAATTGTTTATTACTCTAGTTAAAGATCTCTTAACACCTTCATCATGTGTTCCACCTTCATAAGTATTTATATTATTTACAAATGTATAAATATTTTCTGTATATGTGTCCGTGTATTGAACAGCGATTTCTAACTTAATGTTATCTACTTCGTCTTCAAAATATATAATATCCTTATGAATCGGAGTTTTATTTTTATTTAATAACTCAATATACTCTTTTATTCCACCTTCATAAAAGAAAACATCTTTTTTATCATCTTCTCTTTCATCAATTAAAATAAATCTTAGTCCTTTATTTAAGAAAGCTAGTTCTCTAGTCCTGGATTTTAATACGTCATAATCAAATTCTGTTGTTTCTTCAAATATCGTTGAATCCGGTTTAAAACAAACAGTTGTTCCTGTTCTTTCAATATCACATTCTCCAATTACTTTTAATTGTTCTTCAACATGCCCGCCATTTTTAAATCTTTGAAAATATATTTTACCATTTTTGTAAACAGTAACTTCCAAATATGAACTTAAAGCGTTTACAACTGATGCCCCTACACCATGTAGTCCGCCAGATACTTTATATCCACCGCCTCCAAATTTACCACCTGCATGTAAAACTGTATATACTGTTTCTACAGTAGATACACCAGTTTTTGGATGTACATCAACCGGAATACCTCTACCGTCATCTTTAACAGTTATAGTATTATTTTTTCCTATCGTAATTTCTATATCATCACAATAACCAGCTAATGCTTCATCAACTGCATTATCAACAATTTCCCATACTAAATGATGTAATCCTTTAAAACCTGTTGTTCCTATATACATCCCAGGGCGTTTTCTTACCGCCTCTAATCCTTCCAAAACTTGAATATCTGAAGAATCATAGTGTAGATTTAAGTTTTTTTCCATTGTTTCTCCCTTCAAATAAAAAAACCACTTTAATTTTGATTTTATAATTTTTGTGTAGGTTAATACTTACATAATAATTATATCACAAATTAGAGCGTTATTGTATATTTAAATAGAAAATCGTTATTCTTCTATTATCTTATTATTCTTTATATTGAATATTTTTGCGTCTTTTAAAAGTTTAGGATCTAAATTTAATAAATCAGTAGTTGTTATAAAAGTTTGAATGTCTTTTCTAATATATTTTATTATATTATTCTTTTTTTTGTCATCAAGTTCACTAAAAATATCATCTAACAAAAGTATTGGGTATTCTTTTGTTGATTCCTTAAAAATATCTATTTCTGCTAATTTTAAGCAAACAATAATTATTTTTTGTTGTCCTTGAGATGCATGAACCCTTACGTCTTTATTATTTATATAAAATATTATATCGTCTCTGTGGGGTCCGTTTGATGTAATTCCTAAAAATAAATCCCTTTTTATATTTTTATTTAGTTTATTTAATAATTCTTCTCTTATTTTTTCTTCGTTATTAAAATCATCTATTTCTATATTTGTTTTATATTCTATTTTTAACATACCTTCTTCAAATATAGTTTTATATATATTTATAGATAAGTTATTCAATTTTTCTAAAAACTTATGTCTCTTAATATATATTTGTGCACCTTTTTTTGATATTTGTTCATTTATAATCGATAAATAATTTAAATCCAATTCTTCGTATTTTTTATTCTTTATGTATTCGTTTCTATTTTTTACAAGCAAATTATATTCATTTAATAAAGATAAATATTTGTTATCAATTTGTGCTATTTCAATATTCAAATATTTTCTCCTATATGACGGATTACCTTTGATTAAATCTAAATCACTTGGAAAAAACATTATTACATTTAAATTAGATATATAATTACTAATTTTTTTTATAGTAACATCATTTATTTTAACACTTTTTCCTTTTGAATTAATTAATACTTCTAATTTTTTTGATTCATTTTTTATATTCAATCTACCTATTATTTTGGATGCTTTTTCATCATTTTTTATTAAAAATTTATCTGAATTTATTCTGTGTGATTTTGTTATAGCTAAAACATATATGCTTTCTAATATATTTGTTTTTCCCTCTGCATTATCTCCATAAAATATATTTATATTTTTTGAAAAAATTAATTTAACAGAATCATAATTCCTAAATTTTTTTAATTCTAACTCACCTAATTTCATACTATTTTCCTAAACAAAAGTTTTTAAATATTTCATCAATTAATTCTTCTTTATAATTTTTACCTATCACATCTCCAAGAAATTCAAAAATTTGTTGTAAATCTATTTCTAATATATCAACAGGTAATTCTTCTTGTAATCCTTTTTTTATATCTTCAATACTAATCAAAGCTTTTTTTAAAGTACTAATTTGTCTGGTATTAAACAAATAATTTGGATCTTTTTTCTCTATTTCATTTAAATTAAATTTTTCAATTATTTTGTTTTTTAAGTTTTCAATATCATTATTTATTGCACTTACTTCAACTATATCACCAAATAAATTATCTCTATTTATTTTTTTGGCTAAATCTATTTTATTTATTACTATAATTCTATTTTTATTATTTGTTTTTTCTATAATTTCATAATCTTCTTTTTCTAATTCTTCATTATTATTTAAAACTAAAATTATTAAATCTGCATCATCAATTAGATTTAATGATTTATCTACACCAATTTTTTCTATTAAATCTGTTGTTGTTCTAATTCCTGCTGTATCTATTATATTCAATAATACACCACTTACTGATATACTTCCTTCAACAATATCTCTTGTAGTTCCCGCTATATCAGTAACAATGGCTTTTTCTTCATCTATTAATTTATTAAGCAAACTACTCTTACCAACATTTGGTTTTCCAAGTATAACTGTTTTAATTCCATCTTTTATTATTTTTCCATTTTCGCTTTGTTTTATTATTTCTTTTATTCTATTTTCAATTACTAATATTTCGCTATTTATCATATCTTTTGTAATAACTAGAATATCTTCGTATTCTGGATAATCAATATTTGCTTCAATGTTAGATAAAATTTTTAGAATGCTATTTCTAAGAGTTTCTATCATATTTGATATATTTCCGCTTATTCCATTAATTGCAAGTTTTCTAGAACTTTCTGTTTTAGAATTAATCAAATCCATAATTGATTCAGCCTCAATTAGATCAATTCTTCCATTTAAAAAAGCTCGTTTTGTAAATTCACCTGGTTCGGCAAATCTTGCTCCATTTTTTATTAATATCTCTAATATTTTATTTGTAGTAGCAATACCTCCGTGACAATTTATCTCAATAACATCTTCTTTGGTAAATGTTTTTGGAGCCTTCATTATACTCAATAATACTTCATCAATTATTATATTATTTTCCATAATAAAACCATAATTAATAGTATGAGTAGCTACTTTACTCAAATCTTTTGAAAATATTCTATTTACTATATCTATTGTATCTTTTCCGCTTACTCTAATAATTGATATTGCTCCTATACCAAGAGCTGTTGATATTCCAACAATTGTGTCTTCCATAAAATCACCCACAAACATTATAACATTAAAAAAAGGAGTTTTAACTCCTTAAAGATTTATTTCTTTTTTATTTTAATACATCTATTTGGTTCTTCTCCGTTTGATTCAGTAGATATTCCTTGAATTTCTGAACAAATGCTGTGAACTAATCTTCTTTCATATGAATTCATAGGATCTAAGACTGCTTCTACACCAGTTTTTTTAACTTCAAATGCAATATTTTTTATAGTTCTTTCCAAATTTCTTTGTTGTTTGTCTCTATAATCTTCTACATCTGTTATTATATTTATTTTGAATCCAGTAATATTTTGAATTGAACTCCTTAAAATTACTTGTAAAGAATCTAAAGTTTGTCCATTTCTTCCTATTAATACAGAATTATTATCAGAAAATAAAATAAATTTTAAATATTCATCTCTTTTTTTAACTTCTACTTTTACATCTAATCCCATTTTAGAAGTTATTTCTAAAATCAAATATTTTGTATAATTAATAACATCGTCTTTTAGTATCGCTGTTAGTTTTGTTTTTTTTGATTTAAACAATCCTATTGTTTCTTCTACATCTTTATAAAAAACATCTTTTTCTGAAACGTTTAACTCATAAAACATTTTTTCCTTTGCTAATTCTAAATTTTTTTCTAAATATTCATATACTTTTATCATATTAACCTCTTTTCATTACAAATATGTTTTGTAATACAGTAAATAAGTTTGATGCCATCCAGTATAAACTAATTGCAGTTGACATACTAAACGACATAAATACTATCATTACAATAAATACAGTATTCATTACGTTCATTTGTTTTTGATTATCCAATGTTGAAGAAGCACCTTTATTTAATTTAAATGATAAGTAAGTGATTATTCCTAAAATAATTACTATTATAATATACCACCAGAAGCCTTTTTGAATAGCAATTAATGGAGTCATTCCTAAATTTAAACCTAAGAATTTTCCTTCAAAAATTGCTGGTGTTCTATTTATTGCTTCGATAAATGCAAATAACAAGGGAATTTGAATTAATGCAAATATACAACTAGACATCGGGTTTATATTATATTTCTTATATAAAAGCATTGTTTCTTGACTTTTTTTCATCACAGATTCTTGATCTGTTTTTCCTTCATATTTCTTTTCTATCTTTTTTATTTCTGGTTGCGCTTTTTTAATATTTTCTGACTGCAATGCAGTACTTTTTGTAATTGGAATCAATACTAATCTTATAAGTATACTAATTAATATTAAAGATAATCCATAATTATTTAATATAGTACCTAATTTTAGTATTAACCAAGCAAGTGGTTTAACAAATATTGTATCCCATAATCCTTCATATTTACTGCTTGATAATTTATATTCATCACAATCCGGCAATTTTTCTAAATTAACTTCATATTTTTTATAAATCTCTAAAACATCTTTGTTTGTTGGTTTGCAAAGTATGTTTTCTGTAAGCGTTTGACCAGTTTCATTTAATTTTATAAGTTCACAATCTTTTTTACAATCATTTAAACATGTATCTTTATTATTCTTATTAGAACAAATTTCTTCACATTTTTCGCATAATTGAGAAGATTCATATTTTACTGGATTTTTATCTTTATCCACCAAAGTTTTTGAACACCCTGTTAAAACTAACATAAGTAATAAAATTAATACTATTTTTTTATTCATATATATCCTTCTAAATATTATCTAATAACGTTATTAAATTTTTTTCCATTTGTTTATAATCTAAATCTAATATAGCATTTCTAACTATTATTATATAATCTATTTTTTTTAGTTTATCATTATTTTTATCTAATATATCTCTTATTTGACGTTTAATTTTATTTCTTTTTACTGCTATACCTGTTTTTTTTGGAATAGCAATTCCTACTCTGTAATTAGCTTTTTGTTTATCTATATAATATATTACATAATACCTATTTTTTAATATCTTACCGTTTTTTATTATGTTATCAAAATCTTCATTTGATTTTACAATATTCATTTTTTTCATTTTTACACCACATAACAAAAAACCACCACTTGTGGTATTTTTATTTAGTTAATTTTTCTCTTCCCTTTTTTCTTCTTTTAGCAACGATTCCAGTATTAGCTTTTTTTCTAGCCATAAACCCATGAGTCTTTTTTTCTTTTAACGTATTGGGTTGAAATGTTCTTTTCATAATATTCCTCCTGTCTTTAAAACATTATAATTATAATGGTAATGTGGGTAAAAGTCAATTGCTTTTGTTATTAACATATTAACAAGTATGTTGATGAAAAAATATTGTTGTTAATATGAAAATATTACTGAATTTGTGGATATCTTTATTTATTTCATATTTTATATATTCTTATGTTGTTGATAACTATGTGGATAAATTGTTTATAAGTTGTTAATTTCTATTTTATTGTTTAAATTTAAGTTAAAATGATTTACAATATTAATATATTATTCAAATAGGGAGGTAAAATGGAGGAAATAAAATTATGGGATAATTTTTTAAATTTAATAAAAGATAAAATATCTCCTATATCATATGAAACCTGGTTTAGTGACACTAAACTTCATAAAATAGAAAATAAAAAAATATATATTATTGTTCCTATGAATATACATAAGAAAAATATTCAAGAAAACTATGGTGATTTGTTAAAAGAAACAATTAATTCATTAACAGGAACTAATTTTGAATTTAATTTTTTATTAGAAGAAGAAATTAATGATAAAGAAATAAAAAATATTGAAGAAGGTGTTCCTTTCAATAATCCTATACAAGCTAATTTAAATCCTAATTATACTTTCGATACTTTTGTAATTGGTGAAACAAATAGAATAGCTTTTACTGCTGCTTTTGCGGTTGCTGAACGTCCCGGTAAAGCATATAATCCATTATTTTTATATGGAAGCAGCGGACTTGGTAAAACACATTTAATGCATGCAATAGGAAATTATATAATAGAAACAACTAATAAAAAGGTTTTATATATTACAAGCGATAAATTTAAATCTGATTTTGTTGCTATAAATAAAAGAAAAAGTGATGAAAATAATATAGAATATGTTGAATCGTTTAAAGATAAATATAGAAATATAGATGTTTTAATAATTGATGATATTCAGTTTTTAGCAGGTGCAACAGAAAGTCAAACAGAATTTTTTCATACTTTTAATGAATTACATCAAGAAGGAAAACAAATAATAATATCTTCTGATAGATCTCCTGATGATTTAAAATTATTAGAAGAAAGATTGAGAACAAGATTTAATTGGGGATTAGCAGTAAATATTTTTCCTCCTGATTATGAGCTTAGAATAGAAATACTAAAGAAAAAATTATCAGTTCATGAAATAGCAAAGCCAATAAAAGACGATGTTTTAATATTTATAGCTAATAATTGTACATCTGATGTAAGAAAACTAGAAGGAGCATTAAATAGATTATTTGCTTATACAGCAATATTTAATAAGAAGGAAATCGATATTGAAGTTGCTAAAGAAGCATTAAGTGATTATTTAAATTCAACTTCATATTTAAAAAATAACATTCAAAAAATTCAGAAAATTGTTTGTGATTATTATCAAATTACAACAGAAGATATGAATTCTAAGAAAAGAAATAATAAAATATCACTACCTAGACAAGTTGCAATGTATTTATCAAGACAATTAACTGATGAAAGCTTTCCTAGAATTGGCATTGAATTTGGTGGAAGAGATCATACTACAATAATACATGCTTGTAATAAAATAGAGTTAGAAATGAAAAATAATAAAGATTTTAAAAATATAATTGAGCTGTTGAAAAAGAAACTTAAATAATGTTAATAAATACATATATAATGTGTTAAAATTAAAGAGAGAAATTGAGTTATCAACATAATCCACTGTAATAATAAAAATAAAAGAAGAAATGAGGAAAATAATATGAATTTTATAATAAAAAAAGAAATATTTTTAGAAAATTTAAATAATGTATCTAAAGCAATATCTTCTAAGAATATAATACCTATCTTAGGTGGTATTAAATTAGACTTAGATAGTGATGGTTTATCATTAACTTGTAGTGATAATGAAATAACTATAAGAAGTTTTATAGATAAAAAATATATTGAAAAAATTAATAATAAAGGAAGTATTGTCATACTTGGAAAATACTTTATAGAGTTGATTAGAAAAATTCCAACAGAAAATATTGAAATAGTAACTGATGGATTAAATTTAACAATAAATACTAATAATGGTGAATACAATTTAAATGGAATGAATCCAGAAGAATTTCCTGATAAAACTTTAGAATTAGTAGAAAATCCAATTAAACTTGATAAAACAATATTAAAAAATATTATAAATCAAACTTCTTTTGCTATATCTAATCAGGAATCCCGTCCAATATTAACTGGAATAAATTTAAAAATTAATGATAATAAAATGGAATGTGTAGCAACTGACTCATATAGATTAGCAAAAAAAACTATTAAATTAGAACAAAAAATAGATGAAGATATAAATATTGTAATACCTGGAAAAAACTTAATAGAATTATCTAAAATAGTAAATGATGAGTCTGAACAAATTGAAATACATATATTTTCAAATAATATATTATTTAAATTTGACAATATATTATTTCAATCTAGATTATTAAATGGATCATATCCAGATACTTCTAAATTAATAAAAACAGAATCCTTAGTAGAAATTACTGTTAACACTAATGAATTATATAATTCTATAGATAGAGCATCTTTATTAACAAGTGAAAAAGATAAAAATGTAATAAAAATGGAATTAAAAGATACAGAATTTGTAATTAGTTCAAATTCTCAAGAAATAGGTAAAATAGAAGAAAAAATTAATGTAAATAAAAATAATAATACAAATTTAGAAATTTCTTATTCTTCTAAATATATGATGGAAGCATTAAGAACAATAAAAGGTGAAAAAACTTTAATACTATTAAGTGGAGAAATTAAACCAATTATATTAAGGTCTCCAGAAGATGAAAATTTAATTCAACTTATAGTACCAATAAAAACCTTTTAATTAAAGTTGTAAATTATTTATTTATCTAATATAATCTTCTTTGGAAATCAGGTGATTTTATGAATTATGATGTTATTGTTGTTGGTGGTGGACACGCAGGATGCGAAGCAGCTTTGGCTACTTCGCGTTTATCTCATAAAACATTATTAGTAACAAGTAATTTTAATACAATTGCTCAAATGCCATGTAATCCTTCAATCGGCGGATCAGCAAAGGGAATAGTAGTTAGAGAAATAGATGCACTTGGTGGTGAAATGGGGAAGTGTGCAGATAAAACATTAATTCAAATGAAAATGTTAAATACCGGAAAAGGTCCTGCGGTTAGAAGTTTAAGATGTCAAGCTGATAAAATAGCATACCCAAAAGAAATGTTAAAAACCTTGAAAAATGAAAAAAATTTAGAGTTATTGGAATCTATGGTTGAGGATTTAATAATAGAAAACAATACTATAATTGGTATTATTTTAGAAAACAATACTAAAATTTTTTCTAATGCCGTAATATTAACAACTGGAACATATTTAAAGAGTGACATATTAGTCGGGTCAACAAGAAAAAGAAGTGGTCCAATGGAAGAAAGGCCCTCACTTTTTTTAAGTGATAATTTAAAAAAATTAGGCTTTGAAATAATTAGGTTAAAAACTGGTACACCTCAAAGAATAGAAAAAAATTCAATAGATTTTTCTAAAACAAAAGAAGAATCGGGATCAGAAGAACAATATACATTTAGTTTTGAAAATAAAGTGTATTATGATGTAAAAAAACAAATTCCTTGTCATTTAATTCATACTACAAAAGAAACAAAGCAAATTATACTTGATAATTTAAATAAATCATCTATGTATGGAGCAATAGAAGATATTTTAGGTGTTGGTCCAAGATACTGTCCATCTATTGAAGACAAAATAATAAGGTTTAATGATAAAGAAACTCATCAAATTTTTTTAGAACCAGAAAGTATCTATTATGAAGATATTTATTTACAAGGTTTTTCTACAAGTATGCCAATAGATATACAAGAAAAACTTGTTCATTCATTACCAGGCTTGGAAAACGCTATTATAAAAAAATATGCATATGCTATAGAATATGATGCAATTAATCCTATGCAATTAAATAATAATTTGGAAACTAAAATAATTAAAAATCTATTTACTGCAGGTCAAATAAATGGAACAAGCGGTTATGAAGAAGCAGCATGTCAAGGTTTAATAGCGGGAATTAATGCTTCAAATAAAATAAAAAATAAAGCACCACTAGTATTAAAACGAAATGAAGCATATATTGGTGTTTTAATAGATGATTTAATTACAAAAGGAACATACGAACCTTACAGATTACTAACATCAAGAGCGGAATATAGATTATTATTAAGACACGATAACGCTGATTTAAGATTAACAGAATATGGAAAAAATATAGGTTTAATAAGTGATGAAAGATATAATAATTTTATTATAAAAAAGAACAATATTGAAGAATTATTAAATAATGTTAATAATATAAAGATTAATAAAGAAACTTTATATCAATATTTAAAGCATCCAGAATCAAGTATATTTGATGTTAGAACAGCAATAGATAAAAACTATTCAAATGAGGAATTAGAACAAGTAGAAATAATTATTAAATATGAAGGTTACATAAAAAAAACAGAGAAAAATGCCCAAAATATGTTAAAACTTGAATATAAAAAGATTCCAGAGGATATCAATTATGATAATATTAAAAATATTGCATCTGAAGCAAGACAAAAATTAAAGAAAATTAGACCAAAATCTATAGGCCAAGCAAGTAGAATAAGCGGTGTTAATTTGTCTGATATATCGATATTATTAGTTTATATGAAGAGGTATTTTAAAAATGAATGAGATAGAATTTATTGATGAATTAAAAAAAATTAACATTGATATAAATGAAGAACAATTATCAAAATTAGAGACTTTTTATTCTTATTTAATAGAATATAATTTAAAAACAAATATTACCTCTATAACTGAAAAAAAAGATGTATATTTAAAACATTTTTATGATAGTTTAACACTAACAAAAATAATTGACATTAATAATATTAGTGTTTGTGATGTGGGAACTGGTGCTGGTTTTCCAGGAATTGTACTAAAAATATTATATCCTAATATAAAACTTACTTTAGTAGAATCAATTACTAAAAAAACAAAATTTTTAGAAGAAATTATAGATATTTTGAATTTGAAAGATATAATCATAATAAACGATAGGGTAGAAGAATATTTAAAAAAAACAAAAGAGAAATATGATTTAGTAACATGTAGAGCAGTCTCAAGTTTAAATGTAATTTCAGAATTATGCATTCCTATTACAAAAATAAATGGTTATTTTATACCTATGAAAGGGGAATTAAATGAATCTACATTGTTTTTAGAAAAATTAAATTGCAAAATAGAAAAAATTATAGAATTTAATTTACCATTTGGAAATAGTAAAAGGACCCTTATAAAAATTAAAAAAATAAAAGAAACAAACTCAATATATCCAAGATCTTATAAAATAATTAAACAAAGTCCATTAAAATAAAAAGATGTTGTAATTTTTTTGTTTTTTTAGTATTATTATATTTATAAGAATAAATAGGTGGATAAGATATGAATGGTAACTTTGATAAAGAAATAAAAGAAATATTTTTAGACGACATAATTCCTAATAGGTTTCAACCAAGATTGAATTTTGATGAAAGATCACTTTTGGAATTGGCAGAATCAATAAAACAACATGGTATAATACAACCATTAGTTTTAAGACGTCTTGGAGATAAATACGAAATTATAGCAGGTGAAAGAAGATTTAAAGCATCACAAATTGCCGGATTAACAAAAGTGCCTGCATTAATAGCAGATTTAGATGACAATTCTAGTGCCGAAGTTGCTATTGTAGAGAATCTACATAGAAAGGAAATGACCGCATTAGAAGAAGCAAAATCATTTAAAAAATTGCTTGAAAGAGGTATAACTCAAGAACAATTAGGGATACGTTTAGGAAAAAGCCAATCATATATTGCAAATAAGTTAAGACTTTTATCATTAAATGAAAATGTTCAAGAAGCGTTGATTACTGAAAAAATATCTGAAAGACATGCTAGAAGTT
>CAYXGK010000001.1:0-7006 GCA_964464565.1 uncultured Muribaculaceae bacterium | reverse complement strand
TTTATTATCAATAAAAGATTCATTAGAACAACAAAATTTATTAAATGAAATAATAGCAAAAAAAATGACAGTAAAAGAAACTGATGAATATATTAAAGACCACTTTGGAAGTAGTCAAGCAGATGAATTAATTATTCCACAACCAGAACAAATTAATAAATCAGTAAATATAATGGATTTTAATTTAAATAACGTAAATTTAGAACCAGTTGTTAATCAACCCATTCCAACACCACAAATTATACCTGAAGATTTTTTAACAACACATCAAGAAGAACAAAAAATAAATGTTCCTAGACCTTTTATATTTAACAATGAAGAAATAATTAAAAAAGAAGTAGCACCAGAACCAATAAGAGGTGTTGAAGTAAATCCACAAATAGAATTAATAAACAAATTAAATAGTGTAGATGATAATTCGAAATCAAATTTATTTTCTTCTGCTAGAGATGTGAGTCAAAGTCCATATGTTATTCCAAAAATAGATATAGAAGATACATATATTAAACCACAAAATGTATTTGATATTGATATTCAAAAAAACAATGCAAAAAATATCAATGATGTACCTAAAAAGAATTTTGACATCAATCAATTATTGGCTCCTGATACAAAAGAGGAAGGTTCAAATTTATTACAACCAGATAATGCAGTAGTAGAAAACAAAAATAAATTTTTATTCAATGTCGAAGATCAAACAACTAATAATAAAAATGATATAGAGAGTTCAAAAAATATGATAAAAAAAGTAGTAGAAACAATAAAAAATACTGGTATGATTATAGATTATGAAGAATTTGATTTTGAAAGGTTATATCAAATAATAATAAAAATAGAAAAGTAGATATAATAATGTTTTCTCTTAAAAAGGAGTTTTTATGAAAAAAAATGGATTCACATTGGTAGAATTATTGGCTGTATTAATAATAATAATGTTATTACTTACTATTACAATTCCTTTAGTTAGCAATATAATAAATGAATCTAAACAAAAAGCAACACAAACGGTAGTAAAAAACATTGAAGTAGCAGCAAAAAAATATATTACAGATAATATAAGAGATGCTGATGAACTAAATAAATTTGGATTTATGAATTTATCATTAATAACTTTAATAGAAAATAATTATTTAGAATCTAATTTAAAAAATCCTATGACAAATAAAATATTATTTTTAGATGATAATATATACATTACTTTAGATTACAATTCAAAATTAACTGCATTTTATGATATAAATCAAAGTCAAAAATCAAAAATAACACTAAAGGGATATTTAAATGATAAAGTTAAAGTAGGTACACCTTATAATGATCCAGGTGCAATAGGATTTGATGGAACAAATACAAATAATAATGTAACAGGTGTAGGAACAGTTGATACATCTACTGAGGGTGTTTATAAATTAGAGTATTCATATAACAACTCAAATACAATATATAGATATGTAATTGTTACTAATGACTTTTAGTGGAGGTTTTATGAATAAAAAAGGTTTTACTTTAATAGAACTTTTAGCAGTTTTAATACTTTTTGGTATTTTAATTGGAATTTTGGTGTCTGTTGTTAATAAGGATTTAAATTATGCTAAATCATTTGCTAGTGATAGACAAGTTAGTTTAATTGAAGAATCAGCAAAAATGTATTATTTAAATTATGAAGAAGAAATTCCTCAATTAAAAATAAATAATATAGTACAAATAACAGTAGAAACTTTGTATAACAAAGGTTTTATAAAAGATAAAGATTTGAAAATAAATGATAAACAAACAATTGATATAAGTGATTCTGTCTATATTTATTTAATAAATGAAGAAGTATATACTTTATATGATAAAACACAATCAACAGGGGAAATAATCGTTCTAAAAGGACCAAAAGAAATTAAAATTAGGAAAAACAGTTCGTATACTGAGTATGGAGCTGTATTGATAAATTTAGGTAATACAACTATTACCGATTTAGCTCCAGCATACATAACTGGTACAGTTAATACTTCAACCGTTGGTACTTATACAAAAACCTATAGTAAATCTTCATACACTGTAACAAGAACTATCATTGTAGAAAATTCAATAACTTCTTCAGATTCTGTTAAACCAATAATAACATTATTGGGAAATCAAACAATAAATATTATAAAAAATAATACATTTACTGATCCGGGTGCAGTGGCAACAGATAACATAGATGGAACAATAACGGCAAGAATTACAAAAAAAGGAACAGTAGATACCTCAAAAATAGGTACATACTATATTGATTATGATGTTACGGATACAGCGGGAAATAAAGCAATTACTGTAACAAGAACTGTTATCGTATATTAACAAATTATTAATTAATTTGTTTTTTTTTATTTTTTGAAAAAGTCTTTATTTTATAAAAAAATATGTTATAATGTGCTATGTAATTTTTTACAGGAGATAACATGAAAGAAATAAAAATAAAAACAATCCTAATAAACTCTGAAGAAGAAATGACCACATTAGAAACTTTAGCAAAATATGATCAAAGAACTGGTTCAATAATATATAATGAAGAAGATTTGGAGGTTTCTTTAATTATTAATAATAATAGAGTTACTTTAAATAGAAAAAACGAAGATTATGATTTAAATTTAGAATTTGAAGAGGGTAAGTCAATAGATTGTATTCACAAAATACTATTTATAGGTTTAAGTTTAGATTTAACTGTAACAACATTAAAATTAGAAATACAAGAAACTTATATTCTAATTCGATATCAATTAAAAAACGCACAATCAGACATGGGTATTTTTGAATATAAATTAATGTTTTTATAATAAGATGGAGGAAAATATGAAAAAAAGAAATATTGAAATAGAAAAATTAACTTATCAAGATATAGCTTATAACATAATTAAAGAAGATAAGGAGTCAAAAACAACGTTAGAATTGTTTAACGAAATATGCGTTTTATTAAATTTAGATGTAGAAAAATATAAAAATGTTATTGGCGATTTCTACACTACTTTAAATTTAGACAAAAGATTTCACTTGCTTGAAGATGGAAAATGGGATTTAAAAGAAAAATATGCTATAAAAACAATAATAGAAGATGATGAATTAGATGATTTAGAAAGTTTAGAAATAATTGATGATTTTGATATCGATGAAGATGAAGAAGATGATGACATTAAAGAAGAAGATGAAGAAATAGAAGATGACATAGTAGAAGATGATGAAGACATAATGGATGAAGATGATGAAGTGATTAGTGAATTAGATGAATTATCTGTTATAGATGAAGAGGATTTAGAATCAGACGATATAATATAAGGAGGACTTATGATAGATAGGCTAGAAGAAATATTAAAAAAATATAATTCTTTACAAGAAGAATTATTAAAACCTGAAGTACTGTCTAATGTAAGTAGTATTAAATCGCTATCAAAAGAAAAAAGCGACTTAGAAGACATTGTAATCGAATACAATAAATATAAAAAAATAATACAATCTCTTAATGATGCTGAACAATTATTAAATGATAGTGACCTTGTTGTTTATGCAAAAGAGGAAATAGAAAAATTAAATATAGAAAAATCAAGTACAGAAAATAAATTAGAATTAATGTTGGTTCCAAAAGATCCTAATGATAATAAAAATGTTCTATTTGAAATAAGAGGAGCAGCAGGAGGAGATGAGGCAAATATTTTTGCTGGAGACCTTTTCGATATGTATTATAGGTACGTAGAAGAAAAAAAATGGAAATTAGAAATAATTAACGAAGTAAAAGGATCTTCTGGTGGTTATTCTCAAATAGAATTTTTGATAAAAGGAAATGGAGCATATTCTAAATTGAAATATGAAAGTGGTACACATAGAGTACAAAGAGTGCCTGAAACAGAATCACAAGGAAGAGTTCATACTTCAACTGCAACAGTAATTGTTTTACCAGAACACGACGACATAGATATAGAAATAAAAGAATCTGATATTAAAGTAGATGTATATAGATCGGGCGGAGCAGGTGGTCAATCAGTTAATACAACCGACAGTGCAGTTAGAATGACACATATTCCTACTGGAATAGTTGTTACTTGCCAAAATGAAAGAAGCCAAATTCAAAATAGGGAAAAAGCTATGCAAATATTAAAAAGCAAGATTTATGAAGAAACTATAAGGCAACATGAAGAAAAAGAAGATGCAGAAAGAAGAACAAAAATTGGAAATGGTGATAGAGCAGAAAAAATAAGAACTTATAATTATCCACAAAATAGAGTAACAGACCATAGAATAAATTTTACACTAATGAATTTAGATAGAATTATGCTTGGAAAATTAGATGATTTAATTGAGGAATTAATAAATGAAGATCAAAAAAGAAAATTACAAAACAATTGATCTTTTTTCTTACATAAAAAACATAAATATAAGCGATAAAGATTCAAAATACTTTATAGCTTCTTTAAATTTACCTGATAGTTTTAACAATAAAACATATAAAAAAGCAATAAAACAAATTGATAGACTAAAAAATGAACCTATTCAATATGTGCTTGGAAAAACAAACTTTTATGGTTATGAATATATAGTAAATAAAAGCACACTAATTCCACGATTTGAAACGGAAGAACTGGTTGAAAATACAATAAAAATAATTAATAAACATTTTAATAATAATAATAATATAAATATACTGGATATTGGGACTGGTTCAGGATGCATTGGAATAACCTTAAAAAAGAAATTACCAAACGCTAGTGTAAATATATCCGATATTAGTAAAAAGGCTCTAAAAGTTGCTAAAATCAATGCAAGGGGATTAGATATAAATATTATTCAAGGTAATTTACTTAAACCATTTATAAAAAAACAAGAACGGTATAATATAGTAATTAGTAATCCACCATATATCTCTTATAAAGAAGAAATAGAAAAATTGGTAAAAAATAATGAACCAGATATTGCTTTATATGCAAAAAATAAAGGTTTATTTTACTATGAAAAAATATTGAAAGATGTAAAAAAAATATTAAAAGATGACTTTTTAATAGCATTTGAAATTGGAGCATCACAAAAAGAAGAAATTATTAATATAATAAACAAATATTTTGATAATATTGAAATAATTACTAAGAAAGATTTACAAAATAGGGATAGAATGATATTTGTTAAAAACTTGACAAAATTGTAAATATGTGTATAATAACATCAAATTATTCAAAAAAGGGGGAATTTTTATGAATAAGAAAAGTTTAAGAGCATTAGCATTAGCAGTACTTCTAAGTTTTTCAACTCCTACAATTTCAAAAGCAACAACATTTGCACAAGAAAGAAAAATGGAAACTAGTTTTGAAGATGTAAATTATCCTCAAAGGATATATGATGAAAAAGTAAAACAACTTCGTGATGAATTCATTAGATTAAAGCAAATAGATATGACATCAATGGGAATTAATTCTGACTCAACATATAATTTAGATAAGTACGATTTGGATATTTTTTATAATGTAATAAGTATTATAAATTTAAGAATTCCTTTTGACGGTTTATCTTTAGAAGAAAGAGAAAGAGAAGCATTACTAACATATCAATGCTTAGCTGAAACCGGAATATTAGCAGCAAAATATGCAACTGATAAAATAAAATTTTCGACATATTTATTGGATTCAAGGGATTATGAAACATTATTAGCTGTTGAAAAAATAAGAGAAGATTTTAATAAAATTAATTATACTGAATATGATTTAAAAACAGGTAACGTAGAAGAATTCAATAAAGTAGCTCACGCAGTTAGAGAATTCGATAGAAATGCATATCTACCTTCAGTAGAATTAATAGGACTTATAGCATTAAGTAGTTTAACAGAAATCATACCTTCAAATTATGTATTTACTGACGAAAAATTTAATATAACAATTCCATTTGAAGGAAGAGCAAGAAGAGACATAATGGAAGATGGAATTATGAATAGAGTAGACTTTTATGCAACAAATGAAACAGGTACTTTATTCACTCAATATACAATATACCCAAAAATATCTGAAATTGAAGATTATTATGGCGGTGAGTTTACTGAAGCAGAATTGCAAAATTTACCAGCACCACCAAAAGTACGTGAAATGGGTGAATTATTTAAATACGGCGTAAGAAGTGATGGTATGGAAGTGGCAGATTTGGCATTAAGTGCACTTATGAATCGTGTAATTGTTCAGTCTATACCTAAAGAAGAAGATTTAGGATTAGGTTTAAATAAAAATCAAGAAGGAATGGATTTAGGATTAGACAAAAAACCATACACTAAGAGATTAGTTTAACGGAAAATAAAAGGGGGAAAAATTAATGGAAGAACTATTAAATAAAGTTTTATATTATGAAACTTTTAAAAATAATCAACTTATGAATTTATATATTTATGATTTAACGAAACCAACAAAATATAGAGTAGAAACAGTAAATAATTATGATTTAATAAATAAAATATTACAAGTAATTGATGGTGAAATGCTTAAAATTGGTAGAGTAGAAGAAGTAAACCATAAAACTAAGATAAATTATTTTCCAAGCCAAGGTTATAAAGTAGAATTTAATTATAATAATATTAATTACGAAAAAGCAGTTGGTATTATGGAAAGACAAGAAAAAATAGAAAAACAAAAACTTCAAGAAGCAAAAGAAAAATTAGGTAAAAAAGCATCTAGAAATAAAAAAATTGCATTTTTATCTGCGGCGATTGCTGGATTATCAATCCTTTATTCAATGAATGCTACAAAAAAATATAAAAATGTGGATGTAAAACCATATCCAATATCAATAGAAACAGTAGCACCCACATTAATACCAACTTTAGCGCCAACTGTTGTACCAACTACAGTTCCAACAGTAGTACCAACTATAGTGCCAACTACAGTTCCAACAGTAGTACCAACTATAGTGCCAACTATTGCACCAACTGTTGTACCAACTACAGTTCCAACAGTAGTACCAACTATTGCACCAACTGTTGTACCAACTACAGTTCCAACAGTAGTACCAACTA